>NZ_CP053439.1:2563636-2884090 GCF_000769405.2 Rhizobium brockwellii
AGCGTGACCATCACCACTGAACAATTTCTAGCCCGCATCCGGCTTAATCCGGTCAACCATCTGCTGCTGGAGAAATTGCCGGCTCTTGGCCTGCCGCAGTTTATGCTGACGGCTGGCTGCCTCTTTCAGACGGTATGGAACTTGAAGGCCGGAAATGATCCAGAGCAAGGCATCAAGGATTATGACATTTTTTATTTTGACGACCACGATCTCTCATGGGAAGCCGAGGACAAAGTGATCCGTGGTGGCAAGGCTTTGCTCGGAGACCTTGCAGACAAAATTGACATAAAGAACCAGGCTCGCGTCCACCTCTGGTATGGCGAGAAGTTTGGCAAAGACTTCCCTGCCTTCAAATGCACTGAAGACGGCGTTGATCGTTATCTTATCGCCTGTACACGGCTGGGGGTGAGAGTTCATGACGGCAGCCTCTACGCGCCCGATTACTTCGACGACATGTGGCACGGCACCCTCAGGATGAACCCGCTTAACGCTCAGCCCGAATTGTTCGCTCGGAAATGCAAGCAATATCAGCAACGCTGGCCGTGGTTGCGTGTCGAGCCGGAGGCATCAGTCGACGAGCCTGGGTGAGTTCTTGATGGCGGAGCAGCCGTAGAGCAACGGGGCGAGGTAATATAAGCTTCGCCGCCCTTGCGGTCGTGCATGAAGATGAAACGCTTGCCTTTGATCATGGCAACGAAGGGCTGATTGGGCTTGCCGCCCGGCCGAACCTTGTCGATAAATTCAGCGACGGCGCGCCAGCGCCCGCTCGAGCGAAGGACTGGGTCTCGTAGGCGAAGCAGTGTTGCGCCGAAACGAACGGGACAGGAAGGGAGATGGCGGGAACCGTGGGCACGGTTCCGCCAGTGCATATGGCATCTGCTGCATTCACTTTGCCGGAATGCCGCCGACGCGACGCGGCTCTAAAACATATCCCGCCCGTCGCTGCGCGGATCGCCGGCCACGCGGTGCGGCTCGTAGAGGCCGCTCAGCGCTTTGCGCCGCCACGGCCGAGCAATATCGCCGTGATTGTCGTCGATATCGGCGAGCGATATCGCGGCCGTTCCATCCGCAGGGCATTGCGCCGCCCACCGGCCACCGGGAGCGACGATCCCGGAAGACACGGGATCAGCTAAACCGGGATGTGCCAGTATGGAGAAACTCACCCAGTACCTGTTGCTCGCCGCATACCCCTGCACCTCGGCGGCGAAGGAGGTATCATTGGCCGACGTCCCCCCAGTGGACGAAAACAGCACGCAGTGGACATCGAGCCGCTCGTATTCGGTGAAAATTTGAGGAAAGTTGCACTCCATGCCGAGCGCACAGCCGAAACGGATGCCGTCGACCTCGAAGGTCACGGGGATCGAACCCGGCGTGTACATGAAGGAGATCTTGGTGTTCGACAGCAGCCGCTCGTCGTAGCGCGTCACCAGTTCGCCGCGATCGGAGACGACATAAAGGCTGTTGTGCGGCCGGTGCGGCGGCGTCAGCGGATGCACAGAACCGATGACCGTCCAGAGCCCGAGTTCGCGCGCCAGTTTGCGCGTTATATCCAGTTCCTCACGCAACACGGCCCATTCGAACCGCCGCCAATCGGACGGCCCGATCTCTCTTGGCCCGATTTCCGACATGATGCGCTTGTTCGGCGATGATGTCGTCCCTTCGGGAAAGTGAATAAGCCGCGCCCCTGCCTCTCGCGCCTGCCGCATCAGCAGGCGCATCTCCTGTCCGCTCTGGCGAAGCTTGTCGGCATCGCGGGGATCGTCGGCATGGGTGGTCTGGGCCACGGCAAGACGCAAGCGCCTTGCCTCAGGCAGTGCATCGTTCGCCGACCTGGGAAGAACATGCATGCGGGCGGCGGTGTAGGATTCACCCGTCTTGGCGGCGCGCGCACGCACCCGCCGTTTGAAATTTCCATTTTCAGTCATATCAGGGCCTCTCACGTTCCGGACATCGTTCCCCAGCAACAGGCCCGAAACATCAGGACCAAGGATCACGACCCGAGACGAAAGTCCCTTTGCCTCCGGTTGAAGACCCTGCTGGGGAAGGTCCTGGGAGGTTCGGCGTTAGGCCACGCCGACACAAAGATGCCGAGGCGACCGCGATTCGTCAATTCGGGGAATGGCCGGGATAGGCCGGCGCCGAGGCTGCCTACTTCGGGCGGTCCACCTTATCCACGCGCCACGGCGGATCGGTGCGGTTCGATCCGGCGAAATAAAGGATGATGCGGTTAACGCCGGGGTCGAAAAGCTCCGCCTCGCGCCAGAGCCAGCTCTTATCCTTCGGTCCGGTGACGAAACGAAGACCGGCCTCGCTGAGACTGCCGACCGTCTCGTCCAGCTTCTCGCACTCGAAATACACCGTGGTGCCGCCACCGCCGCCTTCGCCCTGATGCAGGGAGAAGGTGCTGTCCCCGTCCGGGCAGACGAAGCGCGCATAGCGAGGACGGGCGTCGACGACGGGCTTGAGACCGAGAGCGCAGTAGAAGTTCCAGCCCGCATCGAGGTCAGGCATCGTAACGGTTACTTGATTCAGGCGCATGATCTATCTCCTCGGCTGAGTTCGCCCAAAACGGTGCGGCGGCTTGGCACCACGACATTCATAAAAACAAAGACCTGAAGCCATCGCATGAATCAAATTCTAAGCGAGCAGTTTTAGTGTCATCGACACAAAACTCGTGTCAGACTGTGCAAACTGCGCGCGCCGCCGCACCGATCGAGAGGGCCGAAGCCATGCACAAGTTCACCGTATCAATCACTCGGGAGATCGAGGCCGACACCGCCGAGGAGGCCGCCTTGCTCCTGTACCAGGAACTATCAAGGGGACCGATCCCCGACCGCTACTTGGTCGTCGACGAGACGAAGGCTGCCACGGAGGTGAAGCTGGACCGGGACAAGGCAGACGAATTCGCCAGCATCGATCACACCGCCGATCCCGGCAACTGGTAAGCGGCAGAAGACCAGAGGAGATCCCTGCTTTGCGCCGGGAGCTCAATTGCGGTAGTTGCAGATCCCGTTCGCCGGCGTAATGCCGATGCAAGCAGCCGTCCGTCGGAAATGTCGCCAGCCAAGGAAAGTCCGTGACCTCACCAATCAAAATAGCCGTCGCCGGCGCGAACGGCCGCATGGGGCGCGCCATCCTGCCGCTGCTGGCGGCCGATCCGGATTTTGCGTTCGTCGGCGGCATCGGCCGCGAGGGATCCGCGGGCGCCGGGTTGATCGACCGTTCGGCTGCGATCGGAGCGGCCGACGTGATCCTGGATTTCACGACGGGACGTGCTGCCGCCGAACTTGCCGGCCTGTGCGCGTCGGCCGGCGGACCGGCCTTGGTGATCGGGGCGACGGGTTTCGAGCCGGATGAGCTCGAACGGATCGCAAAGGCCGCCGGCGCGATTCCGATCCTGCGCTCCGGCAATTTCTCCATCGGCGTCAACATGCTGGTCGGCCTGGTCGCCCAGGCCGCGCGCGCCCTTCCCGCCAATGGCTGGGATATCGAAATCCTCGAAGCCCATCACAACAGGAAGATCGACGCGCCGTCGGGTACGGCGCTGATGCTTGGCGAAGCCGCGGCCGAGGGCCGTGGCGTTTCCCTTGCATCCGTCGAGCGGCGCGGGCGTGACGGCATCACCGGTGAGCGGCCACCCGGCGAAATCGGCTTTGCCGTGTTGCGGGCCGGCGGGCTGGTCGGAGAACACAGCGTCCTGTTTGCCGCCGCCGAGGAAGTCGTGACGCTCTCGCATTCGGCTCTCGACCGCGGCATGTTCGCCCGCGGCGCGCTTGCCGCCGCCCGCTGGATCGCAGGGCGCGCACCCGGCGAATACGCCATGGGGGATGTGCTGGGTCTGGCGTGAATAAAGGGAAACAGGCTCACAGCATATCGAGGATTGCCGAGGCGACGACGACTTCGGTTCCAGCCAAGCCGACGGAGCAAAACAGCGTCGTATCGCCAGGCGATCCTCGCCCCGCCGCTTTCACGGCCATGATATCGGCAAGGTCGGCCATGCGGTGCTCATTGCCGGAGCCGGTCAGGAAAAAGGGCGAAGCATAAGCGCGCGTCTGTTCGGGAGAGTCCGTTGCGATCACGGCTGCGGCATCGGCGATATCCAGGCCGAGTTCGTATCCCTCACGCGTTTTCGGGCCGACGGTACTGACGTGCACGCCGGGCTTCAAATCCCGCGCATGGATGACGGGCATTCGGCTCGTCGTCGCACAGATGACAATGTCGGCGTCATCGACGGCTTCAGAGGCGCTGCCTGCAGGCTCCACTTCAATACCCAAGGCGTGCTGCATCTCAGTTGCAAAGGCGGCGCGATTCCTCTCGTCGCGGCTATAGACGCGGGCGCGGTCCAGTTTTCGAACGGCGGCGGCCGCGGCAAGCTGGGTTCGCGCTTGCGCTCCGCTGCCGAGGATCCCGACGATGCTGGCGTCAGGCGCGCTGAGATACCGGATGGCGAGCCCTCCGATCGCACCGGTTCTGAGGTTGCCGAGACGCTCTCCGAGAATAATGCCCTTGAGCTTCGCGTCGTCGACCGACCACACAGCGACGATCTGCGAATGCTCCGCCCCGTCGAATGTTTCATAGACCCGGAAGCCCGCAAGCGGTTTATCGCTGAGGATGCCGCCGACGGTGAAGACAAGATCGCCTCGATCGGGAAACGAGACATGGTGCCGGGGCGGAGAGATCAGCCGATTGCCGGCTCTCGCGAGAAAGGCGGTCTCGAGCGCATCGATTGCGACCGCCATCAACGCGCTGCCGACCAGATCCTCATCTTTCAGAATTTTCGTCACGGCCAAGCCTCCAGCCCATGCCGGCATGCTGCAACCCCAACCCCACTTGAGGTCAATAGGTGAGGCTAGCCGATATGCGCCGAAACATCCGCGTGAGACCTAACCGACCAGACGGCGAGCCATCATGACGTCGTCGATCTCCCTGCCCTCCTCCAGAACCCCGCCGGGAATCCTGCCGATCTCGGAGAAGCCTTCCCGCTGATAGAAGCGTATTGCCGCCGGGTTCTCCGCGCTGACGAAGAGTTCCAGTTGCAGGATGCCGATATCGCGCGCGTGATCGGCCACCGCGCCGAGCAGCCTGCCGGCAAGGCCCGTTCCGCGCAGGCTCCTTCTCACGTAAACCATGATGATCGTCGCGCGATGGGCCATCTTGCTCGACCGCTGTCGAACTAGGCCGGTTATGCCGACGGGTTCGTCACCCTGAAAGGCGATGAAAACCGGCTCATTCAGGCGGTTGCGCCACTCCTCGAGAGAAAGAGCCTCCCAGTCCTCGTAGCGGCTTGCAAAGAGGGACGGTTCGGTGCGGAGCGCTTCCAGACGGATGCAGCGGAAAGCCTCCACTTCGTCTGCCCTGACATGCCTGATCGTCGTGCCACTTCCATCCATCGGGACCTCCTGCGAGATGAGAGGTAGTGTCAATACAGATGACCTCAGCCGATGCAACCGATGTCAGGAAGCTTCGTAGTTCAGCATATGCTCGAAGTTACGAGATCGAACGGAAATCCATCATCTCAGCGCCGATCACTGCGCCGGGCTCCCCAGCCGACCGCCCTTCCGGACTACCGGTTCACCGCTTGGACCGACCACCGATTGATCGGTTGGCCTCGCAGCCGGTTCGCCGGTTGGTCCGACCGCAGGTTCTCGCGCTGGCCCGTCGACCGGCTGGCGGGTAGATCGGACGACCAAGGGATCGGCTTGCTGGACGGCGGCCTGATCGGCTGTTGGCCCGGGCACCGGCTTGCCGGTTGCCGCCGGCACAGGCTCGCCGGTTGCCCCCGGCACAGGCTTGCCGGTTGCCGCGTTCAACGGCTCACCGGTTGGTCGGGCTGCCGATTGCTCGGTTGGTCCGGCAACTGGCTCATCAGTTGGTCCGGCGACCAATTGATCGGTTGGCTTGTCGATCGTGAACGGTACAACTTCATGGGTAATGAAGAGAAGAACTATCCCGACCAACGTGCACGTCAGCGCGTAGAGAAGGAAATATTTCAGTGCATATCCCTCGCTTATTGGCAGCACCAACTTGACAATGGTGCAAATGATATTTCCGCATCATTGAACGATACTTGAAGAGAAGGCAATCATTTTCAACAAGAGCCACGAATTTCAAAAATGGACAGAACGGGATAAGGTAGTTGTTGTAGATATTTAGGAAGCGCCTCCCCGATGCTCAATTTGTCTTGAGGTCTCGGCAAGCCCAAGGAAGGCCCCGGAATCCAGATCCGGGATCTGCCAGGCGAAGACAGCCTCGGCGATATGGGCTAGATTGCGTGTGCCGGCAGCCTGCTTTCGAGGGTGAGCCCCTGCATGATCGGTGGCGGCAGGGGGATCCGTATGTCGGCAATCGCATCTCTGTTTCAGGAAGCCGCCCGCCTTGCAGCGGGGTTCCGGCAGGCAGCGCCCGCTCGTCATGTGCCTGCCCACGACTATGCAGCCTCGCTTGCCTGTTTCGACGAACCGCTGCCGGCGGCTGGTTCAGATATGCTTGATGTCATCAGGCGCCTCTCGGACGGCGCCGAACCCGGGCTGCATGCGACGACAGGGCCGCGCTTTTTCGGCTGGGTCATCGGCGGCTCCCATCCGGTCGGCGTCGCGGCCGATTTCCTCACCAGCGCCTGGGGCCAGAATGCCGGAAACCATGTCGTCGCCCCGGCCGCGTCCGCCGTCGAGACCGTCGCGGCGAGATGGCTTCTCGATCTCCTTAAGTTGCCTGCCGAAAGCTCGGTCGGTTTCGTCACGGGTGCGACGGTGGCGAACTTTACCTGCCTTGCCGCCGCGCGCGGCGAGGTGCTGCGCCAAGTGGGATGGGATGCCGATGCAAAGGGCCTGTTCGGAGCGCCTGAGATTACCGTGCTGATCGGCGACGACGCCCACACCACCGTCTTCTCCGCGTTGCAATTCCTCGGCCTCGGGCATGATCGCGTGCTCCGCCTGCCCACCGACACGATGGGACGGATAGATCCGGCCGCGCTGACGGCCACGCTCGATACTGTCTCTGGACCCATCATCGCCGTTCTCCAGGCGGGGCAGATCAACACTGGCGCCTTCGACGATTTCGCCGCCATCATCCCGCTATTGAAGGCGAAAGGCGCCTGGGTGCATGTCGATGGCGCCTTTGGCCTCTGGGCGCAGGCGTCAGCGAAGACCAGCCACCTCAGCCGCGGCATCGAAGCGGCCGACAGCTGGGCGACCGACGGCCACAAATGGCTGCAGACGCCCTATGATTGCGGCTATGCCATCGTCCGCGACGAACTCGCCCATCGCCGGGCGATGACGATCGCCGCGAGCTACCTGCCGCTCGCCGGGCAAGGCGAACGCGATCCCTCCCATTATGTGCCCGAGCTTTCGAGAAGGGCACGCGGCTTTGCCACCTGGGCGATGCTGAAACATCTCGGCCGCGACGGCATCACCACCCTCATCGACCAGTGCTGCGCCTCAGCGCGGCTGATCGCCGATCTCCTGTCGCGGCAACCGGGCATCGGCATACTGAACGACGTCGTACTGAACCAGCTCGTCATCCGCTTCGGAACGGACTTGCCCCCCGAAGAAGGCGACGCACTGACGCGAAAGACGATCGAAAAGATCCAGGCGGACGGTATGATCTTCGCCGGCGGCGCCAAATGGCGCGGCCGCGACGTGCTGCGCCTCTCCGTCACCAATTTCCAGACGACATCAGATGAGGCGCAACGCGCCGCACAAAGCATCATCACCGCGTTCAAGAGTGTCAGCCGAGGGTGACGCATCAACTCCCTTGGTTCGCTCGGACACGGAATTGTGCTATCGCCGGCCTCGTTCACTCCGGGAGAGATCGAAGCGTGAAAAACGTCCTGTTCGTCTGCAGTCAGAACAAGCTTCGCAGCCCGACGGCCGAACAGGTCTTCGCGAACTGGCCGGAGATCGAGGTCTCCTCGGCCGGCACGAACAAGGATGCCGAAAACCCATTATCGAACGAACTGATCGAATGGGCCGATATCGTCTTCGTCATGGAGAAGGCTCATCGTTCGAAAGTCCAGGGCAAGTACCGGTCAGCTCTCAAGGACAAAGCGGTTGATCTGCCTTCATATTCCTGACGATTACGATTTCATGGATCCCGCGCTCGTGCAGCTGCTGAAGGCAAAGGTGCCTCGGCATCTCTAAGCAGTCATGCGACCGCAAAATCCTTGATCTGAATTCGGCTGCAGGGGATCCTGGTCCTCAATGTTTCTATGGTCGAGGGCGATGCGAATGGGCCTCACCAGCTCATCCGCGATGGACTGCATGGCCGCCATCCCTTTAGCGACCGTCTTCCCATTGCCGCACGCTCCGCCTATAGCTCCCCGCCCGTCCCGATCGCGCAAGGAGGAAAGCCATGAACGCCAATGATGTCGCCGCCCATTGGGAGAGCAATGCCGAGACCTGGACGATCTATAGCCGCGCCGGCTATGACAAATACCGCGACGCGCTGAACACGCCGGCCTTTCTGGACATGCTGCCGACGGTAGCAAACCTTGCCGGGCTCGACCTGGGCTGCGGCGAAGGCTCCAACACCCGCGCCGTCGCCCGCCTCGGCGCCCGCATGACCGGGCTCGACATCGCGCCGACCTTCATTCGCTATGCCCGCGAGAGCGAGGCTGAAGCGCCGCTCGGCATCGACTATGTGCTCGGCGACGGCCAGAGCATCGATTTCCCCGAGGCGGTTTTCGATTTCGTCACCGCCTTCATGTCGATGATGGACATGGCCGACCAGCGCGAGGTGCTGAAGGGCATCCACCGGGTTTTGAAGCCGGGCGGTTTCCTGCAGTTTTCGATCCTGCACCCCTGTTTTGTGCCGCCGACGCGCCGCAATATCCGCAATCAGGCTGGCGAGCCCGTCGCGGTGGAGATCGCCGACTATTTCGATGAGAGCGACGGCCGGATCGATCGCTGGATCTTCTCCTCCATCCCCGAGGCCGAACGGGCGACACTGACGCCGTTTGCCGTCCCGCGTTTTCACCGGACGCTGTCGACCTGGGTGTCGATGATCGTCGAAGCGGGACTGACGATCGAAGCTTTCGGCGAGCCCATGGCCTCAGTCGAGGTGGCGCTCGCCGAGCCAATGGTCGCCGATACCCGCATCGCGCCGATCTTCCTCCACGTCAGGGCGCGTAAGACCTGAAAGCCCACTTGCCGGCGGCTGCCGTCGAGGTCGGAACGATTTTTGAGAAGCCAAACTTTTTCCGGGAAAGCCCGAAACATCAGCGGCAAAAACTGCCTGCCTGTTTTTTGGAAAGTTAGTCCCTTAAAAGCCTCTCTATCAACGGCAAGATATTGAATTCAATTATCTTTTGCAGACAAGAGGTTTTTAAGGGCGATACTTCGCCTTTTTCAGAAGCGATGCCTGCTCCCTTAGGCTGGCATCATCGTCGCACCGCGACGACCGAGCTGGCGCGGTATCTGGACAGCTGGACCCGGTTGGATTGGTTGCCGCCGAACAGGTAGACGTACTGCCGGCGCTGGTCGATGTGATCGAACAGGCTGACATGAAAGCGCCTGCCGGTGCGGATCACCACGACATCCCCTCGCCTGGCGGCGCGGAAGAACACCGGCTTGCCGAACTTCCTCCACGACGCCGCCATGTTGGGGTTGGGCGGCGGTTGTCGCGAAGATCGCTTGGCGACAAAGGCCAAGAACGCCCCGCACCACGATACCCTGCGCGGATTGATGCTGAGGAAGGAGATGGAGCGTTCGTGCATGCTCTTATACTTGGACGCCGTGCCGAGCATGTCTGCCTCACAGGGCACGGCAAGCGCCGTGAGGATGATGACGAGAATAACCTTCATAGTTACCCACCATTGTTTGTATAATGTTGAAATTCCGAAATGTGGCGAAGAATAAAACAGGCGCAGCAACGTAGATGCGAATTATGGCGTGATTTAGAAACAACTAATACTGGCATTTTGGCGGCGGAAATTTGTCCGAAGCGAGGCGCGGAGCTCCATAGGCAAGCCTCCCTTAACTGCCGGGGACGGCCATCACAAAGCCTGCAAAACATGTGTTTTACTAGGCCGAAAGGCTGGAATTTCGCCATCCCAACCAGGTCCATTCAGACGAGAATGGACGGTGTCTGCAATGCTTGAGCAGCAAAACCATTCGCCAAGAGTTGACGACAGTGCACGGAATTAGTTCCTCACCTATACGAGCTATATTTCCGATGGCCGTTCATAATACTTCAATGCGATAGGAAATACATTGCGCTCGCCCAATTCATCAGCGAAAGCCGGAGGTTGCCCCTCCGCTTGCTGAGGTGAACGAGCTTACGACAGCGGAGGCCGGCGTGGCGTGTCAACCGTGTGGTTGCACCGGTTCGGGCTGGCTTGTGACCGGGGCAGAATCAGCGGCAAGTGCCTTGGTGACCAGCAGTGCTGCGGCGAGAACAGGGACGACCGCCCAGTATGAAAAGCGGATGCCGAAGTGTTCGGCAACGAAGCCGAGCAGTGGCGGCCCGGCGAAAAACACAAGGAACGTCGTCTGCCCGAGCGCTGCAACGTTGACGGGTGCGGGTCGATCCGTGCGTCGGGCAGCAGCCGAGATGGCAAGCGGATAGACTGAAGAGCAGCCGATACCCGTCAGGCCAAAGCCTGCGAGCGCGATAACAGGATGTGCCGCCGTCGCAACCATGACAACACCGATGGCCGCGATCCCAAGGAGAGTGATTGCGACCGGGCGCGGATTGAAGCGGTCAATGACAGGGTCCATGCCGAGACGCCCGATGGCGATGAACGAGGAGAAAATGGTCACGCTGAGCCCGCCGACGAAGGGTTCGACCGCGAATACGTCGCGCATATAGATCGCCGACCAATCGACGCTTGCGCCTTCGGCAAGAAGCGGAGCTGCAGCGACAAGGCAAAGGGGGAGCAGTCCGATTGTCGGAAAAGCGATGATCGGCGTATCTCCGGGGTGAGCGTCCTGCCGCCGGGGCGCATTTTCGATCCCCGAAAAAACGATCGACCCGGCAATCAAGACCGCCACGAGGACGATGAAGCTATGCAGTTCGATGGAGACGGCAGCCTGTCGCATGCCGGCGGCAACAAGGGCGGTGATGCAGAAGCCGAGGCTCCACATGCCGTGAGCCCGGCTCATGATGCGGTATCCAAGCAGCGCCTCATGGCGATCGGTTTCGATATTGGCGTTGATCTCGAATGCGCCGGTGAAAATGCCGGCAATGAAGAACAATGGCACTGCCACCAGAGCTGAAGGCATCCAGGGGATCAGCGCGAAAAACAGCGCCGCACCGAAGACGGTGACGAAGGCCGTGGTGCGCGCACCGAGCCACTCGATGAACCTCACCGAGAACGTCAACCCGCAGAGAACCCCGGAAGACAGAACGGCGAGCAGAAGGCCAAGCTCCCCTTCGGTCAGGCTGAACTTGACCTGAAGATCGGGCAGCCGTGAAACAAACGCGCCTAAGGAGAGGGCCACGGCAAACTGAATGAAGAAAATGCGGTGGTGCGGCTTCATCTCGGGACAATGCTCCGATTGGCGCGGATATCCGGCGGCATAACCGGACATTCCGACGAAATGGCGACTTGCTTGGAAAATCCGCGACCTCAGGACTATCGACCACCACTGCTGACATCCCCTGTCAGCATGATGCAGCCGCCGCTGATTTCACAATTCAATGCAGAGCAGCCGCTCCAATTGAAGGCTGCAAAATAGGTCGGACCGAAGGGCCACCTTGTCAAAGGCACCCGCAAGGAGCGTAACAAGTTCGAGTTGCCCCGCTCCCCGAATTGAATACACAACGCTAAACCGGCTGAAGCAGGACGTGTCGCTTCTTGCCGACCGAAAGCCGGATCACGCCGTTCTGGATGTCGGAGTCGCCAAGCCGCAATGCCTCGTCTTTAACGCCGCCGCCGTTCACCCGCACACCGCCGCCAACGATCAATCGACGTGCGTCGCTTTTCGACTTGGCGAGCCCGGCAACGACCATGGCGTCAACGAGCGGAAAGGCACCGCGAAGGCTATGCGGGAGCCTGACTGTCGGGAGACCCGCCGGCACCTCGCCTATTTCGAAAGTGCGCCGCGAGGTTTCGGAAGCTTGCGCTGCCGCGTCTGCCCCGTGGCACAGGCTCGTGATCTGGTCGGCAAGGATCTTTTTCGCTTCGTTGATCTCGGAATCCCGAAGCACTTCGAGGCGTGCAATTTCACCTAAGGGTAACTCGGTGAACAGCCTGAGAAAACGACCCACGTCGGCATCTCCGGTATTTCTCCAGAATTGCCAGAACTCATAGGGCGACAACCGGTCGGCGTTTAGCCAAACCGCCCCCGAAACGCTCTTGCCCCTCTTCACGCCCGACGACGTCGTCAGTAGCGGAGCAGTCAATCCAAACAGCGCTCGCCCGCCAATCCTCCGTCCAAATTCCACGCCGCTGACGATATTGCCCCACTGGTCGGAGCCACCCAGTTGAAGCAGGCAGCCGCGGCTTTCTGCGAGGACATGAAAGTCGTAGGCCTGCATGACCATGTAGTTGAATTCCAGCAATGTCAGCGATTGCTCTCGTTCCAACCGTTGGCGCACACTCTCCGATGTAAGCATCCGGTTGACTGAAAAATGAGGCCCGATATCACGCAGGAAATCGAGATAGTTGAGCCCGCCCAACCACTCCGCATTGTTGACCATGGCTGCATCGGTCGGGCCGTCCCCGAAAGCGAGGAACCGCTCGAAGACACGCCGGATGCCGATCAGGTTTTTCGTGATCTGCTCTTCGCTGAGAAGGGGACGCGACGTGTCGCGGAAGCTCGGATCGCCCAGGCGGCTTGTCGCACCGCCGAGCAATGCAATGGGTTTGTTGCCGGTCTTCTGGAACCACCGCAGCATCATGATCGGAATGAGATGCCCGACATGCAGGCTGTCGGCGGTGAGATCGAAGCCGTTATAGGCTGTGCCGGCTCCTGAACAAAGCCAGCTGTCGAGTGCTCCTAAGTCGGTGCATTGATGCAGGAAGCCGCGCTCGCTCAGAGTGCGAAGAAAGTCGGATCTAGATCCGGTGGGCTGAGACGATAGTGTCATAAGGGTCTCCATTTGGGCCGAAGAGGCCGGAGACCATCTGTTGACACACGTGCCGCCGACCGTGCGGCGTCTCGAGTGTCAGGAATATGACCTTGCGCCGCTCTATGGGAGCAGCGTGTAATAGAAGCTCGAAAGGTTCAGGGCGCAGGTCATGAATCCTTTTTATCATGCGACAGCGCAATCGCAAGGGGATGCGAACTGACGATATTTGAACGGATCGCAACGCCACCCTCCCCATCCCCGCATCCGCCTCCGCCCCTCACAAAAAATTCGCACACGCATCAATTTGCTTGCCGTTCTGCAATGCGGCATATGTTTGTTCTCATAGGCAAGTGGCATGAGCGGGGAACCATGACGTCGACGCATATGGATAAGACGGGGGATGGCGTCGGCCGGAAGGGTTTTGTCGGGCTGGTCATCGGCGCGGTCGGCGTCGTCTATGGCGATATCGGCACTAGCCCGCTCTATGCCTTTCGCGAGGCGCTGAGGCCGTTTGCAGCCGATGGCGTGCATGAGGCCGAGGTCATCGGTCTGATTTCGCTGATGGTCTGGACGCTGACGATCATTGTGACTTTCAAATATGTGCTCTTCCTTCTCAGAGCAGACAATGACGGCGAAGGCGGCGCGCTTTCGCTGCTCGCCCTCCTGATGAAGAAGATGGGGCGAAACGTGCCGGTGCTCTTCTTCGCCGGCCTGATCGGCGCCGCCCTCTTCATCGGCGATGCGATGATCACGCCTGCTTTGTCGGTCATGTCGGCGCTCGAAGGCCTGAAACTGATCACACCCGCCTTTGCCGAATACGTCCCGCTTGCGTCGGCGGCGATCATGATCGTCCTCTTTGCCGTCCAGTCGAGGGGAACGGCCGCCGTCTCCAAGCTTTTCGGGCCGATCACAGTGTTATGGTTTCTGGCCATGGCGGCAGGCGGCCTGATCCATATCGGCGACGACTGGAGGATTCTGGAAGCGCTCAATCCGGCCAATGCATTCCTGTTCCTCACCCATGCCGGCAGCGTCGGCCTCATCGTGCTCGGCGCCGTTTTTCTGACGGTGACGGGTGCCGAGGCGCTCTATGCCGATCTCGGGCATTTCGGACGCCGCCCGATCCAAATGGCATGGTTCGTGCTTGTCTTTCCCGCATTGCTGCTGAACTACCTCGGGCAAGGCGCGCTGGTTCTCGCCCATCCCGAAACGGCCGGCAACCCGTTCTTTCTGATGTATCCCGACTGGGCCTTGCCGCCGATGGTTCTCCTGGCGACGATGGCAACGATCATCGCCAGCCAGGCGGTGATCACAGGCGCATTTTCGCTGTCCCGCTCGGCGGTTCACCTCGGCTTCCTGCCGAGGCTCAGGATCAAGTTCACGTCGGAGACCAACACCGGCCAGATCTACGTGCCGGCCGTCAATCTTCTCCTGCTGGTCGGCGTGCTGATGCTGATCTTTTCCTTCGGCGACTCCGAGTCGCTGGCGACGGCCTACGGCATCTCGGTGACGGGAACCATGGTCATCTCGACCATGCTGGTCTTCCAGTTCCTTCGGGTCGTCTGGGGTTATTCCCTCCTCCTCGCGGCCGCCTGGCTGCTGCCGCTTTTCACCATCGAAGTCATGTTCCTGGCAGCCAATCTGCTGAAGATCTACGATGGCGGCTGGGTTCCGGTCGCCCTTGCGCTGGCGATCATGATCCTGATGTGGACATGGACCCGAGGCCAGGCCTATCTGAAGAGGCTGCGGGCCAACAACGAGATCCCGCTCGATTCCTTCATCAGGTCGATCGAGCGAAAGTCGGACCATTCGCCGGTCACCGTTCCGGGAACGGCAGTCTTCCTGACCAGCGTCCCAGATCGAACGCCGAACGTTATGCTCCACAATCTCAAGCACAACCACGTGCTCCACGAACAGAACGTTATCCTGACCGTCTGGACCGAGGATGAACCTTATGTCCCCGATATCAGACGCATCAAGATCAGCCAGCTCTCGCCGCGTTTCGTGCGCCTCGACATCACCTTCGGCTTCATGGACGACCCAGATGTCACCAGAGCATTGGCTCTCTGCCGGGAGGGAGGCTTCAAGTTCGAGATCATGAGAACCTCCTTTTATCTCGGCCGCCGGAACCTCGTGAGGACGCCGAACACCGGGCTGCCCGCCTGGCAGGAGCGCATATTCATGGCGCTGGAAGGCTTGGCGATTGACCCTTCCGATTACTTCAATCTGCCGTCAAACCGTGTCGTCGAACTCGGCGAACAAATCGCCATTTAGGGTAGGACGCCACTCGGCGGCGACATCAGGATCGCTCAGGCATCAGCCCCGGTATCTCAATGCATTGATGATGAAGCTGAAAGCGCGAGGCGCTGAACCTCACGCCTTGGCCGAGATCGCGCTCAGCTCCTCGAGATCGAGATCCCGTTCCAGCTCACGTAGCGTCTCGTCATCGATGTCGCCGGCCCGGTGGAGCCGGATGAGTTCCCGACGCCCGATGGCAACCGCTTCGAGAATGACATCGAAATGCGCATGCAGCACCGGCATGTATTGCTCGGTTTTCTCGGCGTAGTCGATGATCGACGTGGCGCGGCGCTGGTAGCGCTCCAGCAATTGCGGGTGGATGAGTTTTCCTTCCGCGTCATAGGCCAGGCTCTGGACGATCCCGAACTGCGCCTGCGCCATGGCGGCTTCGGCCTGGCTCATCGTCAGGCGCGCTCTTTCCGACTCCGGCTCCACCAGCCGCGCCCAGGCAATCACCCGCCCCAATGTCGTGCCCTGTATGAGCACGGTTCCGAGAATGATGGCGAAGGCCGTCACGAGGATGAAGTCGCGGCCGGGAAATCCTTCCGGCAAGCTCAGCGCCAAAGCAAGCGTCACCACGCCGCGCACACCCGCCCAGCTGAGAACGGTGGCGCCGCCGACGCCGAGCGGCGCGGCGCGTGTGAACCCCAGGGCAGTGCATAACCTGACGACGAAATCGCAGGCAAAGACCCAGGCAAAACGCGCCAGAACGAGCGCGACGAGGATCGCCAGCATCGGCAATCCCATGGTCGAGATCACGGTGGCAAAGCCGCCGCCGCGTTCGACGACATCCCGGAGCGACAGCCCGATCAGGATGAACACCGCCGCTTCCATCAGGAAGATCATCACCGTCCAGAACGAAATGCCGCGCATGCGCATTGCGGCTGAAAGCACGGTGTGCTGGTGCCAACTCATGATCAGGCCGGCGGTAACCGTGGCGATGACGCCAGAAACATGCAGCTGCTCGCCGAGCAGATAGGCAATCCAGCCGAGCAGCACCGAGGCTGCGATGATGAGATATTCGTCGCCGAGAAGCCGGACGAGCTTGAACCACGCCGTTCCCACAACGATGCCGACGACGGCGCCGCCGAGCGCCAGCACGAGGAAGCTGCCGCCCGCCTCCGCCGCGCTGAAGGCTCCGGTTGCGGCAGCGGCAACGGCAAAACGGAAGAGCACCAGGCCGCTCGCATCGTTGAGCAGGCTCTCGCCTTCCAGCAGGATCTGAAGCCGCCGCGGCAGCCTGACGCGCTGCAGCACGGCACGCGCCGCAACCGCATCCGGCGGCGCAACGATCGCGCCGAGTGCGGCGCAAGCTGCCCAGGGAAGCGACGGAAAGATGAGGTGGGCCACAACGGCGACGACCGCGCAGGTGAAGAACACCGCGCCGACGGCAAGCGAGGCGATGCCGATCACGTGTCGCCGCAACCGCCCGGCGGCAATGGACCAGGCGCCGTCCATCAACAGCGGCGGCAGGAAGATGACCAGCACCAGCCCGGGATCAATTTATATCGCCGGCAGCCCCGGCACAAACGCCAGCGAAGCACCACCGGCCAGCAGCGCGACGGACGGCGGCAACCCGAGCCGGTGGGCGGCATAATGCAGCGCGATGATCGCGAGAAACATCGCGATGACGAGCTCGAACAAGTGGGTTGGTTCCATATGCCTCTGCCCTGGCTCGGAAACGAATTTTGGATGCCTACCGCATAGTTCAAAGCGGAATCGATTCAAGGATAAAATTATCCAGTAATTCAATGCTTTACAGCTATTTTACGCGACCGAAGCCCAATGGGCGCCTCGGAGCAACCGTCCAGTTGCTAACATCGGCAGAATACGCTTTCCCGTCAATCCGCCTGCAAATACGATTGGCCGCTTCGGAACCCACCTGCCGTCTCGGTGGGCATTAGATGCCGATGATCTCTCCGCCGATCATTGCCGAGATTTAATTGGAATTTCTGGCCTACCCTCCTTAAATCCTGCGTCTTGAGGCAAGGAAGACAGATGAAGAGGCGAACCCTTGTGCTTGGAGGTGCGGCCATTGTCGCATCATCCGTCGCTGCGGTGGCGATCTGGCCGCGGCGACACGTCGTTGTTGCCGCCAGGACATTCGACTGGAAGGGAACGGATTTCGTAAGCGGCGGCACAAAGTCGGTTACCTTGGAGAAGCTGCCCGAGCCGCTCTTCCGCACCAGTCCGAATTGCGTCGTCACCGTCGCCCAGACCCTTGGCCCCTGCCATGTCAACAATGTCCCGGCCCGTCAGGACGTCTCGGAAGGAAAGGCCGGGCTGCCTTTGCGGTTGGCCGTTCGGATCGTCCACGCGGCAGATTGCCAGCCGGTCGAAAATGCCGATATCGAAATCTGGCATACCGATCACCGCGGCATCTATTCCGGCCGCGAGGCTGCGGAGATGTGCACCTTCGGCGATGCCGAGGCGATTAGCGGGCTTGCCTTCCGCGGCCGCCAGCTGACGGATGCCAAGGGGCAGGCAAGCTTTTTGACGGCCTATCCCGGATGGTACAAGGGCCGCACGCCGCATGTTCATTGCCGCATTCTCGTTGAGGGCAAGGAGCTTCTCGTCAGCCAGATCTATTTCGACGATGTGCTGAGCGATATCATCTATGGTGAGCATCCCGACTATCTCGGGCGCCCTGCCCGCGATACGCGCAACGACGAGGACGGCCTCATCCCGGAGGATGCTGCCGATCACATCTTCGATTTCGAAAAACTCGATAGCGGCGTGCTGTCCGCCACCATCACCATCGGTCTCTCTGCCTGAGCGGGGGCAGCGGCGAGGTTCCACATCCTCGATCACGAGGACCTCTCCGGCCGTGGAACCCGACACGAGGAAAGCGTCAAGGTCGGCATGTCGGTCGGAGATTATATGCCCGCATACCATTCGTAACCGCGATCCTCCCAGAAGCCGCCATTTCCGCCGTAAAGCTGGCCGAGATCGGCGACGGCTTCGATGCCGGTGAGGTATTTTGCCTGCTTGTAACCGAGCTGGCGCTCGACCCGGAGCCTCAGAGGTGCGCCATGGGCGACTTCGAGATCGCGGCCGTTCATGGTGTGGGCAAGGATCGTCTGGGGGTGGAACGCATCGACGAGATCGATGCTTTCGTAATACCAGCCGCTGCCGTCGAGCGTCTTTTCGTATTCGTCGGCGCAGTGGAAAACGATGTAGCGGGCTTCGGGTTTCAAACCGGCCGCCTGCAGCAGCGCTCCGAGCGGCACGCCGGTCCATTTGCCGATCGCGCTCCAACCCTCGACGCAGTCATGCCTGGTGATCTGCGTGCGGGCCGGCAGGGCTTTCAACTCCGCCAGCGACAATTGCATCGGCTTGTCGACCAGTCCGCCAACCTCAAGCTTCCAGCCCGAAAACCGCTGGTTCATCCAGTCGATATAGCGGGCATTATCCGGCATGCTCGTGCCGTTGGCGCGGAAGGTCGGCGAGATATCGGCTTCGGTGAACTCGCGGGCGAGCGCGTCGTCGCCGAGCAGGAAGCGCTGCGTCTTCATGCTGAAGCCTTCGGCGATCTTCAGCACCGATTTCGTCCGATCGTTTTCGACGAGGGCATCGCAGCCGGCAAGTCCCAGCGCCGATGCCGTCATCGTCGCGCCGAGCAGGAATCGACGTCTGGTGATGATGCGGCTCATGACTTTCCTCCCTGCCCGATGTCGTAATAACCGGTGATCATCGAGCGCAGATTGTTGAACACGCCCGAAACCAGCACCATCGCCACATGCACCGCGACGAAGGCGACGAGCGAGAAGGCGGTTAGGAAATGCAGCGTGCGGGCCGATTGCCGGCCGCCGAACAGATCGAGCAGCCAGGGCGCAACCGCATTGAAGCCTGGCGACATGGTAAGCCCGGTCCCGATCATCAGCGGCAGCAGCACGAAGATCACGGCGACATAGGCGAGTTTCTGCAGCGTATTGTAGTGGCGGGCTTCGGCCCCCTTGGGAAAGCGCAGCCGGGCGTGACTGACGATCTCACGGCCGAGATGCGAAGGCTGCAGCTCTCCGGCCGCCGGCAGCAGATCGCGGCGGAAATGCCGACTGATGAAACCATAAGCGAGATAACTGAAGCCGTTGATGACAAACAGCCAGGCAAAGAAGAAATGCCAGCGCCGGCCCGATGCCAGATCCTGGTAGCTCGGCAAGGTCAGCCAGTTCGGAAAACCGCGCACTGCAGCCTCGCCGCCGACATTCGAAACCCCGAGAATGCCCGTCGTGTCGAGGGTCAATCCGCCGATGCGCGTCACGCCCTTCAGCGCATTGCCTTCCTGCTCCGCCTCCATGGAAATGAAGGACGGATCGTCGTCGGCGCCGTACTGGCCCCAATAGAGCGCCGGATGGGCATTGAATATCTGCAGGCCGCTGTACAGCAGCACCGTCATGCACAGCACGTTTACCCAGTGCGACAGGCGCACCAGCAGGCCATGGCGGTAGAAGAGCGTGCCTCCGCTCGTCATGCCGGCATCGGTCGTGGCCATGGTAATTCCTCCGGATCGACATGAAAGGTCTTAGCGAGAAAGGACGCGGCCGCCAGCCAAATAGTTTCAGCGGCCGCGGCCAAAGCTTACTTCATCGCGTCGCAGGCCTTCGTCATTGTGTCCTTCTTCATCGTGTCCTTCTCCATGCCGGCATTGTGCATGCAGTCGGCCTTGGTGCTGCCGGTCGCCATGGTGTCCTTCTTCATTGCGTCCTTCGACATTGCGTCCTTGGACATGGCGTCCTTCGACATCGTGTCGGTCTTCATGCTGTCTTTCTTCATGGCATCGCTGCTCTGGGCGTTGGCGACGCCGGCAAGCGACAGGCCAATGACGAAGGTGCAGGCGGCAAGGCTGGAAAGGATCTTGGTCATGAGGGTCTCCTCGGATCGTTTTGACATGTCCGCCGGCACCCACCGACGGCTCACAGTCCTGAATTCGATCCTCTTGCGAAGGCGGTTACAGCCTCACGCTTATGTGATAGCGCTACAGCGCCGCGCGTCTTTTGGAGACGCGCAAAGGACGCTGTACACTTTGAATTGCCGCCGGAAGATTTTTGAACCTGCCTGTAACCAAAGCGTCTCCCACGCGAATAACATTGCAGACGACATGACGAGCGCCCATTCGGAACAAGCACTGAAGATGCTGATGCTTCTTTCCCTAGACGGGGACGAGGCAGCCTATCGGCGTCTGCTCGTGACGTTGCGGACCCTGCTCGTCGGTTATTACGGCGGACGTATCGGCACCACCGCGAAATCCGACACGGAAGATCTCGTGCAGGAGACGTTGCTGGCGCTGCATTCGCGCCGGGCGACCTATGACAGGGAGCGACCGTTCACCGCGTGGTTCTTCTCGATTGCCCGCTACAAGCTGATCGACCACCACCGGAAGCATGGCGGCCGGTACAAGGCGGAAATGGAGCTGGACGAGGAGATCGAAGACGACTTCAGGGAGGATGCGATTGCAGCGCGCATGGATGTCGAACGGCTGTTGAGCGGCCTGCCGCAGCTCCAGCAGGAGCTGATCCGTCAGGTCAAGCTCGAGGGGCAGTCGGTGGCAGATACGGCAAGCCGCACCGGACAGTCGGAATCGGCGGTCAAGGTCGGCGTACACAGGGGCATCAGGGCGCTGGCGGCAAGATTGCGAGGTGGGATGTGAGAGAGACTGAGGACGTGATCGACAGCCTTGTCCGGGATCTGAAGCCGGTGCCGAGACATGCGCTCGAACGCCGCTTCGCGCTTGCCATCCTGCCGGCCTTGGCAGTCTCGCTGCTGCTGATGCTTATCCTCCTCGGCCTTCGCACCGATATGGCGCAGGCGCTGATGCTGCCGGTCTTCTGGATCAAGTCCGCCTACAATGGCTTGCTTGCAATCGCCGCCTTCGCAGCCGTTTACCGCCTGTCCCGGCCGGATGGCTCGGAGGGCCGCTTTTTCGGGCTTGCCGCGGCCATCATACTCGCCCTCGCCGTCATGGCGGTCATTCAGCTCGCTTTGTCGCCGGCCGCAAGCTACCCCGTGCTGGTGCTCGGCTCCTCCGCCCTGCATTGCCCGCTGCTGATCTTTGCCTTCGCCATGCCGATCCTGATCGCAAATACCTGGGTGCTGCGTGGCGGCGCGCCGAGCAACCTCGGAGTGACCGGTTTCATCGCCGGCATTGCCGCCGGCGCATCCGGCGCCTGGGTCTATTCCTGGTTTTGCACGGAAAACGGCCTGCCCTTCGTCACCCTCTGGTATTCGCTCGGAATCCTGCTGACCGGCGCAATCGGCGCGCTGCTCGGCCCCCGCCTCCTGCGCTGGTAGCACCGGCTGTTTGCGGCAGTACGCCACTAATCCTTCATCCGGCATGAAACCAGATGCAGCATTCCTGCGTACTAGTCAGGGGATCAGTATTGCGTACCCCCTTGGATCGGAAAGCACAGGCAGCGAGGAATGACGGCATGGTCAGGAAAGAAGGCGTAGCCCACCTCACCCGGCAAGCCGCAGAACAGGGGCTGGCCAGGCTGATGATGCGACTCCCTGCGACGCGGGCAACGATCAGAACAGCCGCGGCGAGCCAGCCCCATTTTTACGAATTATGCGGCGCCTACGGCGAAGCCTGCACTGTCCTCGATCGCATGCGCCGGGATAAATCGGCCGATCCCGCGATCATCGCCGAATATGAGATCATCTGCGCGGAAATCGAAGTGGACGTCATCAGGATCTTGCTCGGCGATCAATGAGACTTCGCAAGTGCAGGGCGGACTGCCGCCGCGATGATGCAAGCCGTCTGCTGCCGGCGTCCCTATCAGCTCAGCAAGTCATCCACATGGATGGAGACGCTCAACGTATCCGTGTCGAAATGTAGCGAAGTCCCATCGGAGATCTTGTAGTGGAAGGTGTCGCTCACGTCTCCGCTAAGCCCGGCGAGTTTCGCGGCGTCGGCCGTATAGGTGTAATCGCCATCACGATCAACATGGATGGTGCCGTATTGGCCGGTGAGCGTCACGCCGTCCTTGTCGACGTATTCGCCCTCGAAGCGGCGAAGCAGCAGGGTGCCATTGGCCGAGCTGTCGTTTTCAAGGAGATTGCCGTAATGGCCAGCGTCCAGGTCGGACGAGATTTTCAGGCTGTCATGGGTTGCAACAAGCGCAGGCGCCGTGTCCGTATGCGTCGTATCGCCGACCGCGAGACTATCGCTGCTCGCAAGCAACGTCGCCTGGGCTTCGTCGAGCGTCGTATTGTTGCTGACCGGAAAGGTGTTCGCGGCGATGATGGCAGGCGATATGCTGTAGGGCGTGACATCGCTGGCGATGACATTGTCGTGGAAGGAGCCGGATGCCGGTCTGTCGACCTTGAGCGCGGCTGAGGACAGGTCATCGAAAACGTTGCCGTAGATATTGATATCTTCGCGAACGTAACTGGTCGTGCCGGCGGCACTGACCGCCACGCCCCATACGCCGTCATGGATGTAATTGCCTGATATATCGTAGTCTCGCGTATCACCCTGATCGCCGAGACCGATGGCGTAGGACCAGCTGTAGCCGCCATAACCTGAAATATCGTTGTCGTGAATAGCGACGTTGGTGCCCGCTTGCGCGCCGATCCCGAAGCCGCCACCGATTATCGCGTTGTCCTCGACCA
Organism: Rhizobium brockwellii; assembly: GCF_000769405.2. Classification (NCBI taxonomy): domain Bacteria; kingdom Pseudomonadati; phylum Pseudomonadota; class Alphaproteobacteria; order Hyphomicrobiales; family Rhizobiaceae; genus Rhizobium; species Rhizobium brockwellii. Next base: position 2,586,551 of record NZ_CP053439.1, read on the forward strand.
AGGCATTTACGGGCCGAACGAGCGCGATGACACCCTTCGGCGTAGCGGCGCCCGTCTGGTCGAGGTAATTGCCGCTGATCACGATGTTGCTGCTGTCATTCATCTGGACGGCATCTGCCGCGGTGCCGTGGGCGTTGGTGACGGTGTTGTTGAGAAAATTCACGCCGTTGACTTTTTCGATCCAGACGCCGTCGCCGTTCACGTCGTTGATCGTGCTGTTTTCGATGGTGATGTTCGAACCGGTCCTGAACGTGACGGAACCTGACTTGCCCGCCAGTCCGGTATGATCGACCTCGACATTGCGCACGGTCCAGTTCGAAACAGAGCCGCCATAGATCGCTGCGCCGCCGGTATCCGATATCTTGATATTTTCTATGACGATGTTCGATGCATAGAGGCTGTGGATGCCGTCGCCGGGGCTATGGATGACTGGCGCATCGCCGACCCCGTAACTGCCGATGGTGATCGGGGCATTCACTGTGCCGGAATATTTCAGATCGAGCTGGTCGTTGAACACGCTTCCGGCGGCGAGCAGCACGCTGTCGCCCGGCTGCAGCTTCAAGTTTTCCACCGCCCAGAACGATGAAAACGGCGTGTCCTCGCTCGTTCCACTGTTGCCGTTGGAGCCTATTGCCGGATTCACATAATAGATTGCCATATCGCCATGTTCTCGAATTGCCGCGCAGCCGTCTGGATCGGCTGCGACGCGTGGATCGGATGCGGTCGGGGCTAAAGGCCATGTTCAAGAGGGTCTTCGATATTGCCTTCACGGCGGTTGGTAGACCCTGTGGGCCTGCCTTCGTCCCGAGAAGCGCCTGGCGGTGGCTGCATCCTCGAGATTACAACTTATACGTAAACAATCCACACAACAACGACCGAAAGGTGAACGAACGGTATCGTACGCCTCGGCGACGAATGGTCGTGGGAGGAGCAGCGTCCTGTTTCAGGTCAGTCGCAAGCCAGAAAGGTTGAGGCCGCGTGGCATGCCCCTTAGCCTCACCCGGCGGCAGCCGGATGAGGAGCGCTGCGCAGCCATTTGGTGGCAGGAGCAACGCTTCCCCAGGGAGTCTTCCCCGGAAGCAGCCTCCCCAGCGTAGTGCCGAGGCACGCTCACCTCAGCTCAGCAAGCCATCCAGATGGATGAAGACGGTCAGCGTATCGCCGTCGCTGTGATGCGGGGTTCCATCGTTGATCCCGTAGGTGAACGACTCGCTCACATGTCCGCTATGGTCAGGGAGCTTCGTTTCATCGAGCGTGTAGGCATAGTTGCCTTCCCGGTCCACGTGGATGTCACCGTATTCCCCGGTCAGCGTCAGGCCGTGCTTGCCGACGGTTTCGCCCCCGAATCGGCGCAGCACCAGGGTGTCGTTGTCCGAGCTGTCGTTTTCGAGGAGATTGCCGTGATGGGCAGCACCCGTATCTGTCAGGATCTTCAAATTGTCATGGACGGCGACAACCGCCGGATCCGCAGAGGCCTCCGTGACTGCGGCGGTCTTGGCAACCGGGCTTGCCAGCGCCGTCTCGACATTGGCGACCGTATGGTTGTTGCTGACGGAGAAGGTGTGCGCGTCGGCAATGGAAGGCGATATGCTGGTGGCCTTGGTGCCGGTCTCGATCGTATTGTTGGAAAAGGAGCCGGATGCCGGCCTGTCGACCTTTAACGCCGCCTGTGAGAGGTCGTCGAAGACATTGTCGTGGACCTTGATATTCGTGCGGACATAGCTCGGGCTGCCAGCGGCGGTGATGACCACGCCCCAGGCGCCGTCATGGATGTGGTTGCCCGCGACATCGTAGTCTCTGGTGTTGCCCGCGTCGCCGAGACCGACGGCGAAGGACCAGCTGTAGCCGTGAAATCCCGATATGTCGTTGTCGCGGATGGCGATGTTCTTGCCGGCCTGCGCGCTGATGCCGAAGCCACCGCCGGTGAGCACATTGTCCTCGACCACGGCATTCACCGGCCTGACGAGCGCGATGACGCCCTTCGGACTATCGGCATGGGTCTGATCGAGATGATTGCCGCGGATCAGAATGTTGCTGCTGTCGTTCACCTGCACGGCATCGGCCGTCGCGCCGTGGGCGTTGGTGACGGTGTTGTTGAGAATCTTGATGCCGTTGACCTTCTCGATCCAGAAGCCGTCGCCTTTGACGCCCGATATCGTGCTGTCTTCGACCGTGACGTTCTTGCTGCTCCGGAAGGTGACGGCACCTGCGTTTTCCGACAATCCCGTCTTGGCGATCTCGACGTCGCGGACCGTCCAGTTCGTGACACTGCCGCCATAAATGCCCGCACCTCCGGTATTCGATATCTTCAGGTTCTCGATGACGATGTTCGAGGCATAGAGACTGTGGATGCCGTCGCCGCTGCTGTGAATGACGGGTGCAGCACCCGTCCCGTAACTGCCGATCTTGATCGGCGCACTCTCGGTGCCGGAATATTTGATATCGAACTGCTCGTTGAACACGCTCCCCTTGGCAAGAAGCACGCTGTCGCCGGGTTTCAGCTTCAAGGATTCCACTTTGGACAAAGTCGCAAAAGCCGATGTCTGGCCCGTTCCGCTGTTGCGGTCGGAGCCACTCGCTGAGTTCACATAGTAGACTGTCATATCGCCATGTTGCCCTGTTCGTCGGATCGCTATGTCGCCGCCGGGATCGTCCAGGATCGGCCGATCGGATGCGGCAGGGGCAAACCGGCCACGGCAAGAAGGCGATAAGATGTTGTCAATGGGGCAGCGGGCGGGTTCGCGAGCCTCATTCCACAGGCAATTGCCTCGGCGTCAGCTGGAGTTACGAAAGGTACAACTTGGGCCGAGGAATCGGCGACTTCGAGGTGAATAAATCACGGCGTGTTTGCGCGAGGCGTACGTCGCCTTCGGTCTGTGCGCCATGTGATTCCTGCCTTCCGCTTGCGCTCAGGGGGTGAGGAGCGCCAGCGACGAACGCCTTGAGCATAAGCGATAGGCGCACTCCAAGGTGAAACCCTACCCCCTCGCCCTCAAAGCCGAGGTCAGCGGCAACCATGTCGCAGTGATCGGGAGACCTCAGGCCCTACAGCGCCGCGCGTCTTTTCAGACGCGCAAAGTACGCTTTAGCACGTCGAATTGCTGCATAATTTTGTCCTTAAATCGATCCCGATTTAAGGAATTATGCAGTAGCCGCTTCGGCCTTGATCTTCGGCTTCAGCAGGATGATGAGAAGCAAGCCGGCGATGATGAGTGCCGCGCCTTCGAGGTGATAGCGTCGCAACTGCTCGCCGAGGATCAGATAGGCGAGCACGGCGATGAAGATGGTCTGAATGTAGAGGAGAACGCCCGCCCGAGCCGCGCCCAGTGCCTCGATGCTGCGATTGAAGAGGTAGTACATGACCGCCCCGCCGGGGATCGCGACATAGGCGAGCGCGATGAGCCCGCTGCCGTTGAGCGTCGAGCGCTCGTCTGAGAATAGCTCGAACAGGTAGAAGGGCAGCGCCGTCAGCACTGCCGCACCGAGCAGCAGCACCAGGAGCGCAAGGCGATTCATATCGAATTTCGCGCGGCGGAGCAGGACGGTATAGAGACTGAAACAGAACGCGCCGGCGACGATCCACAGTTCACCCGGGTTGAAGTCGAGCCGCATCAGCGCTGCCGGACTGCCCTTGATGATGATGACCACGATCCCGAGAAAGGCCAGGATCGATCCGATCACCTGCCAGCGTCCCATCGGCTCGGCCAGCATCAAACGGGCAAGGATCATGGTCATGATCGGAATCAAGGCGATGATGATGCCGGCGGTGGTGGCATCGGCATGCTCCAGTCCGACAAATATCATGCCCTGGCAGATCGCCAGTCCCACACCGCCAATGAGAAGCAGTTCGAGCGGGCGAGCCCGAACCAGCGCGACCATGTCGGCGAAATGCCGGCGCACGATCGGCATCAGGATCGCGAAGGCGATCAGCACGCGCCAAAAACAGAGCGCCCAGGGCGGCATCTCGGTAGAAACCCATTTCGCCGCGATATAGACGCCGGCTGACAGCAGCCAGCAGAGAACGCCCACGGAATAGGCGGCGGCAAGCGAATTGCCCCCCGTCTGTTCCGTCCCGACCGTGTCGCGATGGACCGCCAAGACATTCATTGCCATGGCTCAGTTATGCCACAGTTTCCGTGGGCTGCACAGGTGAGGCTGCGAGGCTCCGCCTGTTGTGGATGTATCCTTTGGGCCGATCAGGACGGTCGCCGCGATGATGTGACTCCCCCGGAAGGTCTAGACAGCCAGCCTCTACCCCCTCGCCCGCAAAGCCGAAGTCAACGGCAGCCGTGTCGCCGCCAGCGCCGGCAACGCCCCGCCGATGATGCCGATTGCAAGCCCCAGCAGCCCGGCGGTCAGCGCGACGTCGGTGGTGACGTCGAGTTGGAAGGCCATCTTGGTATTGTTAGCGCCCATCGTACTGGCCTGCCAGCCGTTGAAGGCGAGCCATGAGGCGAGGATGCCGAGGGCGACGCCTGCGACTGAGAGAAGCACGGCCTCGGCCCAGGTGGCAGTGAAGGCCGGCAGCCGGCCGAAGCCGAGCAGGCGCAGCGTGGCGATCTCCATCGCGCGGTCGGAGACCGAGCTCATCATCGTGTTCAAAGCGCCAGCGGTCGCGCCGACCGCCATCAACAGCGCCAGCGGCCAGCCGAACAGGCGGATGAGGCTGCTGGTGTGCTCAGATTGCGCCGCATAAAGATCGGCCTCGGAGACGGCGGTGAGCGGCGCGCCGGGAAATGCGGAGAGATGCTCGCGCAGCGCCGACAACCCGCCTCCCCCCGCAAGCCGCACGCGCAAGCTCTGAACCTGCCCCTGCCGGTCGAAGGCCGATTGCACAGCCTCCAGATCTGCCCAGATCTCGGATTCGAAGGCGCTGCCGCCTGACGTGAAATGCCCGACGACCGTCCAGTCGACCGCGCCGAGCCGCACCTTGTCGCCGACGGCAAAGCCGGAGAACTCGTCGGCGATGCGCCCGCCAACGACGATTTCGCGCGCGCCCGGCGAAAACAGCCGCCCCTCGGAGAGCACCGCGCGGTCGCGCAAGGCAGGCCCCGCCGGGTCCATGCCCCGTAGCGACAGGGTCTGCTCGGCACCGTCGCTTGCCCTGACCACATCGACGGGAACAACGATCTCGCGCGACAGCGCCAGGCCGCCCGCGGCATTCCGCGCCACGCCGATCTCGCCGATCATGGCAGTCAGGCTGCGGATTGCCTCGGCTGGCACATCCGAACCGGTCTCTTGGTTGGTGCCGCCGCCGAGGATGACGGCGATGCCGGGTGAACCGGCGCCTTGAAGCGCTGCCTCGAAGCCCCGCCCCATGGCGAGAAAACCCGCAAGCACCGCCACCACGAGGGCGACCGACAGCACCATCGACAGTGATATCCACAGCCGCCGCGGCAGGCTGCCGAGATTGACTCTGATCATGAGAAAGATCTGCTTGAGCGCTGATGACATTGGACTATCTCGATCTGAAAGCGTTGATGATGGGCAGACGCATGGCGTTAGCGGCAGGCAGCAGCCCGGTCGCGAGCCCGAGGCCGGCGATGATGGCGACGGACTTCAGCAGCACGGGCATAGTGAAGGCGAGGCCGAATTCCGGTCCAGTCAAGACCGTCGCGAGTTTGGCGAGCACCAGCCCACCCGCCCCGCCGGCGACGAAGACGAACAGCGTCTCGCCGAGGATCAGCGCCATGATCCGCGCCCTGGAAAAGCCGAGCACCTTCATGACGCCGATTTCGAAGCTGCGTTCCCTCACCGCAAAGAGCATGGTGTTGACCACGATCATCAGGATGGTCACGAAGGCCGCGCCGACGACGAGGCTGACGATCAAGCCGACATCGGCGAATTGCCGCAGGAAAGCCTCGAGGAATTGCTTTTCCGATTGCGTGCGCGTCGGCGCCGCCGAATTCGCAAACTGCGCGTCGATCCGGGCGGCGAGCACGCCGGATGAAACGCCCGGTCGCGGCCGCACTACGAAGGCATCCACCGTATCCTTTCCGAGGGCGCGGCCCGCATTGATGGCATCATAGCGAGCGATCATGAAATAGGTGTCGGTGCTGGCATCGGCCCCTTCGAAGATGCCGGCGATCTCGAAGCTCCAATCGCGGCTGCCGTCTTCCCCCGTCAGCTGGCTGGTGACGCCGATACGCTGGCCGACCGACCACCCCTGTGCCTCGGCGAGCGCCCGCCCGACCAGCACCCGGTCACGGCTCTCTTCCAGTGCAGCGATCAGCTGCGGCGTCAGCCCGAGTTCGACGCCATTGGCGGCCGCAATTGCCTGCGGATCGACGGCGCTCGTCATCACGACATTCTTCTCGACATCGACGAAGCCCCGCATGCGCGTCATATAGGCGACGGCGGCAACATCGCTATCGGCGGCAATCCGGTTGAGATAGGCAAGCGGCAGCGGCTGCGCCCGCCCCGATCTGTTGAAGACCCCGAGCAGCGTATCGCTCGCCCCGGCCGTCCCTTGCGAGCCGCTGAGAAAACTCGCCGTCAGCCCATAGATCAGGAAGGCGACGCCGACCGAGAACATCAGAAGCGTTGCCCGGAGCGGCTTGCGCCAGGCATTGCGGCGCATGAGCTGGAAGAAGGTCATTGGGCGATCCTCTCCTGCTCGACGAATTCGCCCTTGTTGAGATGCAGCGTGCGCCGGGCGAAGGAGGCGGCCTCGGGATCATGCGTGACCATGATGATTGTCTTCCGAAGCTCGCGATTGAGAAAGCCCAGCATCTCGAGGATATCATTGGCCGATTTTCGGTCGAGATCGCCGGTCGGTTCATCGCAGAGTAAAAGGTCGGGATCGCCGACGATGGCGCGGGCGATGCCGACACGCTGCTGCTGTCCTCCGGACATGCTGGATGGAAACTGCCGCTGCCGCCCCGAAAGCCCGACCAGATCCATGACGGTCTCGACGCGCGCCCGCCGCTCCTTCCGCTTGAGCGGCTTCAACAGCAGCGGCAACTCGATATTCTCGCCCGCATTCAGCATCGGCAGCAGATTGTAGAACTGGAAGACGATGCCCATACTATGCGCCCGCCACGCCGCCCGCGCACCCTCGCCCATCTGCTCGAGATGGCTGCGGCCGACCCTGATTTCCCCTCCGTCGGGGCTATCGATACCACCAAGCATATTGAGCAACGTCGATTTCCCCGACCCCGACGGCCCCATGACCGCAACGAAATCGCCGCGTGCTATGGAAAGGTCGAGCCCGGAAAAGATCGGGATCGTCTCCGCGCCGATCCTGAATGCCTTCCTGACGCCGCGAAGCGCGATATAGGGTTCTTGAGTGTCGGTCATCGCTCTGCTCCTTGCTGATGGTCTGTGGTATTCCCGGCCTCACCCAACACAAGGCGGATGCGCGCGGCCATGGCGGGGCGTATGTCTGGCGGCGGCGAGGAGAGCGACAGGCGAAGCATCACCGTCCCCTTCTCCCGCGAAATCATCGGCGCGATCTTCGATACTTCGACCGCAAAGGGCCGGTCGGGAAAGCCGTCGAGCACCGCCTCACCGCGCAAGCCTGGCCGCATCAACGCGATATTCGCCTCGGCCACATCGGCATCGATGACCATGTTCGCCATGTCGGCAATCGCAAGCAGGCTTTCATTCTCCCGCACGCTGTCCTCGCGCGACAGCACGGTGTCGCCGACACGCGCGGTAAGCCGCATCACGGTGCCAGATATCGGCGCCCCGACGGCCAGTGCCTCCACCTGCTCGCGCGCCCTGTCGATATCGAGATCGGCCTTGGCCACATCCTGCCGTGCCCGCAGCACGGCATTTTCGGCAGTGTCGAACGCCGTCTTCGCCTCCTCCAGCGTCTGCGCCGACATCGCATCGCGCCCGGCCAGCCGCTCTGCGCGCGTGAGGGAAGACCGCGCCTGCGCCAATTCAATAGTCTTCGCCGCCAGCTCCAGCTCCGCCGATTGCCGGGCGATCTCGGCGCCTTGAAGCGCAAAGCGGGCGCCGGCATCATCGAGCCGCACCAGCACCTGACCCGTTACGACCCTGTCGCCCGCCTCAACCTCGACGGCGACGATCCGACCTTCATATTTGGAGAAAATGGTGGCGATATCGGGGGCCACGACGTAGCCGGAGCCGGTGACTTCCCGTGCCGGCAAGGCCGGGTTCGCTGCTTCATCGGCAGGCAACGCCCGCCCGCGCTCGGCAGCAGCGCCGCCCTTGGCCGGCGCCTCCGGTTCACGAACAGATATCGCAGGGTCGCTGTTTGCAAAGCCCGCAAGCATGGTCTCGATGCGTTCCAGCGGCTCCGACCGATAGAAAAGAACCGCCGCCAGCGATGCCGTCGCAGCAAGGGCCAGCATTGCTCCAGGGATCACCCACCGTTGGGCACGGGGCTCCGGCGGCTCTGTCTTGAAAGCCGCGGGCCTGATCGAAAGCGATCTCAGCTTGGCGGCAAGGTCTCGGTCATGTTCTGATGTCGTGTTCATGCCGCCAGAATGACCAACGGCAGCAAAACAGCGACCTCGAACGCGTTTCTGACAGTCCTCGATCGCGATTGTGTACGTGGCCGCGGCAATCCCCCCACAGCTTCGACCAGCGCTCATCCTGAGACTGGAGGGAGATGGCGGCTTGGAATGCGGGTGCAGGAAGTCGACGCATAGCCAACCGCAAGATTGCGGCGAGGTACATCGATCGCTCTGTGCGGCAAGGCACCCCGGGTCAGCCCTCATGGTGAGGAGGCCCGAAGGGCCGTCTCGAACCACGAGGGCGGGTGATTGCGTGGGTGCAGACTGGCTGGATAAAGCGCCGGTGGCCAGCCCCGTCCTTCGAGGCCCCTACGGGGCGCCTCAGGATCAGGCTGGAGAGAGGATAGGCGTCACTTCAGGGCAAAGCCGAAGAGACGCCGGATCCTCCCTTCCTCTCACGCCAGGCAACCGGCGTCATATCCGTAACCCGGCGGAATTCGCGGTTGAAATTGGACTTGGTCTGGAAGCCGACCTCGAACATCACCTCGGTCACCGATTTCTGGGTCGCGGCAAGCAGCCGGCAGGCCTCGCCGATCCTGTAGTCATTGACATATTGCGAGACGTTCTTGTCCATCGCCCGGTTGATCGCCGTCGAGATCTGGCGGGCGGGAATACCGGCCTTGCGGGCCAGCCGGTCGAGATTGAGATTGGCATCACGATAGAGTTTTTTTGCCTCCATCAGCGCATCGACCGTGGCGATCGTCTCCTTGTCCTCGGTCGTTTCGGATTTCAGCACCGCCTCCACCGTCTCGGCCGGCGCCCGGCTTCGGCTGGCGGCGGCTGCCGCAATGCCGAGGATGACGAGGACCGCGAGGTTGCTGACGCTGATCAGCGTCAGCGCATGTTCGCCATGCGCCCATGTGAAATCGAGAAAGACGAAGATATCGACAGAAGCCGACAGACACAGCGCCACCGCCGCGAAGATGATTGCCCGGTAGGCCGGCACCGCTCCCTCGAAGGGCGCAAGCCGAAGCGCATCGGCGCCCGGCCGCATCAGAAGCAGGATCGCCAGGGCATAACCGACGAAAACAAGCACCAGCGCAATATCGATCACATCCCGCCGGAGCACCACCAACAAGAGGATGACGGCGGCAGGCACGGCATGCAGCGCAATCCGCGCCGCCAGCGGCTGCCGGCTCGTCCTCACCAGCCTGGAAACCCCGGCATAGGCAAGCGGCGGCACCATCGCCGCGGTGACGGGCGCAATCACACCCACCGCCTGCACCCCATACCCCCAGCGCAGACCGGAGAGGACGGATTGCAGCACGGCGAGCAGGATCAGTGCCAGAAACGGCCGATTGGGCTGCGCCTCCTCGTCGCGCCTGAGGACGGTGACGAAGAGGACGAGCAGCAGAAGGGCAACGACGAAGGGAAGCGGAATGAACAGCATGGCCTGATAGGATCGGAGGGGCGAGTGGATGGCCATCATTGCCGAGATCCTCAGCCGGCGCGACCTCCATCATGTTTTAGGACGCGTTTTAGGCTGGGATTTTTGTGAGCGGCATGCCGTGATACCCTCGTTCGACCCTTCGATCACCAGCCACAAGTCTCAATCCGCGTTGAGGTCGGTATGGTTGTTTTCCAGCCAACCCGACAGGCTGTCGAAATCGGCGACATCGCAAGTCCGGTAATCAGCGCAGGCACGACCGTCTGCGTCGTCTCTTTCGGAAAGTTGTTCTACGAGAGCCTGCCTAGCCGAGAGCGCTTTGTGCCGCGCAAATCCGATCGACCAAAGCATCAAGATCGCCCCTTGGCGGGCGGTTCTTGGCCAGGCGCTGCTTGAGATGCATGATCGGCTCCGCCAGAATTTCATCAAGGCTCTCGGCGCAGGTGAAGTCGCCCGCCACGCTTTTGACCTTTGAATTGTCAAAGATCGCCGACCATGCCTTGTCGCCACGCAGCGGCCCAACCCAATCCGGATTGTACCGGACCAGGGTGTCCGTCGGCACGTGTACGATCTTGGCCTCGACGCCCAACAATCTGGCGATCGTCTTTTGAATATCGTCCCAGATGTGAGCGCGATCGGAGGTGATGTGGAAGATCTCGTTCAACGCCGCCGGCTTGCCGAAAAGCCCGACAAAGGGCACCGCAAAATCAACCGAACGGGTCAGTGTCCAGGGCGTGTGGCCATCGCCGGCCACGATGGTGGGCTCACCATCCAGCATGCGTCTCGCCATGACATCGCTGTCGCCCATCATGATGGGCAGGCCGGTGCGAACAGTGTGACTGGGGCGGACGATGGTCCAGGCGAGTTTCTCGGAATTCTTGAGCAGCGTCTCGCAGGCAATCTTGTCCTGGCTATAGCGCCAGTAGGGGTTGATCGCCGGTGTCTGCTCGGTAATCACATAGTGGCGCGGCGGCTTTTCATAGACCGAAGCCGAAGAGATGAAGATGTACTGGCCGCAGTGCCCGGCAAACACATCGATGTCACGCCCGACTTGATCGGGCGTAAAGGCAATGAACTGGCACACGACGTCATAATTGGCCTTGGCCAAGTCCGCATAGGCGGGTGCCGCGAGATCGCCGACGATCGAGGTAACCCCCGCAGGCAAAGGGTCGCCTCTCAAACTGCGGTTATAGACGCTGACATGATGACCCTCAGCAACCGCACGCTGGACGCATGGATATGAAATCTGGCCAGTACCGCCAACGAAAAGGATTTTCAAAGCCATATAAAAGACCTCGGTATGGGTGTGGCGGAATATGCGGTCAGTCTTCATAGCGCGAAAGAAATCGGTCGTCTTCTGCAAAATCGGGACACCGGGTGCACGTCGTTGGTCGACCTGTCCCTGACCAATGTTGTGATAGCCCGCGTATGCCGATCGGTCGGCGTGAGCAATTGCCGATACAGCAAATATCTCTATCTCAAGCCAATGATGCCCCTTCTGTTTGAGATCAGCACAAGACGGAGGCTTTCTTGAAGGGATTATCTGCCCTATGTAGCCGGGGTGCTGGCAGGATTATTGGTCGTCTTCCTCATGTCTGGCCTGTTGGCGCTGACGGAGACACCGCAGCTCATACTTTTCGCATTGCTGCCGGCCGTCGGTGGCGCGCTCGTCGAACGCGTTTGCCGTCGCCGGCCCAACAATTCTTGAAGGATTCCATGGCAAGGCTGAAAGAAATTGTCATCGATTGCAATATTCCCTCGCGTGTCGCCCGGTTCTGGGCGGAGGCGCTCGATGGCTACGACGTGATGCCATATGACGACGAAGAGCTGGCCCGCCTTGCCGCTCTCGGATTGACACCCGAGACTGACCCGACCGTGATGGTCGAAGGTCCCGGAACCCGCCTGTGCTTCCACCTTCGTCAGGGGGAGCGTCCGGCCCGCAACCGGCTTCATCTCGATATTGCCACCCCCGATCGGGCCAGGGAGGTAGAACGGCTTTTATCCCTCGGAGCGACCTTCGTCCGAGAAGCGGATGGCTACACGGTCTTGAATGATCCCGAAGGCAACAATTTCTGTGTGGCGTCCGAATAGTCCGATCCGGGCCGGAATGTCTGGATCAGACGCGATTCAGGAACTCGACCACGCGGAGGGTGAGCAGCGCGGTCGCATCCGCATCATAGGACGGCAGCGAGCTGTCGGCGAAGTAATGCTGATCGCCTGGGTACAGGAAAAGCTCCGCGTCCTCGACCTTCTCCACGATCTCGCGGGCGGCGTCGATGTCGCCCTCGCCGACAAAAATCGGATCGTTGTCCATGCCGTGGATCTGCACAGCGACGCCGTCCGGCCAGGGCCCGAAGGCCCACTCGCCGCTGATCGGCAGGCAGGAGTAGAAGAGCAGAGCCCCGCGGGCGCCGGGCCGCGTCTGCGCCAGCTTCTGCGCCGGCAGCACTCCGAACGAGAACCCGGCATAGATGAGCGTGGGCGGCAATTCGTCGGCGACGCGCACGCCGCGCTCCCGCATGGCGTCGAATCCGATCTCGCCAATATAGGCGATCCCCGCTTCGATGCTTGGGAATGAGCGCCCGTCAAACAGATCAGGCGTGTGCACGATGTGACCGGCTGCCCTGATATCGCCGGCAAACGAGCGCACACCGGGGGTCAGCCCCTGTGCGTGATGGAACAACAGGATCTCAGCCATAAGGAGCCTCCGGGCGGGACGGTCGGGCGCATCGCCACTCTACAGCGTCGCCACCTTGCCGGGAAGAGTGCGGACACGTTGCCGAAGCAACATCTGCAAACCCGCCGAAAACCGATAGGCGGGAAACCTCCTGACGCTCTACCGGACTGATAAGGTTGAAGAACCTTTCCGAGACCTGAACATCGATTGCTCCATTGATAGTTTCAGGCTTTGCCGAACCACCGCGATGCGGCCTGCGCGGCTTCCTCATTGTCAGGCACAGCCTCACCAGCCCACGCCACAAAGCCGTCGGGGCGCACGAGCAGCGCGCTCAACCCCAGCCGATCCCTGGCTTCACCGGCGACATAGGTGATCCCATTCCAGCGGCTTGCCAGCGCTTGCAGCGGTGCACCGGCGTCAAAGTCCAAAAGCAGGCCTTTGCCCTGCCTGAGGCGATCGCCGAGCCTCGTCCCGTCGGCCAGCTCAAAATCGGGAGCGCTGCGGCCGACCAGCGGGTGACTGCTGCCAAGATCGTAGCGGAGAGAAACACCCCAGACGCGCTCGGCAAAGTATGTCGCACCGTCACGCGTGTCGATCAGATCGCGGATGATGGCTTCGAGCGCGCGCGTACTCCGGCTCGGCCGCATCAGTGCGACCTGCGCGCGCGACCAGTCGAGAACCTGCGCTCCCACTGGATGCCGTTCGCAGAAATAGCTGTCGAGCAGGCCCTCCGGCGCATCGCCGCGGATCGTCGCCGCAAGCTTCCATCCAAGATTCATCGCATCGCCAAGTCCGAGGTTCAGGCCCTGGCCACCCAAGGGGGAATGGATGTGCGCGGCGTCGCCCGCAAGCAGCACCCTGCCCTTGCGGTAAGCCGTCGCCTGATAGGCGCGATCCGTCCAGGTGGTGGCAAGCTCAAGTCCCGTCACAGTTACATCGGTGCCTGAAACATGCCGCAGCACCGACTGCACATGCGCGAGCGTCATCGGCTGCGCCCGGTGGAACGCGCCGCCGTCGAAATCGACCATCGCGATCGTGCCGGGCTTTTGGTAGGTATACATCCCCGTCGGCGTGTAGTGGCGGCCCGGAACGAGTTTCTCCGGATCGGCCATCTCGACTTGAACGGAATAGCCGGTGAATTCGGGATCGGTGCCTGCGAATTCAAAGCCGCCTGCCCTGCGCACGGTGCTGCGCCCGCCGTCACAACCGACGAGCCACCGTCCGCGAAAGCTCTCGCCACCGGCGCGAACAGTCACGCCTTCGTCCGACTGCTCGAAGCCATCGACGCCAAGCCCGCGCCGGATCTCGACACCCATCGCGCTTGCGCGGGCGGCCAGGACGAATTCGAGATGCTCCATCTCGACCGCCATGCTGGTACCGGCCGGACCTGGCAGGCGATAGGGCCACGTCGAGGTGTCGATGGTGTCGTGGAAGAACTGAATGCCGGCGAAATGGCCGCCCGGGCGACGCGGCTGCTGCATCCAATGCGCTGAAGTCGATTGATCTTTCTCGCGCTGCGGCGTCATGATGTCGTCCAGCAGCCCGCGACGGTAGAAGGCTTCGATGGTCGGCGCGGAAAGGCCGCGCATGCCAAACGGCAGCCGCTTCAACGGCGAATGCGGGTCTTCGGCCTGCTCCAGCACCAACACCGAGAGGCCGGCCAGCTGCAGTTCGCAGGCGAGAAACAGACCGACGGGGCCTGCACCAGCAATCACAACATCATGAATCATAAGAAAATCGGGCATAAACTACTCCTTTACGGTCGTTCGACCGGAGCAGTTCGTCGTTTCGAGAACCACACGGACGAACAGTGGGACGCTTGAACGGCGTCCGTTGTTCGTCGTGGAGAACTCATGCACGAGGCAAGGAACAGAGCTTTCGTTTCCGAAAGGACTTGGGCCAACCACACCAAGTCATGCCTTTTCCGACATCGGCAACATAGCCGCCGGGCGATCGATCGGCAACAGAAGATATTCTCTTCCGAAGGTCTGACCTGACACGGGGAAGCCCCTTCCGGGCGGGTAATGCCGCTTATGCCATGTCTGACGACGTGCAGAAGATTTTTTCCGCAGATAGAGAGAGATGCGCTGATCTACCGGTCGGCCGATTTCATCGCAGCAGCCCTGCAGAGCTGACGCTCTCCCGACTTGCCGTGTGAGGCATCGGCAAACGCGGGCGCACCCTGGGGCAGCCCCTGTGCGTGATGAAACCACAAGACCCCGGCCATACGGAGCCTCCGGGGTGGATTGGTCGGGCGCACACTCTGAAATTCTACAGCGCTCTCGCCTCACCGGGAAGACGTCAGTCGCGGGCTAGGCCGTCGATCGCCGCCGCCAGCTTCACGAGGTCTGCAGCGTAGAACCCGGCGGCGTTGAGACAGTTCGTCTCGAGCAGCATCAGTCCTTCTTCAGTCCGGCAGATATCGATGACGTAAGCTTGCGAGTAGCCGGGATTGATGTCGACCATACGCTGCCCGAAGTCTAGCGCATCGCCATCGATCTCGTGGCGGTGGACCACTCGGGATCCCTCCTTGTAGAGCGAATAGGTGACGATCCGGCCGTCGACGACCCAGAGACGCCATTCGCGCAGGATGCGAACAGGCTCGGTGAGCATCAGCAGCGTGTCGTGACGAAGCGATCCGTTCGGGATTTCATCTTCGTTGAGCGTCAGCACCGTCTCCGCCATGCGGATGATCTCACCGGTCGATTTAACGTTGCCGGGCTCCTCCTTGCTGTCGTCGACCGGGCGCAGGAACCAGTCCCTGCCGTCATCCGCCAGACGCTGAGGGACATCCCGGAGTGTCAGGAACAGTGCATCGGCGCCGTTGAGGAGGTAAGGATGCCAAACCTGTTCGCGAACGAAAGGACGCAGCTTGAAGACACCCGGCCGGTAACCGTTCGCCTCGGCGTTCTTCCACAGCGTGTAAGAGCCGAACATGACCACTGAACCCGGATCCGCAACGACCGGCTCGGGGATGAGCTCGCCGACGAACGGTACGACCTTGTGCCATGTGTAGGAGATTTCAAGCTGGTCGAGCGCCTCGGCCAGCTTGCTGGTATCTTCGAACTGCTGGAGAAGCCACTGCATTCTGTTCCCTGCCTTTCTTACAATCCGTCGGACTACCAAAAAGCTATTTAAAAAGGAACAGCCGTAGCATTGCAGCTATGTGTGGCAGCAGGAACCGTTTCCGGTGTCATCGGCCGAACGCTGCAGGCGGTTGTCGACACTCTGGCTGTTTCCTTCCGGCGGCAGGTCCATGGCGATGTTGGATGCGAAGAAGCCGTTCGGTTTCAGCGTGAAGCCGGCATATTCCACCGGCATGATCGGAAAATCCTCGGGCTTGCAGACATGGGTATGGCCGAAGGAATGCCAGAGCACGACATCGGCATTCTCGATTTCGCGGTTCTGCTTGACATAACCCGGCAGGCCGTCGCCGCCGGCATGCACGTTCGGATAATCACCGCTCGCATATTTTTCCCTGGCATCGAAGGCGGTGACCCAGATGTGTTTCTTGGCGAAGCCGCCGCGCTGGGCAACGGTCGAATCCGGCTGGGCAAGCATAACAGGCGACGGCATGACGACAATCTTGTAGCCCGGCGCCTTGCCGACGCTGTTCTTTATGTTGGGGTTTGAGACTTTCCAGTAACGGCCGGTCTCGCCATTGGCGAGTGCCGGCGAATCGAGTTCGCGCTTCAGCACACGGGTCCTGGTATCGAAGACATTGCCATAGGGATTGTCTTCACCCCAGGGACGCGGCACGAAATCATGCTCGGTCACGGTGTTGCCGCCGCCGTCGACATCCATGTGCAGGCGCGCATTGAAGAAATGCTGGTGGGTCGGACCGCCGAGATTGTCATCGACCATGCCGCCCCAGGGATAGGTTTCGCCAGTCGCGACCGCCGCCGTCTGGATGATGCCGGTGAGCTTGGCTTCGAGCTGGATCGTGCCGTCCTGGTAGAGATACCAGTAGAAGCCGTAATCGTAGTTGCCGACGGTTGCGAAGAAGGAGATGACGAGGCGGCGCGAACGGCGCACTTCGAAAATGCCGTTGCGGAATTCGTAATGCTTCCAGAGGATGCCGTAATCCTCCTCGTGCATGCAGATGGCGTTCTTCATGATGAAAGGCTGGCCGAGATCATCCGCCGCCGGCACGTCGAAATAGTGAATATGGCCGAGGCAGTCGCAGCCGAGTTCGAGGCAATTGGCCAGGCGTCCGAGGCCATACTCGCCGGCATCGAAGGCGCTCTTCCAATAGTGGTTCGCGGTCGGATCGGCATAGGGCACGACCATTTCGGTGACACTGGCGCGAAAGACGACGGGCCGCAGCCTGCCCTGATCCCGGATGCCGAGCTCATGCAGAACGAGGCCCTCGCGCGGAGTGAAACCGACACGGAAACTCCAGTTCTGCCATTCGACTTTCCAGCCGTCGACCGTAAAGCTCGGCCCTTGCGGCTGAACGATATGCAGCGGCGTGAGATCAGGCCGCGATTCCGGGAAGGTTTCGCGGCCATAATTGCGCTTCTTCCTCGGCACCGGAATGATCTTTTCTTCGTCGACGAGATCGACCACGCGGTTGGTGATCAGGTCGACCACCGCCACCACGCCCTCGATCGGATGCGCATAGCCGTTGTCACGGATATCCTCGCGCCAATAGGACACGGCGCGGACGATGCGCTTTCCCTTCTCGAATTCGCGGCCAAAATAGCCCGAGGAAAAGGGATCGATCTGGATGAGCGGAATATCCTCGTCGGTAATGCCGCGCTTCTTGACGGCAGTGATCCAGCGCGGATCGGATTTGACGGTGCCTTCGACGGTTTCGAATTCGCACAGCATCACCGGCGGCTGGCCATAGGGCAGTTCATCGAGAGGCAGTCTTATATAGGAGGACACCTTGCCGGCAGTCAGGTCTACGATGCCCTCGAAGATCTCGCCATTGCTGATATCGATTGCCAGGATGAAGGCGAGGCGCGCCAGCCTGCCGCCCAGGCGGTGGGCGGCAAGATCCGCCTTGGTCGGCTCCTCCAGCCGGGTGATCGGAAAGCGGAAGGTGGCTGCGAGTGTCTGCGTATCCTTGAGTATGGCAACGGCAGAAGCGATCTCGTCGAGGCTCAGAGGATCGAGCGGATGGGTGACTGCAACAACGGCGTCCATTGGTATACCTCTTGTTTTTGGAAGAGACGACGCACCATGGCGCGTCGCAAGCTGCGGTGATCAGGATCGACCGGAGCAGATCTGCGTATCGATCATCATCTGGTCTGCATGAATGCAGAACACCGAGCAGAAGGCGTGGGCCTCGACGGCAACCAGCAATGTTGCGGCGGCAAGGACCGCGACCGCAAGAACCAGAAGGCGATCGACGGGTGCAAGTTTGGCAACGGCACTCATTCGAAGACCTTTCCAAGCGAGGCGTAGAGAGCGGGCTTGGACCTCTTGATCCGGATCGCAAACAACGCGCCAAGAATGCCCACCAGCACCATGGCATAGGGGAATGCCTTGACGATCGGGCTTTCGCTGCCGGAAAGGAGTGAAAGATTGGAACTGACCAGGACCAGCGAACCAACGAGGCCGAGGAGCGCCAGCGCCGGCGCGATCATCGTCGTCCAGGCGCTATATCCGTTCGGCGTCTTGCGGAAAAACATGACGATCGCGACGGAGACCAGCACCTGCACCAGCAGGATACCGATACCTGCAAGCGCTGCCATCCACGAGAACACGACGGTGTAAGGATCGGCACCAAAAATCACGAACAGGCCAAGGATGACGGCCGCGATCAGACTTTGCAGCAGACCTGCAGCATAGGGTGAGCCATGCTTGGCGTGCACCTTGCCGAGCACCTGTGCGGCCAGGCCTTCACGGCCCAGGGCGAAGAAATAGCGGTTGAGCGTATTGTGGAAGGACAGGATGCAGGCAAACAGGCTGGTGATCAGCAGCACGTTCATCACCTGGCTCGACCACGCGCCGAGCACGGAATTGGCGGCGGCGAAGTAGAAGCTTTCGAGGCCGGCTGCAGCAGTGGCCTGCACCTTGCCCGGACCGTAGAATTGCACGATTGCCCAGGTGGAGAAGGCATAGAAGAGTGTGATGAGCAGCACAGCGACATAGGTGGCACGGGGAATGGTCTTTTCCGGATCTTCAGCTTCCTCGCCGAAAATGGCCGTAGCTTCGAACCCGATGAACGAACCGATGACGAAGACCAGCGCAGCACCAAGGCCGGGCGCGAAGACCGACGATGGCATGAAGGAGGAGAAGCTGATGCCTTCCGGTCCGCCGCCTGAAAAGACGATGGCAAGATCCAGAACCAGCAATATGGCGATTTCGGCAATCATGCAGACGCCCAGGATCGCGCCTGAGAAGGCGATGTTGCGCTGACCGCAGACCAGCACGACGACGAGTGCCGCGAAGGCGAAGGCCCACCAGGGCAGGACCAGCCCAAGCGGCCCTATGGCATTGGCCATGAAGAAACCGAACAGGCCGTAGATGGCGATCTGAACCGCGCTGTAGGTGACCAGCGCCATGAAGGCCCCGCCCACACCGGCCGGCTTGCCGATGCCATGGGTGATATAGGTGTAGAAGGCCCCTGCCCCGCCCACATGCCGGCTCATGGCGGTGAAGCCGACCGAGAACAGCAGGTAGAGCAGGCCGGCGAGCACGAAAGCGCCGGGAACGCCGGCGCCATTGCCGAAAGCAAATGCTGCCGGCGAAGCGCCGACGACGGCGGTCAGCGGCGCAGCCGCGGCAACGACAAAGAACACCATATGGGCGAGGCCGACCGAGTTCTTGGCCAGACGACGCTCCGGCGACGATGGTGTGGGCATGCTTGCTTCCAGTGTCATGGAGAACCCCTCTTTATTTGGCTATTGCCAAGAAGGTAAGCGCAGCGATCTGGCCCC
This sequence comes from Rhizobium brockwellii, assembly GCF_000769405.2. Taxonomy (NCBI): domain Bacteria; kingdom Pseudomonadati; phylum Pseudomonadota; class Alphaproteobacteria; order Hyphomicrobiales; family Rhizobiaceae; genus Rhizobium; species Rhizobium brockwellii. Next base: position 2,605,991 of record NZ_CP053439.1, read on the forward strand.
GAAATTGCAGTTTGTGCCAATGAATCGATAATTCGCGCCACGAAGGTCACCGGAGACGCTGAAAATGGCAGTTGCATCGCATTTGATCAGCCGCATGCCCGCACTTGCTTCAATTCGCGCCTCCGTCTTGATCCCGCTGGTGCAACAAATCGATAAAAGATCCGGAAAAACCGACCTTCTTCTGGCTTCGCACGGCATTCTGCGCTCGCAACTGGAAGATCCCTACGCTGTCCTGCCCATGGCGCGTTATGTCGCGCTGTTCGAGGAGGCCGCGACGATCACAGGCGAACCGGCGCTCGGAGCCCGCATGGGCACCGGATTCAAGCCCGCCGACATCGGCCCCATCGGCATGCTCTTTGCGCTCTCGCCGACCATTCGCAGCGCTTTCGAACGGCTGTCGAAATATGTGAACGCGGTCCAGGGCGCGACCAGTTCCGGCGTGTTCGAGGAGAATGGCAATTTTGTCTGGAGCTACCGGCTCGTCGATCCCAGCATGTGGCCGCGCCGGCAGGACAGCGAATTCACGATTGCCGCCTCCTGTCAGCTCGTCCGTTCGTGCTTTCGCCGCGGCTGGCGGCCGGTCGAAATCCAGCTCGAGCATCAGGCCCCGCGCGATGCCGGCGTGCTGGAACGCATCTATGGCGCCACCATCCTGTTTGCCCAATCCGGCAACCGGATCGTCATGAACAGGGCCGAAGCTGATCGTGTGCACCGCCTGGAAGACAAAAGCCTGGTCGAAATCCTGGAGAGGCATATCGGCGATCTGGTCCACGAGCCGGCGGCCGGCAATGTCAAGGAAAAGGTCCAGGCCCTGATCGGCATCTATCTCGGCCGCAAGCCGGTCACGGTCGCAACCCTTGCCGCCGAACTGAAGATGTCGCCACGAAGCCTGCAGCGCCGCCTTTCGGAGGAAGGCGTATCGCTCCGCGATCTCGTTCGCCAACACCGCCAGACCCTCGCCGCCCATTATCTCGGCGACCGACATGCCGCACCGATGTCCGAGATTGCCAGTGTGCTGGGTTATGCGGACAACACGGTGCTCTGGCGCGCGCTGCGGTCGTGGGAGAAGAAGGGGAGCGACGCATCTTCGATGGGTTGAACGAAGATGCAGAAGCAAAGCAAATGCGATCGGAACGGCAACGGAAACCGTCAGATTGCTGACCGAACCCTACGGCCCCGCCCCAAAGAACGCCACCCGCGTAAAAATCGTGTAGTCCGCTTCCGAGACCATCAGCGCCACGAAAACCAGCACCAGCAGCGGCGGCAGCAGGATGGCGTAGACCAGCGCCAGCCGTTCCCAGGCCATGTGCATGAAGACGGCGACGATCAGACCGGCCTTCAGCATCATGAACAGAAGGATCAGCGTCCACCTCAAGTAGCTCTGGACGCCGAGATAATCGACCATGTAGGACGCGGCGCTGAGCACGAAGAGCAGGCCCCAGACGAAGAGATAGAGCCGGATCGGGTGCTGCTGTCCGGTGTGGGTTTGTGCATGCGTCGTTTGGCTTTGTGCGTGCGCCGTTGTTTCACTCATGACCACCTCACCACAGATAGAAGCCCTACCACAGATAAAAAAACGCGAAGATGAAGACCCAGACCAGGTCGACGAAGTGCCAGTAAAGGCCCATGATCTCGACGGCCTCGTAGCGGCCTTTCCGGCTGGTGAAGAAGCCGCGCCGTTCCACGTCGAAATCGCCCCGCCAGACCTTGCGGGCGACGATGATGAGGAAGATGACGCCGATCGTCACGTGAGTGCCGTGAAAGCCGGTGATCATGAAGAAGGTCGATCCGAACTGTGCCGCCCCCCATGGGTTCTCCCAGGGGCGCACGCGTTCGGTGATCAGCTTCGTCCATTCGAAGGCCTGCATGCCGACGAAGCAAGCGCCTAGAACCGCCGTCAGCAGCATCAGGATCGCCGTCGTCCGGCGGTCGCGGCGATAGCCGAAATTGACCGCCATCGCCATGGTGCCGCTGCTGGAGATCAGCACGAAAGTCATGATCGCAATCAGGATCAGCGGCACGTCCTGGCCGCCGATATGCAGCGCGAAGACCTCGCTCGGATTGGGCCATGGAACGGGCGTCGACATGCGGGCGGTCATATAGGCGATCAGGAAACAGCCGAAGACGAAGGTGTCGCTGAGCAGAAAGATCCACATCATCGCCTTGCCCCAGGAGGCGGTCTTGAAGGCGCGCTGATCCGAGCTGAAATCGGCGGCAACCCCGCGCAAACCGGCCGGCCTGAGGTCTGCCCCGCCAAGTGTCTCGATAGTCTGTGCCATCTGCAAACCCCTTAGTTCAGTAGTGTGCGGCAGAGATCGACGAAATCATTCGCCCAGCCGGCAAAGAGCGCGAAGAGCAACAGCCAGACGGCGAGCATGAAATGCGAATAGATGGCGGAAAGATCGACGCTGAGGCGCAGCCTCTCCGGCGCGACGTCGGTTGAAAATGCCCTGACCGTCGTGTGCGCGAGCACGGCAAGCCCGCCGAGGATATGCAGCCCGTGCAGGCCGGTCAGCATGTAGAAGAAGCTGTTGGCGGGATTGTCGACAAGCACGTAGCCGGCCGCCACGAGCTCCCGCCATGCCTGAACCTGTCCGACGAGAAAAGCGACGGCAAGGACAAACGCGGCGGCAAGCGCCGGCCGCAGGTTTTCCATGCGGCCCTGCCCCGCTTCTCGTTTCGCCCATTGCAGCGAGGCACTGCTCAAGGCAAGTGCCGCGGTGTTCACCCAGAGGAGGCGCGGAACCGGCATCGCCCACCAGTCGGCGGACGCCGCACGCATGAAATAGGCGCTGACGGCAAGGCTGAAGAGCGCGCCAACGACGCCGAGAAACACGAAGAGGCCGATCTTCACTGCCGGCACCGGCGGCCGCTCAGTGCTGTGATGATCCGGCAACTGCACCGATCCGGTTTCCAGCCAGGGCTTCGAGGTCAGCCGCTGCCCGGAAAGCCACCAGATGATGATGGCGCCGATTGCAGCAAGGAAGACCAGGATGACGTTCATGCGTGTACCTCCCGGGTGACGCCGTCGCTTGACGGCACATTCTGCGGGATGAAATCCTCAGCCGCCCCCGGCACGCTGTAGTCATAGGCCCAGCGGTAGACGACCGGCAGATCCTTACCCCAGTTGCCGTGGGCCGGCGGCGTCTGCGGCGTCTGCCATTCGAGCGTCGTTGCCCGCCACGGATTGCCGCCGGCCTCCCTGCCCCGGAAAAGGCTCCAGACGAGATTGAACAGGAAGACCATCTGCCCGGCTCCGACAACAAGCGCCATGACGGTGATGAAGATGTTCAGCGTGTGGGCCGAAGGCGGAACGAAAGCCGTCTCTCCCATCTCGAAGTAACGGCGCGGCACGCCGAGCAGGCCGAGATAATGCATCGGAAAGAAGATCGCATAGGTGCCGAGGAAGGTGACCCAGAAATGGATCTGGCCGAGCACCTCGTCGAGCATACGTCCCGTCACCTTGGGATACCAGTGATAGATAGCCCCGAAGATGACGAGGATCGGCGCTACCCCCATGACCATGTGGAAATGCGCAACGACGAAAATCGTATCCGACAGCGGCACGTCGACGACGACATTGCCGAGGAACAGGCCGGTCAGGCCGCCATTGACGAAGGTGACGATGAAGGCGAGCGCAAAGAGCATCGGCAGCGTCAGGTGGATGTCGCCGCGCCACAGCGTCAGCACCCAGTTATAGACCTTGATCGCCGTGGGCACGGCGATGATCAGCGTCGTGGTGGCGAAGAAGAAGCCGAAGGCTGGGTTCATGCCGCTGACATACATGTGGTGCGCCCAGACGACGAAGCTGAGCGCGCCGATGATGACGATCGCCCAGACCATCATGCGGTAGCCGAAGATGTTCTTGCGCGCATGCGTGCTGATCAGATCCGAAACGATGCCGAAGGCAGGCAGCGCTACGATATAGACCTCCGGATGCCCGAAGAACCAGAACAGATGTTGGAACAGGATCGGGCTACCGCCGCCGTGCTGCAACTGCGTGCCCATCTCGACGATGGCGGGCATGAAGAAGCTGGTGCCGAGCACGCGATCGAACATCATCATGACGCAGGCGACGAAGAGCGCGGGAAAGGCCAAGAGCGCCATCACGGTGGCGGTGAAGATACCCCAGACGGTGAGCGGCATCCGCATCAGCGTCATGCCGCGCGCCCGCCCCTGCAGCACTGTTACCACATAGTTCAGCCCGCCCATGGTGAAGCCGATGATGAAGACGATCAGCGAAGAGAGCATCAGCAGGATGCCCCAGTCCTTGCCGCCTGGTGTGCCTGATAGAACCGATTGCGGCGGATAAAGCGTCCAACCGGCTCCCGTCGGGCCGCCGGGGGCGAAAAAGCCGGCGGCGAGGATCAGCACCGCCAGCAGATAGATCCAGTAGCTCAGCATATTCGCGTAGGGGAAGACCATGTCGCGGGCACCGACCATCAGCGGAATGAGGTAATTGCCGAAGCCGCCGAGGAAGAGCGCGGTCAAGAGATAGATCACCATGATCATGCCGTGCATGGTGATGAACTGGTAATAGTGATCGGCATCGATGAAGGAGAGGGCGCCGGGAAAGGCGAGCTGGATCCGCATCAGCCAGGAGAGCACCAGCGCCACCAGGCCGATTGCAATGGCGGTGATCGAATATTGCACGGCGATGATCTTGGCATCCTGGCTGAACACATATTTGGTCCACCAGCTGTGCGGATGATAGAGCTCGACATCCTCGACTTCGGCGGATGGGATGCTGCCCGATGGAATCTCGACCATGATCTCTCTTCCCTTTCCCCCGCCGGTTCCTTGAACCGGCAAACGGCCTCCGGCCGTCTTCCCCCGATGCGGCCTCCGGCCGCAGCGCCACGTCAGTTTGCCGGCGGCGGCTCTCCCGATGACGCCGTCAACTGGGTGAATGTCTGCTGCTGCCCGAGCCAGGTCCGGTAGTCCGCATCCTCGTCGACGACGACGGTGCCGCGCATTTGCGGATGGCCGACGCCGCAGAGTTCGGCGCAGAGGATCTCGAAGGTCCCCGTCCGCGTCGGCGTGAACCAGAAATAGGTGATCATGCCGGGGATCATGTCCATCTTGGCGCGGAACTCAGGCACGTAGAAATCGTGGAGCACATCGACCGAGCGCAGCAATATGTGCACCGGCTTGCCGATCGGCAAATGCAGTTCGCCGCCCTCGATGATGACGTCGTCAAGGCCGCTTGCATCATTCTTGTCGAGGCCGAGCGGATTTTCGGGGGTGACGTCACGCGTCTCGGCCCGGCCGAGCTTTCCGTCGGCTCCGGGCAGCCGGAAGCTCCACAGCCATTGTTGGCTGACGACCTCGACCGATGCGGCATCGGCCGGCACCGTGATGAACTGGTTCCACACGATGAGGCCGGGCGCCAGCATCGCCGCGACGCCGACCGCCGTTCCCCCTCCCAGCAACAATTCAAGCCTGCGGTTCTCGGGCTCGTAATGCGCCCGGTTGCCCGGCTTGTGCCGGAAGCGGAAGACGCAGTAGGCCATGAACGAAACCACCGCCACGAAGACGATGCCGGTGATCCAGAAGGTGATGACGAGGGTGCTGTCGATATAGGTCCAGTTGGACGCGATCGGCGTCCACCACCACGGGCTCAGCACATGGAACAGCACGGAGCCGACGACAATCAGGACGAGGATCAGCACGACAGCCATGTCCGCTCCTCCTCGAGCAGTGACCCGTGAAACCGCATTCCGTAAAAAGTCCGTCTTTATTATCGCACAGATAGAAAATATCGGCAATTACGGCAATTTAGGCACGCGCCGCCGGCCGCGACCCGTCATTTGGAGTAATGCCCGCAGTTGGAATATTGCCCATCATTTGGAATATTGTTTCAGATAGGCGATGAGATCGGTGATCTCCTGGTCGTCCTTCACGCCGACGAAGGCCATCTTCGTGCCCTTCACCTTCGCCTTCGGATTGTGCAAATAATCGCGCAGCACCGTCTCGTCCCAGACAAGACCACCCTCGCCAGCCGCCTTCATTCCGGCCGAATAGGCAAAATTAGGATGCGTTCCGGCCTTGCGGCCGAACAACCCGTTCAGCGACGGGCCGACCTTGTTCGTATCGGAATCGACGATATGACAGGTGGCGCATTTCTTGAAAACGACAGCACCCGCCGTCGGATCGCCCTCCTGAGCCCCGGCGTTACCAGGACAAAAGGCAATCACGGCAGCACCGATCAGCAGTACAATACGGTAATCCACGGCAAACCTCTTCCTCCTGAAGGTTTCCCACCCACTCGCACCATCCGCCGTCTCTCTCCCGCGAATGGTGTCGCGATATCATGAAGATTAGTCCTTCGCGGGTGCAAGTCAATCGGTTCCACAATTTGGACGCGGGCCGGGCCTGTTCCAGTCCTCCCGGGAGGGTCTGTCACCCAGAGAATTGGATATTGACGCCACTATCGGCGACGACATACTTGCTTGAAGCCCCCACAGTCGAAACCAACCCCAGGAACTGCGCGCAATGTCGATTGCTGAAATTCTGTCTTTTGCTTTCGTCACCGCGCTGCTGATCATTTCCCCCGGCCCCAACGGCGTCCTCATCGCCAAGACGGTGCCGGCCTCGGGGCGTGGCGCTGGTTTCGCCAATATTGCCGGCTTCGTCGCCGCCTTTTATGTGCACGGCACCCTGTCGATTTGCGGCATCTCCCTGCTGCTGGCGCAGTCGGCGCAGGCCTTCCTCGTCGTCAAGATGATTGGCACCGCCTATCTCTGCTGGATCGGTATCAAGGCGCTGGTCGGCGCTTGGCGCGGTTATGCTGCCGTAACGTCAGTGACCCCATCCCGTAAGGTAAGGCACCTCCCCCGCGCCTTCCTCGAGGGTTTCCTCACCAACGCCCTGAACCCGAAGGTGTCGATGTTCTACCTCGCGGTCTTCCCGCAGTTCATCCACCACGATGCCAATGGCCGGGCCGCGATCGGCGAGGCTTTCCTTCTGGTCACCGTCCATGCCAGCCTCAACGTCATCTGGTTCGGCTCGATGGTTATGCTCTTTGCGAGGCTCGCCAGAGCTGCGCGCAACCAGCGCTTCCAGCGCTGGCTGAAAGCCGCGACAGGCGTGGTCTTCATCGGCTTCGGCGCCAAGATGGCGACATTGCAGGCTGGATAGCGAAGACGGGCAAACCACCTTCGTCACGGAAAGGCTGGGCGAACGGGCCGTAACAGGATCAGCGACCTGCCGCCGGGGCTGGGTATGATGCTGGCCTCGCGCCACCCCAGCTGCCGCCATTTGACTACGTCCCGATCGAAAGCGCCTCTTTTACCGCCAACTCGGCCATGGCGAGAGTGGCTTCGCGAGTCTTGGCGGCGGCGATGAAGCGGCCGTTGTGGCAGAAGCTTGCGCCCTCTATGCCGCAAACCGCCTCCAGTGCGCCATTGGTGAGCCCGGCCCAGGCCGCCGGCAGATCGGCTCTGAGCTCGAACCCCTCCTCGGCACGGCGAATGCCGGTCACGCACCAGTCCTTTTCGCGCGGATGAACGACAAACAGCAGGTGATCGGCGCCTGCCTTGACGATGGCGGGACGGAAGGGCATGCCCCTCGGCAACTCTAAAACACGCCCCTGCCCCGCAGCTTCGATTGCCCGATGCACGATCGCCTCGGCCCGCAATTTGGCGGCACTCTGGGCGATCCTGGCCTCGATGAAACTGCGGGCAATGGCAAGGGCCGCGTGGAAGGCGCGATCGTCGGCCTCAGGGTCCGTCTCGTCGAAAACCGGTTTCAGCGTCTCGAGCAGCACCGGCAGCGTCAGCCCGGCCAACGGCCCTGAGGGGCTGAGCGCGCCATTATCAGTCAGATCGACCGGCAGCACGAAGCTGGCGTCGAAAGAGCCATGCATCGCTTCAACATGTGCGTCGGGAAGGCCGAAGGCTGTGAGATAATCACGGCCGTAATGCTTCCAGATCAGGCCGAACGAGCTGTAGGGCTGGCCATCGTCGCGCAGCGGCGCGCCGCGCTGGTGGTGATCGAATATCCCGGCAGCGGGATCATAGGCTCCGCCGACATCATAGATGATCCGGTCTTCGCCCGGCGTGATCCACTCCGGCGCCCGGCTGCGGACGATACGCGCCTGCGGGAAAAGCCGGGTCAGGATGACGCTCGACAGCAATTCGTCGGCATGAAAGCCACCGGAATGGGTGACGAGGAAATCGGGGATCATGGGAGCTATGCGCCTTGTCGTTCGCGGAGAGTCCGCTTGCAGGTCGGCACCAAATAACCGTTGCCGGCTGCTATCTCAACCCATACCTTAAATCGAAGACGATTTAAGAATAAAATGATGCAGCAATCCAATGCGTTACAGCATCCTCTCGCACTTCACCGAGGTACCGGCCTCTAGCGGGATTCATCGAAGCCCCTGAAGGGTGCATCAGGAGTAAGTCCGTGGAGATTCCCCAGCACTTTCATGTCGCCGAGACGGCAGGATGGCTTGTGAACCACCGCATCAACTCTGCCCTTCCCGGTTACCTCATGATCAGCTCCAAGACCGATACCAACGATCTGTCGGATTTGCCTGAAGATGCGTTAGCCGAATTCGGCCCATTACTCGCAAGGGCTCAAAGTACGCTGAAACGGCAATTGAATGCGCAGCGCGTCTATATCGGCCGGTATGGACACGCGCCCGGTTATCCGATCCATTTCCATGTGATCCCGATATATGACTGGGTGGAGGAGTTGTTCTGGAAGGACGCTCGATATCGTCTGCTCGAGAATTTCGCGGAGGGACCGGGGGAAACCGCAACAGATGGCGCAGAACTGACGTTGTTTGTCTGGCGGGAGTTCTGTGAACGCGCAGAGCCGCCACCAGTCAGAGGACCATCGGTCTCAGAGGCTATTAAATTGCTGCGGGAGGCAATGCGGTTTCCGGCGCCTCAAGTCTAAGACAACACCGGTCCCGGCTGTCTTGCGACGAGCGCTCGGCCGGCTGCCGCACCGGCATGCAGGCAGATGAGCCCGATCGCCGCGAGAGAATTGTTTAACAGAACATCAGCGACAACCGCTGCCGAAAACGCGCCCTCACCGGACGGAAGCACCGCCGTTGCGGCAAGCAGCACGCCTTCATAGGCAACGAACCCAGCCAGGAAGGCGCCGGCCATCGTAACGGTAAGATCTTTCGAGAGACGAAGTACTAGGAGCGCTGCGGCCAGGCATGCAAATGCCGCGATACCGATTGCCAGACCCCAGGCATAGCTGTCCCAGGTCTGGGGATAACCGAGCACGAGATATCCGACCATCTGGTTGGCGAGCCAGGCCAGCAGAACCGCTGTCACCGCCATCCGCCGGGGAAGAATGACCGCCGATACCGCCGCCAACGCAACGAAGGGCGTGACACAGGCAAAAAGCAGGCTGAGGGCAACGCTCGCACCTGAAATGATGGCCACCCAAGCGACAGCAAAGCCGGGTGCGACAGGGCGCAGGGGAAGCTGATTTCGTTCGAGCATCTCGGAACTCCATTCGACCGCAAGAAATAATACGCCAGTCCGGGAAAAAGGCTAGCGAGCCATACCTCCTCCTTGAGACCGAAATTCTCGGCCATCCGTCAATCCATGACGTACTGGATATGATGCCGGCCGTGCACGGCTGATTTCTGGACATGGGCGCGAACGCCGAAGACCCGGCCGATCATATCCTCCGTCAGCACCTCCTCCGGCGCCCCCGAGGCGACGACCTCGCCTTTCTGAAGCACCGCCAGCCTGTCACAGAACATCGCCGCCAGATTGAGATCGTGCAGCGCAACGATGCAGGTGATGCCGAGCTTCGAGATCAGCGAGAGAATGTCGAGCTGATGCTGGATATCGAGATGGTTGGTCGGCTCGTCGAGCAGCAGTTCGCTTGGCGCCTGTGCCAGCGATCGGGCAATATGGACGCGCTGGCGCTCGCCGCCCGACAGCGTTTGCCAGAGCTGGCCCGCCCTCTCCCGCATGCCCGTCCGCGACAGGGCCTCGTCGACGGCGGCGTCGTCTCCGGCGCCCCAGGACGACAACAGCCCGCGATGCGGCGTGCGGCCGAGCCGCACCACGTCGCGCACGGTCAATTGCGTATCCGTCGTCGTCTGCTGCTCGACGAAGGCGACGCGCCGCGCAAGCGCTGCGCGCGACAGCGAGGATATGTCGTCATCGCCCAGCCGGATGACGCCGCTGCGAACCTTGCGCAGCCGGCAAATCAACCTGAGAAGGCTCGATTTGCCGGAACCGTTTGGCCCGAGCAGGCCGAACACCTTGCCCCTTTCCACCTTTAGGCTCACGCCGTTGACGATGACGGTGTCACCGGCGGCAAAGCTCACCGCGTCGATGCTGATGCTCATGCCTTCCCTCGCACACGATAGAGGATGACCGCGAACGCCGGCGCGCCGAAGAGCGCGGTGACGACGCCGATCGGCAGGATTTGCTGCGGAATGATGACGCGCGAGACGATATCGGCGCCGACCATGTAGATCGCACCGCCAAGCGCTGTTGCCGGCAGCAGCCGCCCATGCCCCGGCCCGACGAGGAAGCGGGCGGCGTGGGGAATGACGAGGCCAACGAAGCCGATCGAACCCACCATGCTGACGACGCTTGCCGTCATCACCGCCGTCATGCCGAACAGCACGATTTGGACGCGGCGTATGGGAATGCCGAGCGAGGCGGCGGCATCCGTGCCGAAAGCGAAGGCGTCGAGCGCCCGCACATGGGCCATGCAGATGATGAAGCCGGCAAGCGCGATCGGCACTGACAGATAGACATCGGGCCAGCGCACGCCGCTGAGCGAACCCAGAAGCCAGAACAGGATGCCGCGCGCCTGCTCGGCATTGGCCGATGTCGTCACGATGTAGGAGGTCAGCGCATTGAAGAGCTGCGAACCGGCGACGCCGCAAAGAATGATCCGCTCGCCGCTTCCCCCCGCACCCGTCGCCAGGAAGCCGACCAGCAGAAAGGCGATGACCGCACCGATGAACGCGCCGCTCGACAGGCCGAGAATACCGTAGCCGAAGCCGAGGATCATCACGCACACGGCGCCCGTCGAGGCGCCGGCGGAGATGCCGAGCACGTAGGGTTCGGCTAGCGGATTGCGCAGCAGCGCCTGCAGGATCGCGCCTGAAAGCGAGAGCGATGCGCCGGCGCTGGCTGCGACGAGCGCACGGCTCAGACGATAATCCCAGACGATGCCCTGGTGGATGCGGCTGAGCTCGAAATTCGTTCCGAACAGCCGGTTCGAAACCGCCTCCGCCGTCGTCGCAAGCGGGATGGCGATCTCGCCGATCGAAACCGCAAGGCTGATCATCAGCCCGAGCAGGAGAAGTGCGGCCATGGTGAGCGCTGCAAGCGCCCACCATCCCTGTTGCCTGACCGATATTGCCTTCACTGCGCCAGGCCGAAGGAGTTGATGCCGTTCGCCAATGTCTCGATGCCATCAATCGTGCGGATCGTCGGGTTCATCGACTGTGCGTCCATCATCACGAAGTGCTTGTTTTTGACCGCGTCCAGCTCCTTGGTCACAGGATCGTTCTCGAGGAAATCAACCTTGACCTTGGGATCGTCAGCTGCGTAGCGGCGGCGGTCCATGGTTGCCAGCACGATCACCGCCGGGTTCGCCTGGGCGATGGTTTCCCAACCGACCAGCGGCCATTCCTCTTCGGTGGTGACGACGTTCTTCGCGCCGATCGTCTTCAGGATATAGGCGGGCGCGCTGTTTTTACCGGCGATGAAGGCGTCGCCATTGACCTCCTTGCTGGAGAACCAGAAAACGATGGGCAGGTTCTTGCCCGAGGCGCCTGATATCGAAGCGACTGCATCCGCCTCGCGCTTTTTCAATTCCGAAATCAGCGCGTCACCGCGTTCCTTCACGTCGAAGATCTCCGAGAGCTCGGCGATTTCCCGGTAGATCAGCTCCATCGTGAACAATTCTCCACGCACGCCGTCGCCGCCATCGGTGTTGACCTTGGCGACGCAATCGGCCGGCGCCAGATAGGTATTGATGCCGAGATCCTTGAACTGCTCCCGCTTGCCTACGGAGCCCTGCGCGCCGACATGCCATTCGAACTCGGCCGTCACCAGGTCTGGCTCCTGCCCGACGACGGATTCGAAGCTCGGATCATTGTCGGCGAGACGTTTGATCTTGCTGTTGGCCTCGGCATATTGCGGCAGGACGGGACCGACCCAGACGGCCGTTCCGGCGATCTTGTCGGCAAGGCCGAGCGAAAAGAGCACTTCGGTCATGCCCTGGCCGATCGAGACGATTTTGGACGGCGCCTTTTCGAAGGCCACCTGCTGGCCGCAATTGGTGATGGTGAAGGGATATCGGGTCGCGGCAAGGCTTGGTGCAGCAAGGCCGGCGAGCCCGAAGGCAAATGTCATGGTGGCGAGAATCTGGCGCATGGAAAACCTCGACGAGGGGAAAAATCACGGCCGTTCCGCGCATGTGCGCGGACCGAAAGCGCGCTTAGGCGCACTAGCCGCAGGAGGCCCAATCGAGACGGATGCATGCCGGAATTCGGCGAAGGTTCAGCAGGTCAATCATACCTGTTCCTTGTCCGGGCATCCCCGCCCGGTTGATTGGATCGTGATTGACGGCAGGTCTCCTGGCTTGCGGATATCCATCGTTTCATCCTCCTTCCCGCGATATCTCGCAGTGGCAGGGCTATGAGCCCTTCAGAGAGGCCAATCGCTGGCCACTTCTGAGATGATCGACAATCCGCTTACAGTTGCGGGGGCAGCCACGGTCTCGGTCCCTACTGGGTCGTCCTCACCGTGTTCCCTATTAATCCCCTTGGAGTCATCTTCAGGGAACCGTCGCACCCAGTTACGTCGCCTGCCCGCGCGCCGTCAATGCATATTCCGAAGGCGCCATGCCGCCAGCGGATAAATATATCGCGCGTACGGCTTCACGCCGCCGTTCGCTGCGCGACGCCCGCCGCATCGCCGAAGCCTACCGCACCTGGGGCAAAGGCGCCCACCCCGCAAGCCTGAACTTCGGCGACTGCTTCGCCTACGAGGTGGCTCGGGAACATGATGCCGGCTGCTATTCGTGGGCGATGAATTCGTTAGGACCGTTAGGACCGATATAGAAAACGCGCTTTGAACGATGCGGCGGTTGCCAGCGCCGGCCGCCCCTACAACGCATCCAGCGGAATCTTCAAATACCGCCTGCCATTCCCTTCCGGCTCGGGCAGCCGCCCGCCGCGGATGTTCACCTGCAACGCGTGCAGCATAAGCTTCGGCTTCGGCAGCGTGCGGTCGCGCGCCTGGCGCAGCGCCACGAAACCGGCCTCGTCGATGCCTGCGATATGCGGATTGGCGCGCTTCTGCGCCTCCACCGTGCTTTCCCAGCGCGGGTGGCGGCCGCCCGGCTGGTAATCGTGGCCGGAAAAGAGACGGGCCTCCTCGGGCAGCGACAGGATCGCCTGGATCGAGTGCCAGAGGGCGGCAGCGCTGCCGCCCGGGAAATCCGTGCGCGCCGTGCCGGAATCCGGCGTGAACACCGTGTCGTGCACAAAGGCGGCGTCACCGATCACATAGGTGATCGAGGCGAGTGTGTGCCCGGGCGAAAAAATCACGCGGGCTTTAAGCGCACCGATCTCGAACGTGTCGCCATCGGCAAGCAGCCGGTCCCATTGCGAGCCGTCCGTCGCGAGCGCCGGCCAGTTATAGATCTCCTTCCAGAGCGTCTGCACGTCGGTGACATGGGCGCCGATCCCCGTCGGTGCGCCGGTCTTCTCATGCAGATAATGCGCGGCGGAGAAATGATCGGCATGCGGATGCGTGTCGAGGATCCACTCGACCGTCAGCCCTTCACTTTTGATATGAGCGAGGATGGCGTCGGCATTGGCCGTTCCCGTCGCCCCCGACATCTCGTCGAAATCGAGCACCGGGTCGATGATGGCACAGCGTTTCGTCGCCGGGTCGGAAACGACATATTGCACACTGCAGGTGCGGGGCTCGAAGAAGGCCTTTACACCAGCCGCCTGCCCTGACCGCTTTTCCAGCCAGCGGCGCGCGCCGGCAAGATCGAAGCCGAGTTTTTGACCGAAGGCCTCGATATCCCCGGACTTCATCCGCCCGTCGAGCACCTCGCCCAGCGCATAGAGCGTCAACGCCCGCGTGCCGCTCTTGCAATGGGCGACGACCGGCCCCTTGGCCTCGGCCATCGCCGCCTGGAAGGCGCGGATATCGGCCTCAGTGATCTCGGTCCCCTTCACCGGCACGAAGCTGTAAGCGAGCCCGGCGGCGGCGGCGGAAGCCTTTTCCGCCGTATTGCCCGGCTGCCCCGGCTCCTCGCCATCCGGCCGGGCATTGATGACGGCGGCAAAGCCATCAGCCGCGAAAGCGGCAAAACCTGCGGCATCGGGCTGCCCCGCCACCGATATCAGCTCATTGACCCTCACGGATGTCATCGAAGCCCCCGCGCTGCCCGCACCAGGCATTATCGCACGTATATCGATACAATCTCACAAGTATATTGCCGAACGCAAGAATAGGCGCTTGGTATTCATCCGTGCGTGTCGCCGGCCTGAAGAGCCTAACGACGCCGGCGGGAGACGCTGCCCAAACTCCCGCCCATCCCGACGGTGTATCGTCAAAACGACAGCGTTGCCGCACCGTCCTTGATCTCGGCATGCATGGCGCTGGCGCCGACGATGACGATCCCGTCGAGCAAATCTTCCTGCGTGTAACCGCGCGAGGTCACGCAGGGCGGGCAAGCCCAGATCGTGCCGCCGCGCTGTTGAAAATTCTCGATCAGGGTCGCGAGCGGATCGAGCGGCGGCACATGCGTCATGCGCTGGCCGCCCTTGCGCACCAGGTCGATTGCAGTGCTGGTGAGGAACACCGAAACCTTCAGCCCGGCGGTGATGCCGCCATTGGCAATGGTGAAGGCGACGGAGGACAGTTCGGACTCGATGCCCTTGGTCACGAGCACAACCAGTTTGTCGCTTTGAGTTTGCATAGTATTCTCCCGTTAGGGGCAGAACGTGTTCCACGTTCACCCGGTTTGAACGCACTGATGATAGGAGGACGCGCGGCGCGCGTATTTGGCCGGAATGCGTGAAGCCTTGTCCGAAAATCCAGACGCTGCGGGTGTTGCGCGCGACGACGTGCTGTCGGCGCTGCTGTCGACGATCCGCCTTTCGGGATCGCTGCAGTTTTGCTTCATGCCGACGGGCGACTGGCAGACCGATGCCACGCCGGCCTTAGCGAGCCTTTCGGCCAAGGCCTCGGGCACGATGCCGTTTCACATCGTTGTGGAGGGCCGCTGCTGGCTGAAGACTGAAGGCGAAGAGACCGAGCTGGAGGCCGGCGACGTGCTGGTCTTCCCCTTCGGCACCGGCCATCGGCTCGGCGCAGGCACAGACGGCAGGCTGGTACTGCCGACACGCGATCTGCCGCAGAAGCCATGGCGTGAGATTCCCGTGCTGCGCTACGGCGACGAAACACAGGACGTGCGGCTGCTCTGCGGCTATCTCCAGTGGGATGGGCTGAGCTTCGCGCCGCTTCGGCAGTCGTTGCCGAGCCTTATCCATGTCAGGACGCGGGCCGCCAATGACGGCGGCTGGCTGCGCGCCACCATCCGCCAGATGGTCGAGGAGGTCGACCGGCCGCGCGCCGGCGGCGTCTCGATGCTGCCGCGGCTGACCGAAATCATCTTCATCGAAATTCTGCGCCACCAGATTATGATGGCAGAGCCAAGCTCGGTCGGCTGGCTGGCAGCCCTCGCCGACCCCTCACTCTCGCGCTGCCTTTCCCTCATTCACGACGATCCCAGGCGTGATTGGTCGTTGGTGCAACTGGCGGAGGCCTCCGGTCTGTCACGCAGCGCGCTGGCCGACCGCTTCCAG
The DNA here is from genome assembly GCF_000769405.2 of Rhizobium brockwellii. Lineage (NCBI taxonomy): Bacteria > Pseudomonadati > Pseudomonadota > Alphaproteobacteria > Hyphomicrobiales > Rhizobiaceae > Rhizobium > Rhizobium brockwellii. Next base: position 2,621,826 of record NZ_CP053439.1, read on the forward strand.
GCAATGCTCTCGACCTCACCGATCCGCTATATCAGGGACTGGCGGCTCTACCTCGCAAGCGTGGCGCTCGCCACGTCAGGCCAACCGATCGCGGCGATAGCTTACGAGGCCGGCTATGCCACCGAAGCCGCCTTCAACCGCGCCTTCTCCCGCGCCTTCGCCACCCCACCAGCCGCCTGGCGGGCGACGGCGCGGGCGTAGAGAGTGATCGGCTCAATAAGCGCCAATGCTCAAGAGAGGTTGGCAGGAAGAAGCCGTGACACCCATGGGTGGAAAGAATCAAAGGATGCGCTAATTAGATCCACCATCAAAATCTGGAGCGCGCCTTGGATTCCGAATCCCCTCAGCCACTCACAGCTCGCTTTCCTGTCGGTGGCGGGGAAATTGGCCGACTGATCCAGACCCGCGACTGGAGCAAAACGCCGCTCGGTCCTCTCGACCTCTGGCCGCAAAGCCTGAAGACGGCCACCAACATGCTCCTGCTTTCACCCGTGCCGATCGTTCTTCTCTGGGGCGAAGATGGTGTGATGATCTACAACGACGCCTATTCCGTCTTCGCAGGCAGCCGCCATCCTGATCTTCTTGGTTCGAAGGTCCGCGAGGGCTGGAGCGAAATTGCCGATTTCAATGACAATGTGATGAAAGTCGGACTGTCGGGGAAAACGCTCGCCTACGAGAACCAGGAGCTGACGCTGTTGCGGCACGGCAGTCCGGCTCCCGTCTGGATGAACCTCGACTATTCGCCGGTCCTGGACGAAAGCGGAAAACCCGCCGGCGTCATCGCCATCGTCGTCGAAACCACGAAAAGCGTCCTTGCCCAGCGCCGGCTGCGCGAGAGCGAAGAGCGGTTCAGAGCATTCACGACCGCAACGACCGATATCGTCTACCGTATGAGCGCCGACTGGAAGGAGATGCAGCAGCTCGACGGTCGCAACGTTCTCGCCGACACGGCCAATCCAACTGTTGCGTGGCAGGAGGCCTATCTGTTTCCCGAGGACATTCCCGCGATCCAGGCGGTGATCGACGAGGCCATATCAAGCAAGGGTGTTTTCGAATGCGAGCATCGCGTCCGCCGCGCCGACGGCGGCACCGGGTGGGTGCTGTCGCGGGCCGTCCCGCTCTTGAACGACGCAGGCGCCATCGTCGAATGGTTTGGGGCAGCGACCGATATCACCGAGCGGCGACGCAAACAGCAACAGCTGGAACTTGTCGTTCATGAGCTCAACCATCGCGTCAAGAACAATCTGGCCATGGTGCAGGCTTTTGCGTACCGCACCTTCCGGGATGCCGAAGACATGCCTCGTGCCCTGGACAGTTTCACCGCGCGGCTGGTGTCGCTCGGTCGTGCCAATGATCTGTTGACGGGAGAGCTGTGGAGCAGCGCCTCCTTGAAACAGACGCTCGATCAGGCGACCGTTCCGCATCGGCCCGACGGCGGGCGATGGGAGCTGACCGGAGACGATATAAGGGTGTCCGCAAAGACGGCGCTGGCGCTGACCATGGCCTTTCACGAACTCGGCACAAATGCCGTCCGCCATGGCGCTTGGTCGAATGACGGCGGCGCCGTCCGCGTCAAATGCTCCCTCCAAATCATCGGCGACGGAACGCAACGCTACCGCATAGCCTGGGACGAACATGGCGGGCCGCGTGTCGAACAACCGAAGAGGAGGGGATTCGGCACGGTCCTCATCCAGCGCGGCCTTGCCACGGAGACCGGAGGCAGTGTGGATATTTCGTTTGCCGAAACGGGCTTTTCCTTCCGTCTCGAAGCGCCCGCAGACCGTCTCCGGAACGAATGACATGGCCAAGCGCGTTCTTGTCGTTGAAGATGAAATGACCATCGCCATGATGATCGAGGACATGCTCATGGACCTCGGTCACGAGGTTGTCGCAACAGCCGCGCGTTTGCCCACGGCGCTGGAGGTTGCCGCCGACGGCAATCTCGATTTTGTCATTCTCGATGTGAACCTGGCCGGGCATCAGTCATTCCCGGTGGCGGCAGTCCTTCAGCAGCGCGGTATCCCGTTTGCCTTCGCAACCGGATATGGGCCAGCGGGTATCGACCCCGCCTTTGCCGGCCCACCGGTGCTGACCAAGCCGTTCACAACTGCCGATCTTGCCGCTGTCATCGAAACTGTCAGCTGAGACCCAAGAGGGCCGATGCCCAAGTCCAAGATCCGTTCCAATGAGAGGTGTTGTGGCGGGCGATGGCGCAGGGCTGAACTGGATCCGATCGACACCCTGATGATCGATCAGCGCGGTTGCGGACCTGTCAATCCGAGGGCCAGCGTGATGTCGTTGACGATCCCCAGTCGCGCTTCGATCACCGCGATTTTTTCAGGCGTATCGGCACCAAAAGCCTCGATATCGAGGAACAATTGCTCGCAGCCACCTGGCGTGACCGTGCCGAACATCTGGCCGGGTTCGTCGCCTATGTTTCGCCAGCTGTGCGGTACATGTGGCGGCAGAACGACGACGGTTCCCACAGGCGCGTCGAACGCCTCGTCGCCGCATTGGAATCGATAGAGCCCGCGGATGACCCGAAAGACTTCGATCTCCCGGGTGTGCGTGTGCGGGGCCGGACCGTGACCGGGCGGCGTGAAGGTTTCCCACATCCCGAACGCGCCGCCGGTCTCGGCGGCCGTGGCATGGATGACGATCCTCGCGCCAAACGGCGTCCGCGCTACGCGCTCCTTGTCGGGCAAAGAGACGACGGCGTTCCTGAAACTCGACATATCCACCTCCCCCTCGTGCATTCTTTGAGCGGAGCCCTGCGCCTCACCCTTGCGGCGCCGGCTCATTGAGCATCGCTTCGATATTGTATTCGTCGGGATCGAGAACGAAGCAGGCATAATAATTCTCTTCATATTCCGGCCGCGGGCCGGGCGCGCCATTGTCCCGGGCGCCGGCTTCGAGCGCGGCCCGATAAAACGCCTCGACCTCCGCCCTGCTCCGAACCCGGAAGGCAACGTGCACACGCGTCAGAGGCGACTTGTCGTCGGTGTGCTGGATCTCGAACAGACTGCCGCCGACATCGAAGGCCCAGAACACGCCCTCCTTCCCGAAGGAGAGGCGATAACCCAGAGGTTCGAAAGCGCGCTCATAGAACAATTTGCTCCTCTCAAGGTCACTCACTGCGATGGTGATATGATCGATCATGCCGTGCCCTCCCTATCGTTCCAGCGCCCCATCATAGTTGAATCTCGGCAGCGGAAAAACAGACAAAGCCCACCCGATATCCTGCCAATGCCGCCCGCCGTCAGCTCTTTCCGGCCGCTCGACCAGCAGCCGGCGCGTCCGCGCAGTCGAACATTCGGACTATCGCATTGACATCAACTTCGTCATCAACCCTGCTTTGATTTCGAGCACGGGTCGATTGTCCTGGGGATGACCGATGTCATCCCGGGGATAACCGATGTCCCTCAGCTGATCGGGTGTCAACTCTGCCAGTGCCTTCCGTCTAACCACGGCCCGCCGCCACGCCCTCAGGGCTGCGACGATGGTTGCCACGCTGTTCTGCCCGGACCCGAACACCTGTCTTTCCGGCGCGCTGATGCCGGCCTGAGTTTCCGTGTGAGCCATTTTCAGTCTCCCATTTGTGAGATTTGCAAGTGGGAGCCTGACACGCGGGCGTATTCCGGCTGTTCGGTTCAGCGTGAACGGCCAGGAAAACCTCGACAAGCCGGCGCTAAATCGGTGTTAAATCGATCTGCCGAAATGCTATTCTGCGGTAGCGGTCGAAATCTGGGAGACGATCTGTGCGCATCAGGTTGCTGGGTGGCCTTGAAGTGACGTCCCGGGAGCACCGGCAAGTCCGTTTCACCACGCGCAAAGCCTCGCTTCTCTTCGCAGCCCTCATCCTCGGTGGCCGCCGCGGCTATCGCAGGGAACTGCTTTCCGAAGCCTTCTGGCCAGGACGAAGCAATGAGCAAGCCCGCAACAGCCTGCGCCAGGCGCTGGTCGATATCAGGCGATCGTTCCCGGCCGGCGGAGATGCCACCGTCTACATCGACGGGGATCAGGAGACCGTCGCGCTGATAACAGGTCCTGATGAAACCGACATTTCGATCTTCGACCGCAAACTGGAGGCCGGCCGGACGGCCGATCTCGCCTTCGCCGCCGATCTCTACCGCGGCGAGGTGCTCGCAGGCGAGACCATTCCGGACGGGCTGGATGAGTGGTTTGGACCTTACCAGAGCACATATCAACGCAAGGCGCTGCAGCTGGTGGAGCGGTTGAGCCTCGCGTTCTCCGAGCCGGGCTCGGCGGAAGAATCGGCTTGCGAAGGGCTCGCCGAAAGGCTGCTGGCTGTGGACCCGACCATGGAGGCCGCCCATCGGGCGCTGATGCGGATCCACGCTCTCAGGGGTCACGAAAACGCGGCCCTGCGCCAGTTCGAAGCCTGTCGGGCGTTCTTGAGGAAGCATCTTCAGGCTGAACCCGAGGCAGAGACCTCCTCCCTGGCCGCTTCGCTGCAATCGCGCCAGGGATCCGAACATCGGCGGACCACACCGAGCCTCGACCTCGTGCCGCAGCCGCAGGCCATCTCAGCCCCTGTGAAACATCACGATAGGCCATCGGTTGCCGTATTGCCGTTTCAGAATTTGAGCGGCGACGCGGAGCAGGAATATTTCGCCGACGGCATCGTTGAGGACATCACCATCGCGCTTGCTCAATTCCGTCACCTCTACGTCATCGCACGGAATTCGAGCTTCACCTATAAAGGTCAGGCGGTCGATATAAAGCAGGTCGGGCGTGAGTTGGACGTACGCTATGTAGTCGAAGGAAGTGTGCGCCGGACCGGTGACCGTCTGCGCATTGCCGGGCAGCTCATCGACACGTCGACCGGTGCGCATCTTTGGGCCGATCGTTTTGACGGAACCCTGGCGAATGTCTTCGATCTTCAGGATCAGGTCGCATCGAGCATCGTCGGCGCCATAACGCCGAAAGTGGAGGAGGCTGAGATCGAGCGTGCCAAACGCAAGCCGACCGAGAGCCTCGACGCCTACGACTACTATCTCCGCGGCCTGGCGGCCTTCGACCGGACGGTCACCAACAGATCGGTCATCGACGAGGCCCTGCGGCTTTTCATGGAGGCGATCGAGCGTGACCCGGAATTCGCCATAGCCCATGCCCGCGCGGCACGCTGCTACGCTACGCGAAAGAGTAACGGCTGGATGCTCAATCCCGCAGACGAGACTGCCGAAGCCACCCGGCTGGCCCGGAGAGCGGTCGAACTCGGCTGGGACGATGCGGTTGCGCTCACCTACGGCGGATATGTTATCGGTTATGTCGGCGGCGACCTCGATGACAGTGCGGCCTGCATCGATCGCGCAGTCTTTCTCAATCCGAACCTGGCCGCGGCGCTCGGCGTCAGCAGCTGGGTGAAGGCTTGCCTCGGCGAGCCCGATAAGGCCGTCGAACACGCAGCCCTTGCCATGCGCCTCAGCCCTTTGGATCCGCGCCTCTTTGCCTGGCAGTTCAACACCGGGCTCGCGCATTTTTGCGCCAGTCACTATGACGATGCTGCCGCCTGGGCAGGAAAATCGCTGCACCACCAGCCAAATTACCCGAGCGCCATGCGCGTGATGGCGGCGAGCCAGGCCATGGCCGGGCGGCTTGTGCAAGCCCGCGAAACGATCGTTCGCCTGTGCCTTATGGACCCCGCCCTCCGGCTTTCCAATCTCGCCGACGTACTGCCGCCATTCCGGCGACCGGACGATCGCAATCGATATATCGAGGCTCTCAGGATGGCGGGACTGCCGGAGTAGCTGCCGCTTCAGCGGCTTCTTCAGAACGAAGGGGGGCATGCCGGGTTATTGCCGACCCCCTATCGGCTAATTGCGAGACGATGCTGCTTCGTGCGAAATTGCCATGCTATGAATCACACGGGCGAAGTTCTCATTCTCACCGGGCCGCCGGGCTCGGGAAAAACCACGACGGCCGAGGCGCTCGCCGGCGAGCCCGGCTCGCCGAAGGTCCATCTTCATTGCGACGATTTCTGGCATTTCATCAAGAACGGGGTGATCCCGCCCTATCTGCCGGAAGCGCATGAACAGAATATCGTTGTCGTCGACGTCTTGACGAAGGCGGCGACAGGCTATGCCGGCGGCGGCTATTTCGTCGTCGTCGACGGCATCGTCGGGCCGTGGTTCCTGGAACCGTTCCGGAAAATCGCGGCACCCCTCCACTACGTGATTCTGCGCCCGCCGCTCGATGTCGCCATCCGGCGCTGCCGGGAGCGCGGCGGCAACACATTGACCGATCCCGGCCCCATCGCAGAGCTCCATCGACAGTTTTCCTCGCTGGGTGCGTTTGAGCAACATGTTCTGTCGACGGATGGGCAAGACAGGAAAGAGACGCTGGGCGCGGTTATCGAAGCCGTGCAAAGCGGATCCTTCCGGCTGGCGTCATGACGCCAAGCCATCGACCTTCAGCGCAAACGTGCCCTCGCCCGCCCTTTGCAATTCGCCGCTTCCCAGTTCGCCGGGAGACATTCATGAACCGAACTCATAGGCCCATGCCGATATCACCGGCTAATCGATACCAGCCTTTGCCCTTAGGTTACGATTAAACCTGAGGAGGACATCCGCATGATCAAACGCAAGCTCGGCCAAAGAGGCCCCGACGTATCAGCGATCGGTTTCGGCTGCATGGGGCTGAACTACCATCGCGGGGCGGCGATGGAGCGCGGCGATGCCATTGCGCTCTTGCGGGCCGCGCATGAGCGGGGCGTGACCTTCTTCGACACGGCAGAGGCCTACGGGCCGTTTACAAACGAGGATCTCGTCGGCGAGGCACTGGCGCCGATCCGTGATGAGGTGGTGATCGCGACGAAATTCGGCTTCAGGGATGGCCGGCCGGAAATCGGCCTGGATAGCCGGCCGGAACGCATCCGTGTGGTCGTCGAAGAAGCCCTCAAGCGGCTTCGCACCGATCGCATCGATATCTTCTACCAGCATCGGGTCGACCCTGGCGTACCGATCGAAGAGGTGGCAGGCACGGTGAAGGATCTGATCGACGCCGGCAAAGTGCTGCATTTCGGCCTCTCCGAAGCAGGAAGCGACACCATCCGCCGCGCCCATGCCGTCCAACCGGTCACCGTCCTGCAAAGCGAATATTCGTTGTGGTGGCGCAATCCGGAACGGGAAGTCCTGCCCATCGTCGAAGAGCTCGGCATCGGCTTCGTGCCCTATAGCCCGCTCGGCCGCGGCTTTCTCACCGGCAAGATGGACGAGAACACCAGTTTCGAAGGCGGTAACGACCACCGCAAAACCAATCCGCGCCTCTCGGCCGAAAATCGCAAGGCAAACCAGCCGGTGGTCGATGCGATCGAGGTGATCGCCGGCCGCATGAACGCGACCGCGGCCCAGATCGCCATAGCCTGGCTGATGGCCCGCAAGCCCTGGATCGTCCCCATTCCCGGCACCACCAAGCTGCACCGGCTGGAAGAGAATTTCGCTGCCGCCGACATCACCTTCACATCAGAAGAACTGGCCGAGATCGACGCGGTCTTCTCAGGCATCGAGATCCACGGCGACCGCTACTCCGCAACATCGGCAGCCCGCGTCACGCGGTGAAGCGACGCCCCTCAGTCGCCGACCGTAAACCCCCATGGCGAGGGATCGACCAATTCGAGCGGCGGCATCATTCCTTGAGGTCTACGGGGCGGCGTTTGACTTCGACGGCGGTGTCACGGCCCCGAGAAACCCGCAAAACCGCCCGCGAGAAAACGCGGACGGTTGCATTATCGTGCGGCATCCGCCTCAAGTGCGGATGATCAGTCCTGCCCCTGCAGGCGATCCATCACCTGCAGTAGCAGATCGGCGCAGGCCTTCATCGGTTCGTCCTCAGCACATTTGAGATCGATCCGGGTGTTCCCATCCTCGATCCGGAAATGCGCTGCCTTGGACGGCGGTGGCGGCGGCGGGCGATGACCACGGAAGCCCATGTCGCCACGGAAGCCCATGTCGCCTCTCCGACCATGCCAGCGGTAATCGGGGCGATCTCCCGGCCGCGCATCCGGCCCGCCCATCATCGGCCCGTCGTCATCAGAGGCAGACGGAGACGGCGGCGGAGGCGGCGGCGAGCCGGGTTCGGCCGCTGCCGGTGGAGTTCCGGCGGATGGCGGCGGAGCGGGCGGCTGTTGGGCGAAGGCGGTGCCGGCCAGTGCGGCAAGGGCAATACCTGACAGGAGAAGTCGTTGCATGGGGATCGTTCCTTTCGGAGTTATGAGGCGTGTCTGTAAACACCGCAGCGCGGCTTTGGTTCACGCCCGTCAGGGTCTGTGATCGAAATCGGCAAATCGTCTGTGCGGAGGACCTTTCGGCGGACGCAGCGCTTCGGTTCGTCCGTCCTGACGAACGAGGTAGCTCGCATGCACGAAGCCGTCGTCGAAGCGTCCCTGGACTGTGACTGCTTCATCCTTCGCGACAAGATCCCCATCCTCGCCAGCCCGGCCGGTTTCAACAAGCGCCTTGCCGCTGTCGTCCTGCAACACGAACTTGTTGCCGTAGATCTCGGCGACCTTGCCCTTGATGGTAACGAGGCTGGTGGCCGGCATGGCCGAAATCGCCACCGGCGTCAGCGGCGCCATCTCGGGGGTGGGACGCATCATTTTCACGGCGCCCGCGCCCCCGACAGCCCCGATGACAAGCGCCACGGCGGCGGCGATCACGGGGATCGCCAGCCGGCGCTGTCTTGACGGCACGGGCGTGGCTGCGCCCTCGGAATGCGCGTTGTCCTGGTCTTCGTTCGGCATATATCTGCTCCTTGCTTCAGTAATGACGGCAATCTAGCCGCCACACACCCTCGCCTGCCTGAACCTCTCCGTTCAGATTGAGTTAAGCTCGGCCCGATAGTTTTGGCCTGTCCCCTGAAACGCCCTGCGATGAAAGCCCTGCCCCATGCGCGTACTGCTCGTCGAAGATGACGAAGACCTGAGCGGCCGGATCGCCGCCGTGTTGCGATCGGAGAACTTCGTCGTCGATATCGCACGCAACGGCGAGGACGCTCTCCATGCGGGGCTCACCGAACTTTTCGATGTCGCAATCCTCGACCTCGGCCTGCCGAAGATCGATGGCGTCAGCGTGCTGAAAGGCTGGCGCGAGGGCGACCGCAACCTGCCGGTTCTGGTGCTGACGGCGCGCGACGGCTGGCCGGATAAGGTCTCGAGCTTCAAGGCCGGCGCCGACGATTTTCTCGCCAAGCCGTTCAAGGTGGAAGAACTGGTGCTTCGCCTGCGCGCCCTGGTGCGCCGGGCAGCCGGCCACGCCGCCTCGCGGCTCGTCTGCGGCGCGCTGGTCTTCGATGCGCAGCTTGGCACCTTCGAGCTCGACGGCCTGCCGCTGAAGCTGACGGCGCTGGAATGGCGGGTGCTCTCCTGCTTGATGTTGCGCAAGGAGATGATCGTCGACCGGCGCGAACTCACCGAGCGTGTCTATGACGGCGATGCCGAAGTCGACTCCAATTCCATCGAAGTCATCATCGCCCGCCTGCGCAAGAAGCTCGGGGGTGAACGCATCGAGACGATGCGTGGCCGTATCGAGACGGTGCGCGGCCGCGGCTATATGCTGACGGCGGCAGCCGCATCATGAAGGCTCCCTCCCTCAAGCCGAGATCGATCGCCGGCCGGCTGCTGATGTTCTCAGGCATCTTCGTGACGCTGGCGCTTGTCGTGGCCGCCATCGTGCTCTGGTTGGCGCTGAAGACGGTGGTGCGCGAGCAGGTTGACCAGCGCCTCGACACCCAGATCGGCGCCCTGGCCGGCGCGGTGACGCGCGACGCTGAGGGACGGATCACCCTCTCCGCGCCGCTCGATGCGCCGCCCTTCGATCGCCCCTCCTCCGGCTGGTACTGGCAGATCGACGACGGGCAGCAACGCCTGACCTCGCGCTCCCTGATGAACGGCACGATCGACGCACCGCCGCCCCGGCAGGATCTGCGCCATGTGCTGATGGGCATGCCGACATCAGGCAACGGCGGTGATCGGGGAAGAGGGCCGCTCTACCTGCGCCAGGCAGTGCGCAGCATTGACGGCATGACGCTGACGATCACCGCGACGGCGCCAATGATCGCCCTCGTCGGCCCGGCGCTACGCGCCCTTTTCTGGCTGGTGCCTTGCATGCTGCTGCTGGGGTTCGTGCTGATGGCCGGCACGCTCTGGCAGATCGGCTTCGGCCTCAGGCCGCTGAAATCCATGGCGGCCGACATCGATGCCATCAATCGGGGAGAACGCGCCCGCCTGCCCGATGAGGCAACCAAGGAGCTTGCGCCGCTCTCACTGAAAACCAATGCGCTGCTGGCGTCCAATGAGGAAAGGCTCACGGCAACCCGCATGCAGTTCGCCAACCTCGCCCATGGCCTCAAGACGCCGGTGGCAAGCCTGCTGCTGGCGCTCGACGAGAAAAACGATCCCAAAGGCGCAATGCGCAGCCTCGCAGCCCGCATCGACAACAGGATCAAGCATCACCTCGCCGCCGCCCGCCGGGTGATGGCCTCATCGGACAATGTCGCCAGCACCGACGTGGCGGCATCGGTCGCCGATCTGCACCGGGCGATCGGCCAGATCCACGCCGAGCGCAAGATCGCCTTCCACACCGATATATCAGAGGGCCTGCGCGTCGCCTGCGACGAAAGCGATGTCGAGGAAATGCTCGGAAACCTGATCGACAACGCCTTCAAATGGGCCGCCTCTCGCGTCACCGTCCGCGCCCGCCGCGACGGCCCGATCGCCCGCATCACCATCGAAGACGACGGCCCGGGAATCCCGCCGGATCGCCTCGCCGCCGTGCTGCGGCCGGGTGTGCGGGAAGACGAACATGTGCCCGGCAATGGGTTTGGGCTGAGTATTGTGAACGAGCTTGCGGGGCTCTACGGCGGGTCGCTGGTGCTGGAGGCGAATGGGGCGATGGGGTTGCGGTGTGTGTTGTGTTTGCCGGTGGCGGTGCGATCGGTGGAGTAGGATTTTTGGATGGTTTGATCGGGCGGTGAAGATGGATATCGCCCATCTATGCCAGTCCTTTGAACGGCGAATTCCGAGGGCTGGCGGCCGATGCTCGTCTTCTCCGCAACGCTCGACCTTCTCTGATGCCCCTCCCTCAAAGCCACAACCCAGCCCCCTTCCCGATAACCGCTCCCGCCGAGACGTCTTTCGCCTCGCCTCTGCCTTGTTGCTCGCGTATCCTGACGCCCGATTCGCCGTCCGCAAACGAGGGTGGGCATGAACGAAGCATCAAAGGAGAGCGCGATGTCGGACGCCAAGAGCGGCATTTCTGGACTACGGCCGCATATTACAGTCATCGGCGTCGGCGGTGGTGGTGGCAATGCGATCAACAATATGATCGCGGAAAAGCTGGCAGGCGTCGAATTCGTCGCCGCAAACACGGATGCTCAGGTGCTGGCCACCTCCAAGGCGACGCGCCGCATCCAGCTTGGCGCGAATGTGACGGAGGGTCTCGGCGCCGGTTCGCTGCCGGAGGTCGGCCATGCGGCTGCCGAAGAGTCGCTCGATGAAATCATGGATCACCTGGCCGGCTCGCACATGTGCTTCGTCACCGCCGGCATGGGTGGCGGCACGGGCACGGGTGCTGCACCCGTCATCGCCCGCGCTGCGCGTGCCGCCGGCATCCTGACGGTCGGCGTCGTCACCAAGCCCTTTACCTTCGAAGGCAACCGCCGCATGCGGATGGCGGAAATCGGCATCGAGGCGCTTCGCCAGGCGGCCGATACGGTCATCGTCATTCCCAATCAAAACCTCTTCCGCATTGCCGATGCAAAAACGACCTTCGCCGATGCCTTCATGACGGCCGACCGCGTGCTCTATGCCGGCGTCGGCTGCATTACCGACCTGATCGTCAAGGAAGGCCTGATCAACCTCGATTTTGCCGACGTGAAGTCGGTCATGTCAGGCATGGGCCGCGCCATGATGGGCACTGGCGAAGCCTCCGGTGAGAGCCGCGCGATGAAGGCGGCGGAAGCAGCAATTGCCAACCCGCTTCTCGACGACATCTCGATGCGGGGCGCCAGGGGCGTGCTGATCTCGATCTCCGGTGGGTCGGATATGACGCTGTTCGAAGTGGACGAGGCGGCAAGCCGCATTCGTGACGAAGTGCAGGAAGACGCCGATATCGTCGTCGGCGCGATCTTCGACCGCAGCCTCGACGGCAAGTTCCGTGTCTCGGTGGTGGCGACCGGCCTCGAAGGCAGCCCGCTGCCCGCATCCGCGCCTCACGCCGCCGAACAGGTCCAGACGCGTACGCTGCAGTAAGCGCAGCGGACATATCCGAACACGACAGGCTGCCGCGTCTTTTCAGGCGCGCGGCGCTGTCGTGCTTCAATGTCCTACGCTCGGGGAAATCGCCGCGATCATCGGTCGTTGATTCGCGATCACCTGTCGTTGATCGTGGGAAGGTGCGTTTCGACCTCTACGCGGCGCTTGTCATCCAGCGGCTCGATGTGCTTCTGCCAGAAGGCCTCGGCCTCCGGCGTGTCATCATCCCAGTGGCGGATCTTGACGATATTGTCATCGATCTTGGCCAGCCGTTTGCCGCCAAGCCGCAGGTATTCGTCCGCCAGTTCTTTCGATCGGGTCGTTTGCATGTCGTGTTCCTCCATAGGCGAACCGAAAGGCCGATCGTCGTTACCGGGTTGGCCGGCAATCGGCATCCCCGTTATCGGCGCTTCCGCGCCTTCCAGTTAAACAGTACGGCGGGATCATGGTTCCAAATCATCGGCCGAAACCGGTCCACGCGGCCGGCTGAAGGCTTCGGCCGCCATCCATGTTCCGCACGGCCCGCCGCTCTTGCTACCGGGACAGCCGGAGACGCCTCGTACTGGCTGGAGAGCGGCCTTGTCCGGAACGGCAAGACTGCACAAGTTCCGCGTCTCAGGGGTAGCGACCGGCCAGGAAGGCAGCCCGCTGCCCGCATCCGCGCCTCACGCGGCCGTTAAACTCCCCGCCGTCAAGAGAAGGGGCGGGGCGGCGTCGGCATTCGAGCGGTAAGGCCCATTGGAGCGCCGTGCGTCCTTTTGGACGCACAAAGGACGCTCTAACACCTTCAATCCTCGCATCGTACTTTCCGATGCGCTAGGCGAACAGAACGTCCGAGATATTGTGCACCACGGCGATTTCGTCGGTCCCGGTGTTGGTGAGGTAGAGATTATCCGCCGCTGAGTCATAGACCACGTTGGTGATCAAGTCGTCTCCCGGTATGGCGATGTTGACATCGACCGTTGTCTTGACCCCGGTTTCGAAGTCGAATGCCGTGCCGATATGCTCGCTGCTGGAGGAATCGCCGAAGAAGAACGTGCCGTCGACGGCAAAGCCGTAGCCGAGCCCGCCCGCAGCGAAGGTCTTGGTCTCGATCGGGCTCAGCGTATCGGGGTCGATCTTGGAGACCTGCCAGGTGGCATCATCGATGCGGCCGACGACGTAAATGCCGGTCGAATCCTGCATCGTATTGACGGCCGTGAATCCACCCCAGTCGAACGTACCCGCGCCGTTCTCGCCGACAAGGCCCGGGATCGGGTCGCCCCGCTGATCGGACGATCCGTCGGCGGCATCCCACTTTGCGAGATAGGTCTGATCGGGGAAAGGGTCCTCCTCGCCTCTCGCCTCGTTGGTTCGGCCGATGATCTCGCCGCCGCGGACTGAAAAATAGGTTCCGCCGATGTCATATTCGCCCTTTTCATAGTCGCCGAGAGAGATGGCGCCGCTGGCGTTGTCGGCTTCAAATGCCGCGGCGTTGTCGTAAATGCTCACCATGGAATCATCTGGGAAACCATGGCCGGAACTGACGTAATACTTGCCGGTTAGCGGATCGATCGCGACCCCCTGGAGTTCGTAATGGTCCAGGAAGGGGCGCACCACATCCGCCTGTGCCTCGACATGACTGGTGTTCAACGACTTTCCGTCCGTCACGCCGTCGACGGTCAGGGTGATCACGCCGGCATCCGCGTGACCGGCGCCGTCGGAGACCTTGTAATATTGGAGTTTCTCCGTGACATGCTCGCCGTCATCGAGGCCCGCCTTGACGGCCGGGTCGAGATCGTAGGTGAAGCTTCCATCGCCTGCGAAATGGAAGGTGCCGAATTCACCCGCCACGTCGGTCGTCTGCCCTTGCCCCTGACCGGCAGGAATGCTGGTGCCCTCGACCGAGCGCAGGAAGAGCGTGCCCGCCTCTCCCGGGTGATCATTGGCAAGCACGTTGCGGGCCATCTCGCTTCCTTCGCGGAAGGAGAAGGCATCGTCGACCGCGACCGGCGGGCTCGTGACCCCGTGAATGTCGAGCTTGAAATGGCCGACATCCGTGTTGCCGGCACCGTCGGAAATCTTGTAGCCGATCGTCTCCGTCAGCGTCATTCCCTGGAGGAAACCCGCCTTGGCGGCATCGTTCAGGGTATAGGTGTAAGAGCCGTCGGCCTTGACGTGGAACGTGCCGTATTCACCCTCGATATTGGTGACCTGCCCGACCGTTTTGGCAAGAACTCGCTCGCCATCGAAGAAGTTGAGGAACATGTTGCCGGAGCCCCCGGCCAGATCATTATCCAGCAGATTGCCCGAGATCACGTCATTCTCGGAAGCGCTGCTGACATCATCGACCGCCACAGGTTTTGCAAGCTCTGTCATGGATATCTCCTTCAAGATCCATTCGCCTTGGTCTATCGGGAGGAAAGCAGCTGTGATCGGGAAGGTCAACGAATTTTCTAGCAGGAGTAGTATTTTAGCTTTTCACAGCTTTGTCATGCTTAGGATTTAGCCCTAGGCGGATGCCGCTGAGGCAGACAGCACCATCAAGACCGACGCGGCGACCAAGACCGTGGCACGATATGAATTCATTGAAATCCTCCACCCCGCGCAGCATCAATCTTACGCGCGTCGATGCACAGCATGACGGCAGATTTGTCCGGCGTGAGGCGATGATGACTGCTATATCATCGATCGACCAATTGGCCTCGCCTCAGCCCACCAACTCCCTGATCTTCGCCGCATCCTCGGCCGTCGCCGGGTTGTACACCACCATGCTGAGATCCGGCCGGCCATCCACCTGGAAGGCGGAATATTCGAAAGCGAGTGGGCCGAGAATGGGGTGTTTGATGTGCTTGGCGCCCTCGCCGTGGGTGCGCACGTCGTTGTCGCGCCACATCGCCAGGAATTCGGGGCTCTTGCGGCAGAGTTCGTCGACGAGGGGCTCGACTTCGGCCGCGGCACCCGCGCGGGCCGCATCCACGCGGAAAGCGGCGACGACAAAGCGGGCAACACTTTCCCAGTCGTACTGGGCGGCGCGTACGCGCGGATCGAGGAAGATGAAGCGCAGCACGTTGCGCTCTTCCGGCGGCAGCGCCCCGTAATCGGTTAGAAGCACAGTCGCCGCCCTGTTCCAGGCAATCACGTCCCAGATGGCGTTGCGGATCAGCGCCGGGCTCGGGTCGAGCGCATCGAGCACGCCCTGCAACCTCGGCGTTACGCCCTCTTGCATGTGGTAACGCACTTCGGGCGGCCGGCCGAGGCCGATGAGGAAGAGATGCTCGCGCTCGACATCCGTCAGCATCAGCGCGCGAGAGATCCGGTCGAGCACGTCGGCAGACGGCGCACCGCCGCGCCCTTGCTCCAGCCAGGTGTACCAGGTCGGGCTGATATTGGCGCGGCTCGCCACCTCCTCGCGCCGCAGACCCGGCGTGCGCCGCCGCTCCCCCGCAAAACCGAGGGCCGCGGGATCGAGCCTGACGCGGCGACCCTTCAGATAGGCGCCGAGCCGATTGTCCGAGCTGACGAATTCACCCATCCTGTTAGCCTATATACCATGATAATGTCACTACTTTACCATGATAGAGGCAGAGCAGATATGTGTCTCCAGCAAAAACGGAGATATCAGATGCGCGTATTCGTCACTGGAGCCACCGGCTGGGTCGGCTCAGCCGTCGTCAATGAATTGATCGCCGCCGGCCATCAGCTGCTCGGGCTCACCCGCTCGGACAAGGGAGCGGATCAACTGACTGCCGCCGGGGCCGAGGTCCATCGCGGTACGCTCGACGACCTAGAAAGCCTAAAGAGCGGTGCGGCTGAGGCGGACGCCGTGATCCACACAGCTTTCAACCACGATTTCTCGAAATTTGCCGAGAACTGCGCCGCCGACCGGCGCGCCATCGAGGCGCTCGGCGAAGCCCTCCAAGGCTCCGATCGTCCGCTACTGGTCACAGCCGGCCTCGGCTTTGCCCCCGGCCGTGTCGGCACCGAGAAGGATCCGCCCATGCCGACGTCGGAGACCTACCCTCGCGCCTCCGAAATCACCGCAGTATCGCTGGTCGCCCGCGGCGTGCGCGCCTCCACCGTCCGGCTCCCGCCTTCGGTGCATGGCCATGGGGACCACGGCTTCGTGCCGATCCTGATCGATTTGGCCCGGCGCAAGGGCGTCTCAGCCTATATCGGCGAAGGACAGAACCGCTGGCCGGCCGTGCACCGGCTCGATGCCGCCCGCGTCTACCGCCTGGCGCTGGAACGCGGCGCCGTCGGTGGCCCGTACCTGGCAGTCGCAGAAGAGGGAGTTGCCTTCAGGCAGATCGCCGAGGTCATCGGCCGACGGCTCGATGTGCCCGCCGTGTCGCTCTCTCCGGAAGAAGCGGCCGAGCATTTCGGCTGGTTCGCCCTGTTCGCCGGCTTCGACATCCCAACCTCGAGCGAGCATACCCGCGGGCTGCTCAGCTGGCAGCCGCAACAGCCCGGCCTCCTCGCCGATATCGACCATCCCGCCTATTTCGGCGGGTAGGAACCGTGTCCACATATAAAAATGGAGCATTCCGTCACTGGAGAAAACGGAAATGCCTGCCGGCTTGGCTCGTGAGGAGAACCAGCGGCAGTTCCCATCGGGTGCGCGGCAGCGAAGCGGGGCGCCGACGGCGGGGTGAGTGAGCGTTTCCCTCAAACCCACTGCCTGCGCAAAGGGCACCGCGCCGGCAGGAAATAGGGAACCGTGTCGTCCGCCATCGGTTGATCAGAGGTCCACCTCAAACATGGAGCCGAAAAATGAGCAAGACCAACGCTCGTGAACTTCAGAAACGCGCCGAACGGCAGGTGAGGAACACCAGCGCCGGCGGCCATCTCGGCGGCACATATTTCGGCCAGCAACCGGACGGAAAGACCGCCTCGTCAACCAACAACGACAGTGCCAAGGCGCGGCCGAACGACGGAAGCAAATAGGGCCGCAGGCTTTACCTCACCTAGTAAAAGAATTCTCCTGCGCCCAGGGATCTGGGCGCCTCCCCTGCTCGCGCCGTCCACCTCGCTATTGATCGGCAACGCCTCCGCGCTAGCTTCTGCTCGCAGGCCGAGCAGCCGCGAGGGACACGATCTTTGGGTGAAGGCGGAGGGGCGACGTGGCATCCTATTCGATTGACGATGCGATCCGGGAACTTGCGCCGGCTCTCGACAAAGCGCCGGCGGGCGCGGTCAGCGGCGAATGGACAGCCACCACGATGCAGGCAGGGCATTCCTCCCGGACGGGCGGCTACCGCGATGCCGAGGGAAACTATGTCCCGGAGGCCTCCAGGCATCCGCTCGATATCATCTCCGATATCGTCGAAAAGCTCGGTACATCAGGGGCAGCCCGCTTTAACAAGGTGTTAATCCGATGGAAGAAGCCGAAGTTCCCCTTCATGCGGGGAGAGATCACGCTCGAAACGAGTTATGATCGGACGATCGTGCCGCGCGGCCCCGACGATCCGATCTACGAAACCGCTGCCGCAGCGCGGCGCGTCTTCTGGCAGAGCCGCGGTACAATCCAGGAGGACTTTGCCGCTGAGCGCGGAACGGCCAATATTCACGCCCAGACAAAATGGTTCGGCCCGCATCGCCGCATCCTCGCTATCCATATGCCGGGAAGGTCGATACTTGCCACTGACGGGCTGTCGACACCCTGGGCCGGCATATCCGAGCCGGAGAACGGCGTCGAATGCGAGCTTTTCATGGAATTCGACGCCGCGACGCTGGATGCGGCCGGGATCGAAAACTGGGCGAACCTGTTGATCAACATCGGAGACCTCGTGGCGGACGGTTATCGCGTCGCCCGCGATGTCGAGAAGCATGGCGCCATCCTGTTCTGCCGGCTGACCGAGGATTACCCCCCGATGACCCGGATCATGCTCAGCCGTGACGCAGGCCGGATCGACGGCCTGCCTTTCGGCCCCGCGCCGTTGATCCGGGCAACGCCGATTGCGGAAACCGAAATCGAAGGGCAGGATCTTTCCGACGACTGGGGGGCTGCGGCCGCCCGCAACGCCCTGACCAAACGCGGCATGGAGATTGATTGATGGCGCAGATGCCGGACGGTTATCGTCCGCCGGCCCGATCTTGCGCTATTCCTGGATATCGGGCTCGACGACCTTGGCGAGGTTTCGCAGCGACTCCTGCCAGCCGAGATAACAAGCCTCGGGCGGAATGACATCAGGCACGCCGGCCTGCACGATATCCACCTCGGTGCCGACCAAAACCTTCTTCAGCGTCACGGTGACTTCCATTTCGCCCGGCAGGTTGGGATCGTCGAACCTGTCGGTGTAGCGCAGGCGTTCGCCTGGGACGAGCTCGAGATATTCGCCGCCGAAGGCGTGGCTATTGCCCGTCGTGAAGTTGCGGAAGGACATTCTGAACGTGCCGCCGACAACCGGTTCCGAATGGTGCACGGTGCAGAGGAAGCCGTTCGGCGGAAGCCACTTGGCAAGCGCGTCCGCCTCGAGGAACGCGCGATAGACTTTCTCCGGGCTGGTCGCCAGAACGCGGTGCAGACGTATGGTACTCGGCATGGTCGTGATCCTTTTTGGATTTACGGAATGGACGAACCTAGGACGGGCGCGGCTTGGCCAATCCGACACCGGATCGAATTTTTCTTCAAGAAAAATTGCTTAAAGATTGCGACGCGCTTTGGGGCTATCGCGGCTCAACTAGGCATGCCATCGAACTGCGGAAGATCGAGCGGCGTTGCCCAGGCCAGCCGGCGCCGGGTGAACATTTCGACCCCCGGCTTGATCAGTTCGGGCCGGTCGAGGCTGCCGAGCGTCACGAAGACGAGGCCGGGGAAGCTCTCGAGGTTGCTGCTGAATAACCTCGCGCCGCAATCGGGGCAAAAGTTGCGGTCGAGCCCTTTGCCTGAATCGGCGATGTAATGAAACGCTTTCGGGCTGCCGCTGATCACGGTGAAATCTTCCTGCGGCACGGCGAAAAACGTGGCGGCCTCCCCGCCCGTTGCCCTCTTGCAGTCCAGGCAATGGCAATTGGCGACAAAGTTCGGGTCCGTGTCGAAGGCAAATCTCACCGCGCCGCAGCAGCATTGCCCGGTATATTTCCTGGTCATCTCAGATGCCCCCCATCCCGTGTTCGAACGTTTGCGATTGGCTCTGCCTCGCCGTCGTGCGCAGACGTCGTCGAGACGCGCCTGCGGCCGGGGTTGGCACAAGCCGAATGAGGAAATCTCGACCTCCCCGGGCATCAATCGTTCCCAAGGGCTGAAGCGCTTAAGCCGCGGCCTGCTTTCTCAAGGCATCAAGCAGTGTCCGGGCGCCCTGTCTTGACGAGGCCGGGTTTTGGCCGGTGATCAGCAGGCCATCCTGGACGACATGCACGCCCCAATCCGCCGTCTTCGAAAACTTTGCGCCCTGCTCTTTCAGGACGTCCTCGAGCAGGTAGGGAACGACTTCAACCAGGTGCATGGCCTCTTCTTCGGAATCGGTGAATCCCGTGACGGCCCGGCCCTTGGCGATAGGCTTTCCATCCGGCGCCTTCACATTCGTCAGGATTCCCGGTGCGTGGCAAACGAGTGCCACAGGTTTTCCCGCCGCGAGCATATCCTCGATGAGCGACAGCGCATTGCGGTCGTTCGTCAGGTCCCAAAGTGGGCCGTGCCCACCAGGGAAGAACACGCTGTCATAGTCCGCCTGCTTGATATCGGACAGCCTCAGGGTGTTGGCAAGCGCGGCCGTTGCCGCCTGGTCCCGCTCGAACCGTCGCGTATCTTCCGTCTGGAAGGCCGGCTCATTGCTCTTCGGATCGAGCGGAGGCTGGCCGCCCTTCGGCGAAGCGAGCGTGATATCGACCCCGGCGCCACGGAAAACAAAGTAAGGGGCAGCAAGCTCCTCGAGCCAGAATCCCGTCTTCTTGCCGGTGTTTCCCAACTGATCATGCGATGTGAGAACCATGAGAATTTTCATTGCTCAGCTCCTTCAAGCCGGCCGGCGGACAACGCCGTCGGCACCCGGATTTACGGTGAAATACTGCCTGCAATCTCATGCTGAAACGGGACAGGACATAGAGCGGCTGCGCTGCGAAACAAGCTCTCCCGCGCGGCGTTTGCTAGAATTGCTTTAGCCGACGCCTAACCAGACAACGGAGGTCGCCCGCGACATCCGTTCGCTGGGCTGAGCCGACAGATGTTTCAAAGGCATTTGAAAAGCCTGACCGGCTTTCCCGGCCCACGCCGGATGATGTGCTTGGCTTCGAGATCCAACTGAACGGCCTTCAACCACCATCCGGCCTTGGAACCGCCGGGGAATTCGACTTCGGAGAGGTGCGGCAGGATGGCGATATTTGCCTCTGCCACAGTCAATCCGGGTGCCTGCGCGGGGAGTGCGGCCAGCAAAGCGTGGCGCATTGCCATGTATTTGGCCTTGTTGACCCGCTCCGTATGATGCGGCGAGGTTATGCTTTCAATGAGGATTTTTTCGTCGTCAGGCATCGATTGCTCCTTTGATTGCGA
Source organism: Rhizobium brockwellii (assembly GCF_000769405.2). NCBI lineage: Bacteria > Pseudomonadati > Pseudomonadota > Alphaproteobacteria > Hyphomicrobiales > Rhizobiaceae > Rhizobium > Rhizobium brockwellii. Next base: position 2,642,567 of record NZ_CP053439.1, read on the forward strand.
TGTCGGGGGCTTTGAAGCCCATCGCAATCCAGGCGGTGAGAAGTCTGCCATAGAAGCCGGCCGTCGCCAGTGCGCCGGAAGGAACGTCATCAGGCACGCTCGCGCGATCGTGCGCATTCTGGGTCATCGTGCGCAATTGCAGGGGTGGAAGCTCGTCCTGCTTCCAGAGATTGCCGTAGAGGCTAAACCAGTGACCGCCCTCGAACTCCAGAAAAATGGGCGTGTTGCAGCAGGACGCCAGGACGCGTCGCGTTGACGCGTTGGGTCCGAGGCGGAATTCCCGCAGGTTTTCGGTTCCGGCCAAAAGGCTGATCCTATCCTTGCGATAAAGCACGTAGCGCGTACCGCCATGGATCGTCCGGATCGCCGCCGGCACTGGGAGCGACTCCAGCCTTCCGGCCGCGTCACTGCAGCTCTTGCAGTGACATTCCGCGCTGATGATCGGGGCGCCGCGCACTTCGAGGTGAAAGGTTCCGCAGGCACACGTCAGATGGGTTGTCTTGCTTTTCATGACATCGCTCGCTGTTGAGGATCGCTGGATAGCCGCAAAATCAAACTAGACCGTTTGGTTCCGTTATAAGAACTAGACGGTTCAGTTTGATCATGTCAACTAGGGTTCGAGTGGAGATCGAGAATGTTGATACCGGGTATGGAAGCCGACCTGGCCCTTGGGCGGGCCGGCACGCGTTCGGAGCGCAAACAGGCGGCGATCGTCGGTGCCGCGGCCGAAGTCTTTCTGAGCACCGGTTATGCCGGAGCCAGCATGGACGAGATCGCCAGCCGGTCCGGCGTGTCCAAGCAGACGGTCTACAAACACTTCTCCAGCAAGGAGGCGCTGTTCGTCGCGGTGCTCACCCAGATGATGGGTGAGGCAGATACCGCCGTTCACACCGGCCTCCCCCAGGTGGAAAACCGCGCCCAGCTGGAAGCTTATCTCCTTGACTACGCTGTCCGCCAGCTCGCCATCGTCCTGACGCCAGGGCTGATGCAATTGCGCCGGCTTGTGATTGCCGAGGCGCAACGCTTCCCGGAACTCGCCAAGGTGCTTTACACGCGCGGCCCCGCACGGGCGCTCGAAGTCATGGGCAGCGCTTTCGAACAATTGGCCGGTAAGAAGCTGCTGCAGTTCTCCGATGCAACGGTCGCCGCGTCACAGTTCAACTGGCTGGTGATGGCGGACCCCGTCAACCGGGTGATGATGCTGGGCGATGCAGCCATTCCGACGAAACAGGAGATTCGCCGCCACGCCGAGGCGGCCGTCGCGACGTTCCTGGCGGCATTTCTGCATCCAGATCAGCGATGAACGCCGCCGAAGATCCGGGCTACAGAGTTCGACAATGACTGGAATTTTCCGCGCGTGCCAACGGGGCGGCGGTCACAAAGCCGCCGCTCAATCGTCAGCAAATCGCCCCGTTACCGCCGCACCGTACCCTCTTAAAGGTCCCATCGTCGCGACTTCGCCGGCCTTTGAGCGGCCGAGCGATCGACCGAGGCGGTCTTGCTGCCGATCAAATCACGCACTTGAAGAGGAATGAATATGATCAATCGTTACACATCTGTCGCAACATTGAGCACTGTGGTCTTCAGTCTGCTTGCTTTCAGCCCGGCATCCGCTGTCGACATGGCCCAGGCGCAACAGCAGCCGCCGGCGCAAGGCCAGACACCGATGCAGGGACAGCCCGGTGGCAACGGTGCGACAGCAGCCGTCAGCGATCAGAAAATCGAGGCCTTCGCCGTTGCCTATCTGCAGGTCGACAAGGTGAGGCAGGAATATTCGGCCAAGATCGGCGCGACGAAGGACGAGACTGCCAAGCAACAACTGCAGGAGGAAGCCAAGAAGCAGATGGTCGATACCGTCCAAGCTTCTCCCGATATCTCCGTCGAGGAATACTCGTCGATCCTGACGGCTGCGCAAAGCGACCCGGCTCTGGCCAAGAAGGTTCTGGAAAAGATAGGCACGCCGCCGCCGGGCCAGGAGCAGCCGCAGCAGGGGCAGCAGCAGCCGCAGCAATAGGCAGTGCTTAAGTCGCCATGAATAGGCTGCGGATGTCTTGCCGTTCGCGCCGGCAGCAGAGCCCGCCATTTGCCGGGCTCTGCTTTCCATCTCGGCAGTCGACGAAGAGATCGGCTAGACCAGGATGCCGAAAACCGCTCACACTTTTCGGCAAAATGCTCTGGTTCAGTATTGCGACCCGCTCTTGTTGTTCAGGTCGTGCCGTTCGGTGCCCGTCAGCGGCGGGTTGAAGATGCTGACGAGAACGAGATCCTGATCCTTGCCGCCGCGCAAATAATGCCGGTCGTGCTTGTCCAGCACATAGATATCACCGGCGCGGATCGGAAAGACGTTGCCGTCCATATCCTCCACTTCGCCCTCGCCCTTGATGCAATAGCAGGCCTCCAGATGATTGCGGTACTGAAGCAGGGCTTCGCTATTGGCGCGAACGACGGTATGGCACACCGTAAAACCCATGCCGTCGTCTTTAGTCAGCAAGCGGTGGCTCGTGCCGTTGCCCCAGTCGACGAAACGCTCGGTGAGCTCCACCTCCTTCAGATTTCTGACGAACATCGCCGATTCTCCTGATAAATTATTGAAGATACAGCGATGATTATTTTCATCGCCCACAACAATTAGCTATTGAAATAGCTGGCATTTTCAATTGATGATTTCTGCGTCATCTGTGAGGAAATTTTACAAATGCAATTGCCGCCGTTGAACGCCCTGCGCGCTTTCGAAGCCACGGCCCGCCTGATGAGCCTTTCGAAAGCGGGCGACGAACTGCACGTTACCCATGCGGCGATCAGCCATCAGATCAAGCATCTGGAGACCTGGCTCGGCCGCAAGCTGTTGCAGAAATCAGGCCGCGGCGTTGCGCTGACCGCAGCCGGCGGCGAATATTACCGCGCCGTGTCAGGATCGCTGGCGGCGATCGCGCATGCGACCGGCAACATGAGGCGCGATCACGACATGCGCACCGTCACCGTCGGCTGCATTCCCTCGATTGCATCGCGCTGGCTCGTCCCGGCCCTGCCCTCCTTCCAGGAGAGTGACCCCGATCTCGACGTCAGGATCGTCTATGCGCGTGCCGAAGAACGCTTCGACGACGAGAGCCTGGACGTGCTGATCACCATGGGCGAGGATCTGAGCGGCGGCAGGGAAAGCCGCCTGCTCTTCTCGCGCCGCAATCAGCCCGTCGCCAGCCGCCATTACCTTGCCAAACGCAACTGGACGATTGACGACGTCTCACTCGCCGGCGCCGATCTGCTGCACGACGAATCCGTCGACGGCTGGAAGGAATGGTTCCGCAAGGCCGGCCAGAAAGCGCCGGAACCGCTTCGAGGCCCGATATTCCAGGATTTCAACATGCTGGCGACGGCCGTGATCGCCGGCCATGGCGTGGCCCTCTGCCCCGTCGAGGTGTTCCGCCGCGAGATCGAGCGCGACGACCTGCTGGTGCTTTCCGACATCGCGACAGCAGAGAACCAGGGCTATTACGTCATATCGAACAGCTGGACGAAAAAGCCGGTGCGCCGCTTTATCGACTGGTTCATGACGGCGTGCGGATCCCCCGCGTGAGATCCCGTGCCCGCAGCTCATCGCAGGGTCGGCGTTGAATCGATGATGGAATTGGGTCGCAGTAATAAAGACGTGGCATAAGCCCATCCGAGCGCGAGTTGGGCAGAGTTGGGGATTGTTAATCAGAAATGCCTAATGTAAATCTTGGCGTGCACAAGTTGTGTGGGAGCTGATTTGCTACGATATCTGGTTATGACAAGCGACTAGGGAGGGCCTCGGACATGCAGAAAATTCGTGCGGCCCGCTCGGCCCTCGGACAAACAGAGGCAAAAACTTCGAGCTCGATCGACCGGCTTTTGTTCTTTGACCGCGATTTCAATCCCGTCGAGAATTTGTTGGGCAATGAGCTGCCTGCTTCTGTCAAACCAGCAGCGTCGTTTTGGGAGCATTTTCCAGAATTGGACAAATCGGCGATTACGCTCGCCCTCCGTTCCTTGGGCGACAGTGCCCAGCCTCTGCGAATATCGGGTGATCTTGGCACGCCAGCGTCGCACGGACTGACGATCTATCGGATCGGAGATCTGTTTGCCGTGGTTCGGTCCGAGGAATCCATCGACGATGAGCGCGCAACCCTTTTGCATCTGGCCACCCACGATCCGCTCACTGGACTGCCGAACCGACGCCAGTTCAGCGAGGACCTCACTGTATTGCTACGGGAGACCGCGGGCTCGAACGAGACCCTGTCCCTGATGCAACTCGATCTTGACGATTTCAAACCTGTTAACGACACGCTTGGGCATCCAGCCGGCGACAAGCTTCTTCAGCTCGCTGCAAGCCGCATCCAAGAGTGCCTTACCAGGGACGACAGAGCCTATCGATTGGCGGGTGACGAATTCACCGTCATATCAAGGGGCCCGGGACATCCCGCCAAAGGCCACCAGTTAGCGGAAGCTTTGGTTGATGCATTCAAAAAGCCCTTCACGATAGATGGCATCGCGCTATTTGTCGGTGCCAGTATCGGCATATCTGCTGCTCCGCCGGACGGTACAACTCCGGAGCAGCTGATGAAGGCGTCCGACGTCGCACTCTACGCCGCGAAGAAGGACGGGCGCGGTCGCGCAAGACCGTTTGATCCGTCAATGCTTGAGTTGCTGGAACAACGCGAACTGCTGCGCCGCAGCCTTCGCATGGCCCTGGTCCAAGAACAATTCTCTGTTGAGTACCAACCCATCGCCGAGGGTGGCAGCATTGTCGGCTTCGAAGCATTGCTCAGATGGAACCACCCTCTACTTGGAAAAATCCCACCAACGGCATTTATTCCGATGGCCGAGGCCGATGGAATGATGCCGGAAATAGGTGCATGGGTTTTGGAGCAGGCATGTCGCGAGGCAATGAAGTGGCCGCAGAACTATATCGTCGCGGTCAATTTGTCCGCGGCTGAATTCTTGACAAGCGGCCTCACTGATCGGGTATCCCAAACGCTAGACTTGATCGGGTTGCCGCCCGACCGTCTAGAGCTTGAGATAACCGAAAGCGTGCTCCTTGAGCGGACCGTCAACAATATCGACACCCTGAATACTCTCAACGTGCTAGGGATACGAATCTCGCTTGATGATTTCGGGACCGAATATTCTTCGCTCAGCTATCTGAAGACATTCCCTTTCGACACGATCAAAATCGACAAATATTTTATCACCGACCTCGAAAGCGATCTGAAAGGCCAGGCAATCGTCCGCTGCGTCGTCAACCTCGCACATGACCTCGACATGCAGGTGACAGCCGAAGGGGTAGAGACGCCAGGTCAGGCGGAATGGTTGCGCAGTGTGGGCTGCGACAGACTTCAAGGCTATTTGATTAGCAGGCCGCTTCCGGTCCAGGCGATTGCCGAGTTCATCAACCGGGCGGAAACATCCGTAAGCCCTGTGCTACCACAGTGAACAACCGATTTTCGCCATGCCTTTAGAGATCGCAGCATCAACCTGACGCCCCAGGTAAAAGAAGGGAGGGTGTATTGGAACAGGAAGCAGCTAGCTTCGATGACCATGCATTTGCGCCGATGGTATCGCTGGAACTGAACGTTGCAATGTTCAAATCCCGATGGCAGTTTTGCGACAAGATTACGGAATATCTCTCAGACATTCTCGGCCAAGGTCATAGCGATCCCGCTCGATATTCCAATTTTCTTTCCGTCGCGACGAACGAGCTCATTGAACTTGCTTTCCGTTCGACGAGCGAGCTGGGAAGGATCAGTTTCAGTCTCTACCGGAATGCGACATTCAATCGGCTGAGAATTACGTTTCCTTGCGAGGAAGCATCTAGAGCAAGCGAACACCAGCCTGTCCCCGGCGCCGGCTCTGGATACGTGGTGATGAAGTCCGACGGGACGGTTTTGCTCAGCGATTTGGCAGCAATATTCCGCGCCACGATCCGAATTGAGAAAGACGGCAGACAAGGGATTCAAATCATTGCGGATTTCCCCTCGACCGAGGACTTCCAATGAGCCTGCTTCCCCTACCCTTCACTGTTCATTTTGATCCGACAAATCAGGAGCTGTTGCTGTCTGGCAAGATACGGCCCGAAAGCGCCGCTGAAATCGCCGACGCCCTCAAGCTGGTGCAGCAAAGTTTGGAAAAATACAGCGGGGTCGTTTATGTCAATGTCAAACGTCTGACGCACATCAACATGACTGCCTTCGCGGCCCTCTCCGATATACTCGCGGCAAGTTGCCGGATCAGACCGGAACGGAAGATCATCATCATTACGTCGAGCGTGGTGGCATGGTCGACCTCTTTGTTCGAGACGCTGGCGGCAGCACAACCAAACCTGTCGGTTCAAGTCTACGATTCGGCATTTTATCCAGGCCAGAGCTTTGTCGAGGATGAGACTTTCATCCCCATTCTGCGCACCCAGACGAAAATGACATGGAGGCACGAACGTGAACTGTTGCCTCGCCACGGCCTGCACAACGGTCTTGTCATCGCCGATATCTGTTGCGGAATTGGTGATTTCGCGGCCTTGATACAGAGGGAATTTAAACCGGCACGCCTTGTCGCGCTGGATCATTCCGTGCGCAGCCTCGAATATGCTCGCAGGGTCGCTGCCGACTTCGATCTCCAGGGAATCGAGTACACCTACGGTGACGCCTCCCAAATGCTGCTGCGAGACAATCAATTTGACTTTGTGACCTGCCGACATTCGCTGCAGATCTTCAACCGTCCCGAGATGCTGCTGCGGGAGCTCTACCGCATCTGCAAGCCTGGCGGCCGTGTCTACATCACGAACGAAAAAAATTCACATTGTCTGGGCGAACCACATGCTGAAACAATAAGATGGACTTACGAGGAAGTCGCCAAACTGTTCAGGTACTTCGACATGGATGTCGAGATGGGGCCGAAAAGCCGCCATCTCCTCGCCGACGCGGGTTTCGATAACATCAAGGTCGATTCCTTTATGGTCACGAACCTGGACGGGGATCCCCAAGACTTCGCAGACATCATCGAAGCTTGGGAAAATGTCTACGCAGGTGAGATGGCCGTTCGAAGGGGCGACTCATTGGATTTCATTCGCAGGTTCCGGCAGGGTTTCAAAGATCATGTCTTTGCTGCTCTTCACCCCAAGGGCTATGCAGGCTGGCCGATCTGGGCAGCTTCCGGCCGAAAGCCGCTATGATGGACAAGAGCTCGTCGAAGAGACCGGCAAGACTAGGCTCATTTCGGGCGAAATTCATCTTGGTCGTCGGTGGAGCTGTCCTCTTTGATCTGTTGGTCAGCGGTGGACTGGCGCTTTGGAACGTTCAGAGGCTATCGCGCGACGCAACCCTGGAAGTCGGACAGGGCCTTGAAGCGGCAAGCCAGGAATATATCCGCACATATGCCGATTCCACCGCAGCCCAGGTGAGTTTGCTCCTGCGGCAAGTTCATAACGACGTCGGCACCTTGGCAGGTGTGCTCCAGGCGCAGATCGATGATCCCGAGCGTAATTCCGACGTCGGCGCGGCAATAGCACGCACATCGCCTGGCAGCGTCAGCCTGTCCTACGATCAGAAGGCGAACTGGTCTCAGAACGCTCCGGGCTCTGCCTCGGTTGTGAGCGTCTGGGGTTACTTGCTCGGACAAGACCATCAGCCAAGGCCCGACGTCCAGAGCGATATCCAGACGAGCGCGGTTCTAGACCTCGTTGCCCCGAGCCTGCTGCAGCGCGGTGCTTCAAAGCTGCAGATGTATTACATCGGATCGAAAGAACGACCAATCTTCAGGACAGCGCCCTATACCGACCAGGCTCAGACCTTCGACCGCCTTTATCCGGGTCATAACGAGGCCAATTTCTGGGACTTCTTTTTTCCTGGACTTTATGAGTCCTGGCAGGGCTGGGCCAAGGATATGAAAACGCGGCCGGTTGCGGACGATATAACCCAGACAGCTCCCTATACCGATGCCATTACCGGAAAATTGATCGTCAGTTTCTTTCATCCATTGTGGACAGCCGACAGGAAGGATGTCGCCGGGACGGCTGGCGCGGACATTACACTCGACCAGCTCGCGCAGACTGTTGAAAACGTGAAAGTGGCCCAGTCGGGCTTTGGATTCCTCGCAATGTCCGACGGAAACGTCGTGGCGATCAACAGCACAGGCGAAAAAACGCTCGGTTTGCGTTCTGCGAGCGATGCGAGCGGGACCGGAGTGACCGGACTGGAGCGCTCCTTGAAGGGAAGCTCCCAGCCTGCGATAGCAAAACTGGCCCTTGACCGTGAACAGGGCATCCAACGTTTGTTATTGCAGCAGGAAGGCAACCAGGTCCCGTACATCTTTATCGTGAAGAAACTCCCCGCGACCAATCTCTGGCTCAGCGGCCCGGTTCGGCAAGAGGCGATGTCTCTTGGAGTGGTTGTGCCTGAACGGGAAATCGAGGCCTCCCTCTATGCGGCCCAGGCCAAGATTTCAGAAGCTACCAATCGGATCGTGCTCTACCAAATTCTGGCGATCTTAATGTCGCTGCTTATTGTGACGATCGCGGTATTTGCGGCTTCGAAACGAATAACGGGCGGAATCAGTGCACTTGCAGATGCCGCCAAACGGATACAAGCGAAGGATTATTCGGTCAGGGTGGCCATATCAAGCAAAGATGAGGTCGGCGAGGCTGGGGAAGCATTCAACCGGATGGCTGAGCAGATCAGCTATCACACCGAAAATCTCGAGCAGCTCGTCGAAGAGCGAACCGCTCAAATCGAAGATGCAAAGGAAGAGATTTCGACGCTTAATGCACAGCTCCAGCGAGAAAATCGACGTCTCGGCACAGAGTTGGCCGTCGCCGAGAGGATCCAGCTCATGGTTCTTCCGCTGCACCAGGAACTTGAGGAATTTCAGGCCCTTGAGATCGCAGCCTATATGAGGCCTGCAGAGGAAGTCGGCGGCGATTATTACGACGTATTGAAGAGCGGAAATCGGTTGAAGATTGGCATCGGCGACGTCACCGGACACGGGCTCGAAAGCGGCGTGCTGATGTTGATGGTTCAGTCCGTCGCCCGCGCCCTGCAGGAAGCAGGAAACACCGATGCCGTCAAATTTCTCACAGACCTGAACAGCGCCCTGTTTAAAAATATCGTGAGAACTAAAATCGACAAGCATCTCACTCTGGCGTTTCTTGACTACGACGGAAAAGAGATGATCCTGTCGGGACAACACGAGGAAGTTGTCGTCGTGCGGGCAAACGGCGAGGTCGAGCGCATAGACACCATGGATCTGGGCATACCGATCGGGCTGGAAGCCGATATTTCTGCGTTCATCAAAACCCGTGAAATAGCGTTCGAGACGGGGGACCTCATACTCCTGCATACGGACGGCATAACAGAAGCCGAAAATGACGCTGGAGAACTCTTTGGCATCGAACGTCTGTGCCGCGAAGCACTGCGCTTGAAGGATCAGAGCGCTGAGAAAGTCGTTGCCGGAATTATAGCGACATTAATGCTCTTCATCGGATCGCAGAAGATCTACGACGACATCACGCTTCTCGCAGTGCGACATAGGTGAGACATGACGCCCACGGTATATGGTATCGACTCTCTGGCAGGCATAAGCTTGGATTCGTGCACTCGCCTCACGTTAAGCGATGGACCGCTTCAGCTTGGATGGAAGCACTCCGGAATGACCTCAGACTTTATAGCGGAAGTCATGGCTCTGCCCTATTCACGGTCACGGAAAGACTATGTACAGGCCCATCATGACATCGGATATCTCAGCAATGAGCTGATCGAAAATGCCGTTAAGTTTCGACAGCCTGGGGAGATCCTCATTGAAGCCGGCATATTCGACGGTACTTTTTTAATCAGGGTGAAGAACACGGTCGATGGCGTGACATCCTCTCGCTTTCAGCAACTGCTGCATCGCCTTCAATCGAGGGACCCCGGGGAACTTCTTCTTGAGCAAATCGAAACCAATGCCATATCGGCAGAAAGCGGTTCGGGCTTGGGGTTGCTGACCCTTCTGAGCGATTACGATGCAAAAATGGCATGGGCATTCGAAGAGAATAATGACCAGCGTGTCATACTGACGACGACTGCAGCCGTGGCGATGCCGCCCTCCTCCAATCTGTGAGCGAAGAATGGAAATCAGCGACGAAAACTTCCGCGTATGGGCTGAGAAAAACGAGGTCTATTTCGATGGCGTATTCAGGCTGGCGGGACCGGACGCCTATGCGCCGATTTACTCATTGGTATTCGGCCTGCTCCATGAGGGGCACAAACAGGTGACGTTCAACCTGACGGGTCTCGAATTCCTCAATTCCTCTGGCATAAATCTCTTGGCTAAGCTGACTATTGAAGCCAGAAAAATGGGCGACCTCCTGCTCGTTGTCAAAGGCACCAATCAATATCCTTGGCAAGCGAAGTCCCTCCCGAATCTGAAGAAGCTACACCCGCTTCTCGATTTGCGCTTGGCGTGATCCTCTTTCGGGGGGAAAAGCCAATTCACACCTCGACGCGCCATCATAAATCGAAGCCACGGCAACAGCCGCCGAATTTGAGCAGCATCCCTCGGCTTCTTCGCCATCCCCCGCAGCGCCGGCCCGTCGTGATGGCGATCCGCATCGACCACGCTCGGCAGCCCTCAGACGCTGCTGAGGAGGAGACTGGTCTCGCTGTTTGCGACACCGTCGATCATGCGCACCTCGCGTAGAACCCGGTCGAAGTCGGCAAGGCTTGCGGCCCGGATATCGGCGACAAGGTCCCAGTTGCCGTTGGTCGTGTGCAGCGCTGAAATTTCCGTCAGGCCACGGAGCTTTCGTATGACCTGAGTCGTCGATTTGCCGACAACCTCGACCATCATCACGGCACGCACGGCGTTGACGTCGTAGTCCTCCCGCACCCGGACGGTGAAGCCGAGCAGCGTACCCGTCTCCATCAGGCGATCCAGGCGGTTCTGAACTGTGCCGCGTGCGACACCGAGTGCATCGGAAAGCTTGCTCAAGGAAGCGCGCCCATCGGCGCGGAGGTGAGCGATAATCCGGCGATCCAGATCGTCGGGTGCGTATTTCGCGATGGTCATATTGCCTCCCTGGTAAATTCGCGTAAATGAACTGAACGAATTGCACAATTTACTGCCGGAATTAGCACAGATTTGAGCTTTCGGCCAACATGTGGGACGGTTAGTCTTTCTCCTCGAGCATATGCAGGAGGAACTCAGCATGTCGTCGCCCCTTCCATCGGAAAAAGCTCTCGTACCCTTCGTCAGCGTCGAGAACATGATGCGTCTTGTCCACCACATCGGCATCGAAACCGTATTGACCGAACTTACCGACGTCATCGAGGCAGATTTCCGCCGCTGGGGATCGTTCGACAAAACCCCGCGCGTCGCCTCTCACTCCGGCGAAGGTGTGATCGAGCTGATGCCGACCTCGGACGGCGAAATCTACAGCTTCAAATATGTGAATGGCCATCCGAAGAACATGGCGCAAGGCCTGCAGACCGTGACCGCTTTCGGCCTCCTGGCGGAAGTTTCGACCGGCTATCCGGTGCTGCTCACCGAAATGACCTTGCTGACGGCGCTGAGAACCGCCGCAACTTCAGCCATGGCCGCGCGGCACCTCGCACCCAGGGGTGCCCGCACCATGGCCATGATCGGCAATGGCGCCCAGGCGGAATTCCAGGCGCTTGCCATGAAAGCCGTCTGCGGCATCGATCACATCCGGCTCTACGACATCGATCCGCTGGCAACGGAAAAGATGGTCCGAAACCTTGCAGGCACGGGGCTGACGGTGACCGCCTGCAACTCGTCCCAATCGGCTATCGAAAATGCCGATATCATTACGACCTGCACCGCCGACAAGCAGTACGCGACGATCCTGACCGACAACATGGTTGGCTCCGGCGTCCACATCAATGCCATCGGCGGCGACTGCCCGGGCAAGACCGAGCTGCACCGCGACATCCTGTTGCGCGCCGACACCTTTGTCGAATATCCGCCACAGACCCGCATCGAGGGCGAGATCCAGCAGATGGATGCCGACTATCCCGTCACCGAACTCTGGCAGGTTGTAACGGGACAGGCGACCGGTCGCCGCGATGCCAGTCAAATCACCCTGTTCGACAGCGTCGGTTTCGCGATCGAGGATTTTTCCGCTCTTCGTTATGTCCGTGACAGGCTCAGGGAGACCGGGCTTTACCAGGACCTCGATATCATCGCCGATCCGGACGATCCGCGCGACCTGTTCGGCATGTTGCAGCGAGCAAGGCAGGCATAGGAGCACGGATGATGCCAAGACACGTCACATATTCCGTCCAGGCGCCCTCTGCAGTCGTCATGGTCCGGCCGCACCACTTCACCGTGAATACCGAAACCGCCATCGACAACCTGTTCCAGACCAGCCCGGATACGACGGAAGACCTTTCACTGGCGGCCTATGACGAAATCACCCGGGCGGCCGATGTGCTCAGAAGCCATGGCGTGAACGTGCATCTTTTCGACGACACGGGTACCGAGACACCGGATTCGGTCTTTCCCAACAACTGGTTTTCCACCCATGCCGGCGGTCACGTGGCGATCTATCCGATGAAGGCCGTCAGTCGCCGGCGCGAGCGGCGCAGCGACGTCATCGAAATGCTGAAGAGCCAGTATCGGGTGCAGGAGGTGATCGACTATTCCGGCCTCGAGCCGGACGGACTGTTTCTCGAGGGCACCGGCGCCATGGTTCTCGATCACATCGATCGGGTGGCCTATGCCGTCCGCTCCGACCGCACCGATCCGATCGCGCTGGAACGCTTCTCGACCCACTTCAACTTCGAGCCGATGGTATTCGACGCGCGGGATGGAAACGGCGTCGCCGTTTATCACACCAATGTCCTGATGTGCATCGCCACCGACTTCGCCATGATCGGATTGGAGATGATGACCGATGCAGCAAGACGGCGGGAGGTCGTTCTAAGACTGGAGCGCTCCGGCCGCGGCGTCATCGCACTCACCAACGATCAGATCGCCTCCTTCGCCGGCAACGCTCTCGAACTCCAGGGAAAGGCGGGGCGTATCCTTGCGCTCTCGACGACGGCGTTTGCGTCCCTAAGCCGGGATCAACGCGACACGATCGAAGAAAGCGCCGAACTGGTCGCGCTTGATATCCCGACGATCGAACGCGCCGGTGGATCGGTCCGCTGCACGCTCGCAGGCGTCCATCTGACGCGACGATGATTGCGTGACGACTCTAATCGAGGAAGCCGTTTCTCGGGCCGACCGGAAAAGCTGAGCAGCAATGAGCTCAAACCGATGGCCGCTTCGGGCGAAGAAGGAATCGTTAATCATTTCAGGTCTTCTAAGACCATTGCCGGGGCCGGCATCGGACCTCGGTCCGATGTGCAATGGGCGATCACCGTCTAACCTCTCGTATCTACTCAAGCCGTGTATCTGCACGGCGCTTGATCCGACTCGGAGGAAAACAATGCGGATAGCAACCTTAGCGTCCCTAGCCGCGCTCTCGCTGGCTCTTGCAGCGAGCCCGGCAACGATTGCAGGAATTGATATGGCCGCACTGGCAAAGAGCGGTGGAAACGGTGGCGGCAACGGCGGGGGCAATGGCGGCGGTCACGGCGGCGGCAGTGGAAACAGTGGCAACCACGGCAGCAGCAGCCAGGGTGGCAGTTCAACCCACGGCAACTCCAAATCTCAAGGCGTGAAAGGCAAATCCACAGAGGCGGCAAGCAAATCGAAGTCCGCGAAGGCAGACGAGACTAAAATCGGCACGAAAGAAAAAAACCTGTCGGCGCAGCTTGCGGGTCTGAACTCCTTGAAGCGTAACTATAAGGCACTGATGCATACGTCGGATCCACGCATGACTGCCATCGCGGCCTATGCCGTGGCTTATGCCCAGTATGAACTCGACAACGGAATCGAGCCTGCAGTCGATGACCCTCTGTTGGGGGATCAGGCGCTGGAGGACGCATTGGCTTCAACGACGAAAACCGGTGAAGTCAGCCCGGCGGTTTTGGACGAAGCCAAAACCATCTTGGGGGTTGGCGATGCAACCGGAAAGATCGATCAAATCCGCACCTCTCTGGAGAACGCCGCACCGGCGACATCAGACGAATAGCCGAGAATTCAGTTGCGAGCGGTGTGGAGCTGACAAGTATGGCTCCGCACTAAACTACGAAGAGCATTTCCGTTTTGTTTGAGTACGGAGATGCTCTTTTTTTGGCAATTTCAGACCCAGAACCCTCTGCTGGAACTGCCCAAGACGTCGCTAGCTTCACAAATTGATGGATTGCTCGAGAGCGGAACACACGGTGTCCCCGTTAGGGGCGGCGGGTGTGCCCGAGGTTCCGGCAGCGCTCGCTTCTTTTGTTGCAGTTAGGCATGCTGCGCCTCTATCGAAGGCAAACGGTTTTTTCGGCGCGTTCTGCGATTTCGCTGATCGTATTTTTCTCGATGGCGCGTCTGGTCGTCTCAAGCGCATCCCGCCGGATATTTTGGCGTTTGAACGTGTTGAATTCCAACCTTTCGGTTGAGAGCCAGGTGAATTGTTGGCAGAATTAAATTATAATACTATTGCACCCGGAATACAATTGATTGAAAAAGGATGTATTATTTGGAGATATTATCCATTTTGATTTCGCATAGCTCAATAATTTCAATATTTTTATTTATTAACGCCTACTAATACCTACGTGAACGCATAAAGAACTTTCGAGCATTCCTGATGTCGAGAGCTGTGTTTTCTAGAATTCACGCCTGATTTGGAACGAAGGCGGATCAAAACGAGTTCCAAGAACAGCTGAGTTGACGCCGGTTATGGCTCTGCCTCACCGTTCTCCGTCTTCACGGCGGAATTATCGAGTAGCGCCCTGGTCGCTCTCGATGCATCGTCGGCGGCGTGATGCCACGTTCGCCGCCGCGCGCATCATTGCAAACTGCAGCTATCGTAACCACGTTGGAGGCGACGGTAGCCATGTTACGGGCGCTGCTGTTTGAGGGCAATTACCCTAGCCCCAGGAAGGAGGACGTCATGTCTTCCACTCATTTGTCAGAAATTGATGATTCAACCAACATCGGCCTTATCAGGACGGTCCTTCGAAGTGCCGGCTTTCGGGGCAGCCACGCTGTTGCAGACCCGGAAGAAAAGCGTGCCGCGCTTACCTTTCTCAAATCGGAATTTCGAAATGGCATATCCTCGGAAAACGAATTGTTGTCGGCGCTGAAACGTCGAGACGATCTTTTGCCACCGGCACTTCGCCGAATGCAGGGGGATATCGCAGACGGCGTCGTGATCGCCTGAAAAACAGGCGGTGGCAAGATGACCCTGCCGTTTCCAAATTCGGCGCGCGGTTACGACGTGACGAAGCACGCACTCGCTCCTGTCGGCCATGACCGCAAGTTTCAAGCGAATGTGTAAGCACGAGCGTGCACGGAACCGCATACGAGCAGATGGCAACACGCTTCCTGCCGGTGCGACCACGACCTTTCGTAAACACGGAGTTTGTGAAGGCGCGGCCAGAACTCATGAAGGCGCATTCAAACTATCTCAGTTTCATCTTCGGACTGTGCTATGATGAGCAATGGCAGAGTTCTCCGCACTTGAAGCAGCCACACGGCGGGTCGCCGATGATCGAACACAGATCGCGGCCCAGGAAGCCGAAATTGCCGGGGGCGTTCTCCGGGGCGAACCTACGTCTTTGGCTCGAGAAAAGCTCAAGAGCTGTTTGCAAAATCTTCGATTTCACATCTTTGCGCGTGACCTGATCCAAGCAAGGATAAGCGTAGATCAACACCTGCCGCCCATTTCGAGGACATGAGTTCCACGAAACTGCATTAAACAACGAGCTGTAAATTCATTGCGTTCCCGCCTTCCTTCCCCAGACTGGTGCCCCACGATGACGGCCGGTATGGAGCCGAAGGGCTTCAGGCGCGTTCCCTCGCCCCATTTAGGGGAGAGGGCTTCGACGGCGCGCGCAAGCTCATCCCTCCAGTTCGATGATCGCACAGCCATAGCCTTCGAGATCGAGCCGACCGGCAACGGGATTTTCATCAGTCAGGAGATCGCGGCCAGCAGGGACGCCGCCGATGGCGGCCGGCTGGTCGGTGTAGTTCTGGATGAACAGCAGCCGGCGGTCGTCATTTATCCGCATGGTCACCTCGACGCCCTTGGGAAGTTCGCCGATCAGCGGCTCGATGCCGACGGGTGCAAATAGCCGCCCTGCAAGCGCTGCCGTCAGATCCGGCGTGAGATAGGTGCCGACATAGACCACCTGCCCCTTACCGACCTTGCGCGACGTCGCCATCGGCTGGCCCTCGGCATAACGATTCGACCAGGCCGCGACCATTTCGACATCGCCGTCGGTCGCGAGGTTTTCATAGAAGTAGCCGGCAGCCAGTTCGCGGTTACCGATCTTGAAGCGACGTTCGCGCCGATGTGATTCCGCTGGCTTGTTCGGTGGAATGACAAGCCCGCCCGAACGTTCCATCACATCGAAGAGCCCGTTGGCGCCGGGCGCTGCAAGACGGCCGAAATCCTCGACGCGTACGCCTGTGAGCTGCGACAGCGAGGTGCCGGGCGCCGTTTCGCGGATGACATGGTTATCCTCGTTGCGGGTACCGGTGCGCGCGCCGATGACGACGGTGCCGCCCTGTTCGGCAAAGGATTTCAGCCTTTCGGTCCATTCGTCCTTCCACATCACCCAATGGGGCACATAGAGCAGCTTCAGCTTCGAGAGATCATCCTCGGGATGAATGAAGCCGCAGGCAATGCCGCGGTCGTAGCAATATTGGTGCAGCAGGATCGCATCGTCCTGTGGGCTCGGCAGGCCGATCGGATAGGTCTTGTGGGCTTCCTGATTATCGAAGTCGGATCCGGCAATGCCGACATCCATGCGCACATAGGTGCCGAGGATCTTGGGCGCTAGCGCGGTCATCTCGGTCGCGAAGCGTTTCGCCTCGTCATAGCGATGACGGGCGACGTCGTCATGGTCGATGATGCCCATCCAATAGATCTCCGCGCCGAAATGGGCGGGGCGCCAGCGGAAGAACATCAGGCCGTCAGCGCCGTGGGCGACCGAGGAGAGCGCCATGCGGCGCAACTCGCCCGGCTCCGGCGTCAGCGTGCAGAAACCCGGCTGGCTGCCGAAGCCCGATTGCTGCTCCGGAACGATGTAATTGCCGGAAAAACCGCGGCAGATATCGAGGTGCAGCGCCTGGACCTTGGCGTGGTTTCCAAGCCGCTGGAACTCGTCATAGAGCATTGGATAGATATCGTAGCCGACGAAATCGAGATCGGTGGTGAACTGGCCGCGAAAGTCGATATCCCTGAGGCCCCCGAGATTGTGGAAGACGAACCAGGAGGGTTTCACGGCGCGCAGGATCTCGACCTGGTCGTGCTGGAAGCGCGCGGTCGAGAAGGCCAGGAAACGATGATAATCCTGGAGGTGGCCGGGGCTCGGGAAGGTCGGGCCAAACTCGATCGGCAGCACCACCTGGTCGAAACTGTCATAGGCCGTCGCCCAGAAATCGCCGCCCCACGCCGTGTTGAGCTTGTCGATCTCGCCGTATTTGCAAGCGAGGAAGGCCTGGAATTCGCTGAGCGTCGCCTTGGAAAAGCTTTCCGGCATGCTGGTGTTCAGCTCGTTGTCGGTCTGCCAACCGACGACAAAAGGATTGTCGCGATAGTGCTCGGCCATCGCTTTGGTGATACGCCGGCTGTGCTCGCGAAAGACCGGGCTTGCCGTGTCGCAATGCTGCCGCGAGCCATGGCTCATTGGCCGGCCCTTGCCGTCGACTCTTAAGATCTCCGGGTGTGCTACGGTCAGCCAGCGCGGCGGCGTTGCCGTCGG
This sequence comes from Rhizobium brockwellii, assembly GCF_000769405.2. Taxonomy (NCBI): domain Bacteria; kingdom Pseudomonadati; phylum Pseudomonadota; class Alphaproteobacteria; order Hyphomicrobiales; family Rhizobiaceae; genus Rhizobium; species Rhizobium brockwellii. The sequence continues at coordinate 2,660,380 of NZ_CP053439.1, forward strand.
CGTGCACATGATCGTGTCGATACCGTAGCGCCCGAGCATGGCGATGGCGCGGTCGAACAGATCGAAATTGAAGGTGCCGAGCTTCGGCTCGAGAATATGCCAGGCGAATTCGGCCATTCTGACCACGTTGAAGCCGGCCTTCGCCATGCGCTCGGCGTCGCGTTCCCAATAGCTTTCATCGACATGTTCGGGATAGTGCGGCGCGCCGACGAGAAAGCGGTCGGTCTTGACGGGGTTCCATACGGAGAGGGTCTTGTCGGACACGGTGGTCTTTCCTGTGTTTATCTGTCGAGGATGGTCTTGCGGGTGCTGATCGTGCGTCCGCCGTCGGGCGAAAAGAGATAGAGTTCGCTGGCATCGAGCTTCAGCGCCACGTTCTGGTCGGTGGCAAAAGGCGCGACGTAGCTGAGCTGCACCGTGATGTTGCCGGTGCCGCTTTCCGAGGCGATGGTCCTGAGATTTCCGGCATCGATGTAGAGAATGGTTTCGCGCCCGAGATGCTCGACCAGTCGGACCGCACCGTTGATCGCCCCGCCTTGGGCAGCGTCGGCGACCACCGATATGTTTTCCGGCCTTACACCGAGTGTCAGGATGGCGCCTTTCGGCAGCATTGCGGCCTCCGCCAGTTCGACAGTCACCGGCACGAGGCCCGGCGCCGAAACCGTGATATTGCGGCCCGACACCTCATCGACGGTAACGCCGAGGAAGTTCATCCGGGGAGCACCGAGAAAGCCAGCGACGAAGAGGTTATCAGGGTTGCGGTAGAGTTCGAGCGGTGAGCCGACCTGCTCGATTATCCCCTGGTTCAAGACGACGATCCGGCTCGCCATGGTCATCGCTTCCACCTGGTCGTGGGTGACATAGACCATGGTGGCGCCGAGTTCGGCGTGCAGGCTGCTGAGCTCGACGCGCATCTGGGTTCGAAGTGCTGCGTCGAGGTTCGACAGCGGCTCGTCGAAGAGGAACACGTCGGGCGAACGGGTGATCGCCCGGCCAATCGCCACACGCTGCCGCTGCCCGCCGGAGAGCTGCTTCGGCCGCTTTTCCAGCTGGTCGGTGATCCTCAGGATCTTGGCTGCGCGCGCCACGGCCGCCTCGATCTCGGCCTTCGGGCGCTTGGCCATGCGCAAACCGAAGCCCATGTTCTCCGCCACCGTCATATGCGGATAGAGCGCGTAGGACTGGAAGACCATGGCGATGCCGCGGTCCCCAGGCTCCTGTTTGCTGACGTCGCGGCCGTTGATCAGGATCTGGCCGGAGGAGATCTCCTCCAGGCCGGCGATCGACTTCAGCAGCGTGGACTTGCCGCAGCCGGAAGGGCCGACCATGACGATGAACTCACCCTGCGCCACGGAAAGATCGATGCCGCGCAGCGCATGATAAGCGCCGTAGTTCTTGTTGATCTGTCGGAGTTCGAGACTGGTCATGCGTCCTGGCTCTCTGCTGTTGAAACTTGGAACTTGAGGAGATCGCTCATCCCTTCACCGCTCCCATCGTCAGGCCGGCGATGAAGTGGCGCTGCATCAGGAAGAACATGACGACGGGCGGCACGGCGACGACGATGGTGCCGGCGGAAATCAGGTTCCAGGCCGAGACCCACTCGCCGCGAAGATTGGCAAGGCCGGCAGTCACAGGTTTGACGGAGTCGCTGACAGTCAGCACCACGGCCCAGAAGTAATCGTTCCAGATGAAGGTGAAGATCAGGATGGCGAGTGCGGCAAGCGCCGGCCGCACCAGCGGGATCGCCACATGCCATAGCGTCTGGAAGGGAGAGGCCCCCTCAGCGCGCGCCGCCTGGAACAGTTCATCAGGCAATGCCGCGATGAAATTGCGCATGAACAGCGTTGCAAAGCCGGTCTGGAAGGCAACGTGGAAGATGATCAGCGCCGCCGTCGTATCGATCAGGTCGAGCCGGACCATCAGGTCGCGCACCGGGATCATCATGATCTGGTGCGGCAGAAAATTGCCGCCGACAAACAGCGCGAAGATCAGCATGTTGCCGGGGAATCGGTAGCGCGACAGCACATAGCCGGCGAGCGTGGAGAGCACCAGTACACCGATCACCGAGGGAATGGTGATCGTCAGGCTGTTGAGGAAGTAGCGAGCCATCGGTGTCTGCGTGAAGACATCAGTATAATTGTCGATGACGCCGATGCCGGTCGGCCATCCCCACAGATTGCCGCCCATAACATCCTCGGTCGAGCGGAACGAGGTGAGGATGATCGCAAACAGCGGGCAGAGCCAGAGGAGAAGGACGATGACAACGGCGAGCACATAAAGGCGGCGCTGCCAGATGGCGGCATCGGGAATGGGACGAGGATACATCAACCTCCCCTTTCTTCGGTATGGATGATGCGGCTGAGATACCAGACGATGAAGACGGCCATGATCACGAACAGCACGGAGGCAATCGCCGCGCCGTAACCGAAGCGGTAGGAGAAGATCGACTGTTCGAACATCTGGTAGGCGAGAACCGAGGACGAACCGAAAGGGCCGCCGTTCGTCATCACCGACACCATGTCGAACGAACGCAGGGCGCCGACGACAGTTACGGCAATGGCGATGAAAGTGACCTGGGTCAGCTGCGGCAGCACGATATGCCACAACATGTTCCAGCCTCTCGCCCCGTCGACGCGCCCGGCACCGATCAGCTCTTCGCTGAGATTGTTGAGACCGGCGAGATAAAGCACCATGCAGAAGGTGATCTGCGGCCAGAGTGCTGCAATCACGATGGCGAAGGTGACGAAATGCTCGTCGGAGAGAACTGCTGGCGCCGTCGCTCCGAAGGCATTGAAGATCAGCGCAAGCAACCCGAATTCCGGCGTATAGACCCAGGTGAACACCACGCCGACCGTCACCGAGGCGAGCACCAGCGGGATGAAGAACAGCGACTTCAGGAAGCGCATGCCGCGGATTTTCTGGTTGACCAGCAGCGCGATGGCGAGCCCGATCGGCGGTGCCGCCATGAACATCACCAGCCAGATCAAGTTGTTCTTCAACGACACGTAGAATTGGGGGTCGTCGTAGAGTTCGACGTAATTGCCGAAGCCGATCCACACCATCGGGCCGAAGCCGTCCCAGTCGTGCAGGCTGATCCAGAGGCTCCTGACGGCCGACAGCAGGATGACGGTGAAGAACAGCAATATCGCCGGCGCGATGAGTAAAGTCGGGGTGAGCCACCAGCGCTGGCGGCGCCATAACATCAACATCTCAAGAACCTCATTGATACAGGAGCAGACTCATGCGTGCTCCGGGAGCAGAGGCGCACCTCCCCCAAGGGGTGGAGGCATACAGCCTCCACCCCTTGGAAGCAGCGGTTCGCCGCCGCCCCCGGGGGAGCTGCTAGATCTTGTAGATGCGCTTGCGCGTGCCCTCGAGGCGCGTCAGGATGGCCTTGCGCCGGTCGGGTTTGGCCATGAACTCCTGGAAGCCGACGAGGCCGGCCTGCGCCATATCGGGATCGCTGTCGCGGTCGTAATATTGCGACGTGCCCTGCACCGTCTTCATCGTCTCGACAGCGACGTTGACCAGCGGGTCCTTGCTTGGCGGCAGGTCGTGGCGCGGCGGCACATTGCCGCCCGGCTCCAGATAGGCCGCCAGATTCTCCGGCTTGTAGAAATAGGCGAGGAATTCGCGCGCGCCCTGCTTGTTCTTGGCCTTGGCGGGAATGTGGATCGAGTTGACCGAGAACTCCTCGTAGTGGCCGACCTTGGCGTCGAGCACCGGGAAGGTCGCGTAAGAGAGCTGCGGCAGATCTTCGGCGGTGAAAGCCGAGCGCAGGAAAGCGCCGAGATTCATCATGCCGGCCTTCTTCTGCGCCAAGAGCGCGGCAGCCTCCTGCCAGCCGAAGGACGTATGGTTCTCCGTGAAGAACCCCTTCGAAATCATCGCCTCCCACTGGTCGAAAACCGCTGTCAGCGAGGGATCGAGATAGCTCATCTCGCCGTTCATCAGCGCCATATGCTTGTCGAGGCCGTTGATGCGAAGGTTCGTCTGGTCGAACCAGCCGGCCGCCGGCCATAATTCCTTGGTGCCGATCGCGACCGGCGTGATGCCCGCGGCCTTGCACTTGTCGCCATAGGCCATGAACTCTTCGGCCGTCTTCGGCACGGTCAGGCCATGCTGCTCGAACACATCCTTGCGATAGAACATGCCCCAGAGCGTGCCGCCGGTGGGGAGGCCGTACTGCTTGCCGTCTTCGGTGACGGCCCCTGCCGTCGCGCCGAGCACGTCCTTATATTTCTCTTTCTCGAAAAGGTCGGAGATATCGTCGAACAGGCCGCGCTTGACGAAGGCGCGCATGCGGTTGCCCGAAAACCAGGAGCAGACGTCGGGCGCGCCGGCGACGAGATAGTTGCGAATGGCCGTCTTGTGGGCCTCGTGGTCCATATTGTTGATGACGACGTTGACGCCGGCTTCCTTGCTGAAGCCCGCGGCAATCGCCTTCAGCGCATCGAGTGCGGCACCATTGTTTTCGGCGGAGATCATCGTGACCTCCTGGGCCTGCGCGATCGCCGGGATCGGAAAGCTGCCGGTGACCGCTGCGGCGGAAACCAGCCCCGCGCCTTTCAGGAAGCGTCTGCGTGTGGTCGACGGAAATTGCTTCAAAAATGTCATTGAATTCCTCCCAGTTGATCGATCAACATCTCCCGACCGTCGCCTCCTCCATGAAACGACCGACCAGGCATTCAACGCTACGATCCGCTCGGCGATTCCAGCGATAATCCGCTTGGCTGAGTTGATCCGCGGCCGAACTTATGCATAGATCTTTGCAGCTCGCAATAATTAATTTACAAAATTAAGGAATGCATCGTGAAGTTAAAAGGCGACCAGACCACGGCGAGAGCCATGAACCGACGCCTCATCCTCAACCTTCTCCGGCGCGAGGGGCCAAGGAGCCGTGCCGACATCGCGACGGTGATTGGTTTAAGTCCTGCGGCCGTCACCTTCGTCGTCTCCGACCTTCTGGAGGAAGGCATCGTCATCGAAGGGAAGACCGTACCCGGCCTCACCGGCCGCCGCCCGATCCCCGTGGATATCAACTACGAACACGCGCTTGCGGTCGGCTTCAAACTGATGGTGGGTTCGGTGGAGTGCGTCGCAACCGACCTTGCCACCAACCCCGTCGCCGCCATGCGAGTAAGCCTCGACAGCCATGACCCGGACAAGGTCGCCGACCTGCTGGCGGGTACCGTGCCCGAACTGGTGAAACTCGCCGGGCAGCCGGATGCTAAGCTCGCCGGCATCGGCATCTCCATGCCCGGCGTCATCAATCATGAACAGACGGCCTGCGTGCGCAGCCACCGCTTCAGCTGGGATAACGTCCCCCTCGCCTCGCTGGTCGCAAGCCGCGTCCATGTGCCGGTCTGGCTGGAAGACGACACCAACGCCTATGCCATCGCCCAGCAGCTCTTCGGCCTCGGCCGCCAGCATCGCAACATGGCCGTTCTCGCCGTCGGCGTCGGCATCGGTTGCGCGCTTGTCATCGACGGCAAGCTCTATCGCGGCGCCAATGGTGCTGCCGGCAAATTCGGTCACACTCTCTATGAGGAGAATGGCCGGCTCTGCGAATGCGGCAAGCGCGGCTGTCTAATGGCCTATCACTCCCAAATCTCGATGCTCCGGCGCTGGCGGGAAGCGACCGGCCGCGAGGAACTGGGACTGCCGGAATTGTCGGCTGCGCTCGCATCAGGCGATGCCGCCGCCCTCGCCCTCGTCGCCGATTCCGGCCGCGGCATCGGCACCGCCCTTGCCAATCTCGTCAACATCACCGATCCCGAAGTCATCGTCGCCGGCGGCGAAGCCGTCTCCCTCGGCGACCCTTTCCTGACGCCGCTACGCGAAGCGCTTTCCGCCCGGACTTTCCGGACTGCGCCTCCCCTCCTGCCCGATTGGGAGGACAATTCATGGGCCCGGGGTGCGGCCGCGCTGGTCACCCAGAAGATATTCGACTTCGAGTCCTCCGGCGGCATCACGGACATTGCCAATCTCACCGGCGTCAGACCCGTGGACTCGTCGTCGGCAGCCTAATTCAGTCAATGGCGTCACCCACGTTTCCTCATTCCTGTGCTTGTCACAGAAATCTAGCCACGACGCATCCGCGCCGTGATTGACTCTGCAACAACAAGTCTCCCACGCCCAGGGACCTGCGCGCACTGGATCTCTGTGACGAGCACAGAGATGAGGGAGATTGTGTTGGCGGTCTCGCTAACCCCGCGCCGCCCTCCAAATAGGACCACGTCAGAGCAGCCTCACGACCGATCGTGCCGCAGATACACTGGCTTACAAAAATGCGGGTTTTCCGACACATCCCTGGTTCAATCATCGACTTAAATCCCGATACGGCCAACCGGTCGGAAATGGTCAATTCAGGAAGGATGACGACATGAAAATGATCCAGGCTATCGCGCTCGCCCTTGTTCTCGGCGGCGCAGCTGCAGCACACGCAGAACAGCCGCTGCAGCGCACCGATCTCATCAAGAACGATATCGACGTGCCCGGCCACGAGGCAGTCCAGGTGCGCGTCGATTTCGCTCCGGGCGTTCTCGCCCTCAGTCACTCGCATCCCGGCGAGGAGATCGCCTTCGTCATCGAGGGAACGCTGGAATACCAGCTCGAAGGCAGACAGCCGGTTACCCTTAAAGCCGGCCAATCCCTCTTCATTCCATCCGGTGTTGTTCACTCGGCAAAGAACGTCGGCAGCGGCAAGGCTTCGGAATTGGCAACCTATATCGTCCGCAAGGGAGAGACGCTCGTCGTGCCTGCCAAGTGAGTCAGTTGTAGAAACTCGCGTCTGGATCGAGAGCAGCCGCTGCGAAGCGCTCGCCCCCGAACCTTCAGGACCGCGCCGCTTGCGTGGGAGCGCCGTTTCGCCCTTGCGGTCGCTTTCCATTCACGGCAGCATGGCCATACGGGATGATGGAATTCGTGTCCCCAGTCATCTGAACCTCTCACATCAGGAGGATTACCATGGCATCGTTGGAGCGGCCGGCCTTTGTCGTCCATTGGAGCGAGATCGAATGGCCTGACGACTCGCACTATGACGATGACGACGAACTGATGAGCATTGGTGCGCCTTTCGGACGATATTTCGGCCTGACGAAATTGGGCATTCATCACGAGCGTTTGCCGCCTGGCCGGCGGACATCCTTTCCACACGCCGAGAGCGCCGAGGAGGAATTCGTCTACGTTCTCGAAGGCGAGCCCGACGTCTGGCTCGACGGCCATCTCTATCGACTGAAACAGGGCGATGCCGTCGGATTTCCGGCCGGCACCGGGATCGCCCATAGTTTCCTCAACAACACGCAAGCCGAAGTACATCTCCTCGTCGTCGGCGAGCGCCACAAGGCCGAGAACCGCATTTTCTACCCGCTCCACCCTCACCGCCGACCGCTGCATAATGATTGGTGGGATGACCATCCCACCCACGCCCTCGGTCCGCACGATGGAATGCCGGACCTGGTGCGGGAAGCAAAGGGCCGAGGAAACAGCGAATAGATCAGCCAGGGCGATAGCCGGCCGCAATGACAGCTTCAGACAAAGCGGATACCAACGCCTGCCCTTCGCAGGAGTCTTTATCGCCGCCTTGATCATGAAGCGAGGGATCAGACTTTGGATATCCATCGCAATCGCGAGCTTAGCAATATTGGTTGGGGTGATCTGCCTACACACCTTCGCCGTCGAGCCAAGCTGTCGGATTGATGAACAGGAATGTGTGGGAGCGACGGCGATTGCGTGGCTCATAGCCTTTATTTGGAGTGCTCCATGTGTTGGATTCCTCCTTAAACTTATCGGCCAAATTCGTGAGGGTAATGTCGCCGATGAAAACCGCCATCATATTCGACTGTGAATTTCTTTGCCTGGAAGGCTCACAACGCAGATTTTGGTGCGCGGCCCACGATCCCGATCCTGTCATTGCGCAGATCGGAGCCGTCAAGCTCGGCCTTGAGGGCGAGTTTCCGATCCTCGATACGTATAAATCCTACGTCCGACCCATCGATCGCTTCGGCGAGAGGTATCCACTCGATCCTTATTTCACCAATCTGACCGGTATCACCGAAGAGGATATCGACGCCCATGGCGTGGCGTTGCAGGATGCCCTTTCCGGCATCGACAGCTTCTCGGGCGGCGCCCGGTTTTGGTCGTGGGGCAAGGACGAGCTGAACATGGTGGCCATCAGCTGCTATGTCGCCGGCATTCAGCCTTCCATCCCGGCCCGCCGCTTCGACAACGCCGTCAAGCTTCTCGTTGCTGCGGGCATGCCGATCGAGGATTTGGCAAAGACGCCCAGCAACAAACTGGCCGACTATTACCAGGTCGAACATCCTCCATTGCGGGGACATGACGGGCTCGACGACGCTCTGTCGATATCATACACGCTGCAGCATCTGATGAAGATTGGGAAATTGCTACCCGAGGTTTTCGACCGAATCTGAGGACAGAGAGAGCTTCACCTACCGCGCAAACTTGCGGGCGCCGGCGACGCAGAGGATGACTGCAGCGGTCACGGCGAGCATGGCCCAGGTCACGGGCTCGTGCAGCAGGGTTGCCGCAAGCGCCAGCCCGAAGAACGGTTGGAGCAACTGCAGTTGGCCGACGGCGGCGATGCCGCCCTGCGATAGGCCGCGATACCAGAAGATGAAGCCGATCAGCATCGAAAACAGCGAGACATAGGCAAGGCCGAGCAGCGCCGGCGTTTCGATGCCGGAGAAGGTCTCCGGCCGATGGAAAAGCGCGACTGCGACCGTCACCGGCAGCGACAGCACAAGCGCCCAGGAAATCACCTGCCACCCACCGAGCGTGCGCGAAAGCCTGCCGCCTTCGGCATAACCGAGGCCGCAGACGACGACGGCCGCCAGCATCAACAGATCGCCGACCGGCGAGGCCGTCAGGCCTTGCGTCAGTGCGAATCCCGCCACCAGCGCGCTGCCGAGAACCGAAAAGACCCAGAATGCCGGCTTCGGCCGTTCTCCGCCACGGATCACGCCGAAGATCGCCGTCGCGAGCGGCAGCAGGCCGATGAAGACGATCGAATGGGCTGAGGTGACATGCTGCAGCGCCAGCGCCGTCAGCAGGGGAAAGCCGACGACGACGCCGAGCGCAACGACGGCCAGGGAGAGAATATCACCTCGGCTCGGCCGCTTCTCTCTGAAAGCAATCAGCAGGCCAAGCGCGAGGAAGCCGGCGATCGCCGCGCGCGCCACGGTGAGGAAGACGGGATCGAACTGCATCACCGCCACGCGTGTCGCCGGCAGCGATCCGCTGAAGATCACCACCCCGATAAAACCATTGATCCATCCCGATGCCATACGGTCCATGATGCGCTGCACTCCTTCATTCTCTCACTCTTATCGGCCAACACGGATGGTCATGACAGTGACAGTCTGATACGATTTTGCGAAACTGTAATGATGCAGAAAGCAATACAGATGAACGAGGGAGGCACACGCGTGGAGATGGTCGTCGCGACGATCAGGCAGCGCATCGCCGGGCGCAACCTGACGCCGGGCGCAAGGCTGCCCTCCGTCCGGGGGCTGGCCGCGACGTTGAAGCTGTCGACTTCGACCGTCGTCGATGCCTATGAGCGGTTGGTCGCCGAAGGCGCGATCCTGGCAAGGCCAGGCTCGGGATTCTATGTCGCCAACCAGGCAGCGCCCTTTGCGCTTGCCGAGGCTGGGCCGAAGCTCGACCGCGCAGTCGATCCGTTCTGGATATCACGGCAATCGCTGGAGGCAGGCGAAGCCGACCTGAAGCCCGGCTGCGGTTGGCTACCGCCGTCCTGGCTGCCGGGGGACGGCATGCGCCGCGGGCTCAGAACACTTGCACGCGCCGACGGGCCGGCGCTCGCCGATTACGGCTCGCCGCTCGGCTTGCCGCAACTGCGCCAGCTGATTTCCCGCCGCATGGGCGAACGGGGGATCGAAGCCTCTCCCGGCCAAATCATGCTGGCCGACTCCGGCACGCAGGCAATCGATCTGCTCTGCCGTTTCCTGCTGGAACCCGGCGACACGGTGCTGGTCGACGATCCTTGCTATTTCAATTTCCATGCGCTGCTGCGCGCCCATCGGGCAAAGATCGTCAGCGTGCCCTACACCGCGTCCGGTCCCGATATCGAACTGTTTGCGCAAGTCGTCGCCGATGAGCGTCCACGGCTCTACATCACCAACTCCGCCATCCACAATCCGACCGGCGCAACCTTGTCTCCTGTTACGGCCCACCGCGTTCTAAAACTCGCCGACCAGTTCGACCTGACCATCATCGAGGACGATATCTTCGCCGATTTCGAATATACGCCAGCGCCCCGACTTGCCGCCTTCGACGGGCTCGAGCGGGTCATTCACATCGGCAGCTTCTCGAAAACCCTCTCGGCCTCGGCCCGCTGCGGCTTCGTCGTGGCGAAACCGGAATGGATCGACGGCCTGACAGATCTGAAGATCGCCACCTCCTTCGGCGGCGGCCGGCTGACGGCGGAACTGGTACTGAACGTCTTGAGCGACGGCAACTATCGCAAACACATGGAGACGCTGAGACAACGGCTCTCCCGGGCAATGAGCGAGGTCTCGGCCAAGCTGAAGAATCTGGGCATAACGCCGTGGCTGGAGCCAAAGGCCGGAATGTTCCTCTGGTGCCGGCTGCCCGATGGCATCGATGCGGCTGACGTGGCGCGCGCCGCACTGGAAAAGAGGATCGTTTTGGCTCCCGGAAACGCATTCAGCCTGTCGCAATCAGCGACCAATTTCATGCGTTTCAACGTGTCTCAGACGCTCGATCCAAGGGGGTTCGAGGTGCTGCGCGATATCCTGGCAGAATGAGGATAATGGAAGGTGGGCCGTCGCGGATCGGCGGCACTACACTCCACCGAAGCGTTGGTAATTGAAGCAACAGCAAGCGGCTTGTGCCCTCTTCTCCCTCGGGGAGAAGAAATATGCGGCAGCCCCTCGCCCTTCATGAAAGCTTTTTTTGCGGAAACGGAGGACATTGTCCTTTGTCCCGACACCCCCGCCCGCAACCATCAAAACGACCGGTGAACCGCCTTGTCGTTGGCAAGACGCGTCACGCAGCCTTCGAGCTTGGCGAGCAGCAGATCGAAGTCGAGCGGCTTCGTCAGATAGTCCGCCGCTCCGCCGCGCAGGCCGGCCAGCGTGTTTTCCCGGTCGGTCAGTGCCGTCAGCAGGATGAAGGGAATGTTGGAAAGCTCGGGGTGGTTGATCTGAATTTCCGCCAGAAGCTGGTGCCCATCCATAACAGGCATCGAAATATCGCTAATGACGATATCGGGCCATTTCGACAGGATCATTTCCAGTCCCTCGGCGCCGTTCGAGGCCTCGAGTGTCTTGTAGCCCGCTTCGCTCAATTCTTCGACGAGCAGGTTCCGGATCTCGACTTCGTCTTCTATGCACAGAACTGTAACCATGAGCTCTTCCTTAAGCTGCGACTTGTTGATCCGACAATAGAAACTCTATTGGCAGAAGAATGGTGAATGTTGTGCCTTTGCCGAGCTCGCTCGTCACTTCGACGGTGCCGCCATGCAGTTCGACGACCTGCTTGACGACGTTGAGGCCGATGCCCGTTCCGGCAATGCCCGTCGCGCTGCGGGCGCGATAATAGGGCTGGAATAGCTTCGGCAAATCCTCCGCATCCATGCCGATGCCGCTGTCGGAGATGGCGATTTCCACCGTCTTCTCGTCGGCCCGGGCACGAACATGAATGTCAGGCGCGCTGGGTGAATATTTGACGGCGTTCGAAATCAGATTGGTGAAGACCTGTTCCATCGCGCTGCGGTCGAACGTCAATACATCCGGTATGGGCTCGAGATCGAGATGGAACAGATGCGAGCGGCTGAGATGCCACTGTCTGTCGCAGCAGGTGACCAGCAGGGCTTTGAGATCGCCTTCGCTGCGCTTCAGCGTGATCTGTCCGGTTTCGAGCCGGCCGTTGGCCAGAATGCTCTCCATCAGATCGACCATGCGCACGACCGCGCTTCGGATCACGCCGGCTTTCTCGCGAACGTAATCGCCGCTGACGTTGGTGATCGAGCGGCAGAGCCGCTGGGCAGCGGCGTCGATGATGGCGAGCGGCGTGCGAAACTCGTGCGAAGCCATGGCGACGAACTGGCGCTGGAGCGCATTCACCTGGCGTTCGTGCACCAGCAGGCGATCCAGCTCCTCTCTCTGCCGTTCGATCTCGGCCGTTCGATCGGCCACCATCTCTTCCAGATGGTTGCGGTGATGGGTGAGCTGCGCCTGGCTGTCCAGCAGGGTCAGCGAGGTGCGATGCAGACCTCGCCCGAGCCAGAAGACCACAGCGATCAGCAGCGCCAGGCAGCCGAGCCCTGCAGGCGCGATCTGCCGAAGCAGCATGAATCCGGGCAGAATAGGCGGCCACACGAGATAACCGATTGTGCTACCGTCATGGGACGATACCGGCACCTGCGCCCGCTCGTCCTCACTTTTCGAGGGCGCGAAATGCAAGCCTTCGAGCCGCGCATAATGGGCGATGCTTTCGGCAGCTTTTCCATCGATGAACTTGACCGAGACGGCAATGAACTCCTGGCCCGCCTCGATCTGCATCCTGGCCGAACTCGGCAGAATCGGACGCGCGCTTGTTATCGCCGGCCTGTTGCCGATCATGATCGTCCGAACCGTAGCCAGGTGGCCAAGCGCTTCGGCGCCGGGCTTTGCAGCCCGCTCGACGAGAGCGGTGCGCATCTCTCCGGCAAGAGCGGTCATTTCTCGACTGTCGTCGTCACCGAACCGCGGCGGCATGGCATCCGCGCCGTCACGGAAGGCAAACATCAGACGATTGGTATCGTCGAAGATGTAGGTCCTGTCGTGCCCGAAGTACCGGCTCGTCCACTGGCCGACATTGTCGAGCAGCCATTCATGGTTCCGTTGCTTGGCATAAAGGAAGGCGTCGTCCCATTTGGTGACGCTTTCCTGCTCCCGGGGAAGTGCCGCGATCTGCTCTTCCAACCCCTGCCGGACGAAGTCGGCCTGCCGGCGCAGCGAGAGATCATCGACCTTCACCGCCGCGAGCCACGCAAATCCGCACAGCAACACAGCCGCCGCGCAGGTGAGCGTCACCAGGACGAACGTAATGTGCGATGTGAGCCCGACCTTCAATACCTGCAACCTTTTGATGGCGCCCGCTGCCAAGAAATTGACACGCAAAGGTTGACGGACCGTGAATTATGCGCTCCCGTGCGGGTCTGCGGCAGGTCTCCCATAGGCATCGCAATCGTTGAAAGAGAAGCACATGGATGCAGCGGCATCGTCGGGTACATCAGGCATCAGGATCGAGCCGATCGCTGCCGCCCATATCGACAGCTTTCATCATGCGCTCGACGTGGTCGCGCGGGAGAAAAAATACCTGTCCATGCTGGAAGCAACTCCCCTGCCGCAGACGCGTGAGTTCGTGATGGCCATGATTGCAAAAGGCAATCCGCAATTCGTTGCCACCGCTCAAGACCAGGTCGTCGGCTGGTGCGACATCAGCCGGCATTTTTTCCCGTCGCACGCCCATCGCGGTAAACTCGGAATGGGTATCCTTCCCGCCTATCGGGGCAAGGGTCTCGGACGCATGCTCATCGAGACCACATTGAGAGCCGCGCAGAAAAGCGGTTTTGCCAGGGTTGAACTCGATGTTTATGAAGACAACGCCCGTGCTATCGCTCTCTACGAAAAGATGGGATTTGTCCGCGAAGGAATCGTCCGACGTGCGGCACGCATCGACGGTCGGTTCATCGATGCGATCAGCATGGCGCTTCTGTTCGACGAGCGCGGCGCGGCGGCTATCGCCGCGAATTCTTGAACGAGTCCAGCTGACTCCCGCTCATCATTTCCACCGGAAGTTGGAACAAATGCTCTCTCACGCGATTGGTCCGATGCGAATGCGCCGCTATGCATCCGGCTCAGCGAGGAGGCAGCCATGCACATCACCCGCGCGCTAGCGGCGCCGAATTGACGGCAATCGGCTGAACCGGGTCTTGAGCAATTCCAGGTATCGCGACATGATTGGCGGGCCTCTTTCGCCCGGCCACTCCCCTATCGGGCAAAAGCCTCGAACGGATTGTCGTGGGTCAGGCGCATCAGGGTCCCGTCGTCTATGCCGCGCCGTTTCAGCTCGGGCAGCAACACCGTGGAAAGATGGGTGTACGGCTTGGGTATCCCGCCCATCGGCTGCGCCGGATCGAACCAGCCGCGGTCATGGCTCAACAACAAGCGATCGCCGCAGCCCGCCTCCAGCGCCTTGATCACCAGCTCCGCCACCTCGTTGTCCCCGCCCCGGCCGACATGGTCATATTCGATCCAGGCGCCTCGCTCAGCGACGGCGACATTAAGGGCGAAGTCCGTTTCTTCCTGCGTGTGGATGGAGATGAACCTGTCGGCCTTGTAGCCTTCCGCCTCGATGACATCGAGCTGGTCCATGACGACCCGTCCCCTGATCGTATGGCTGCCGATGACGGCGTCTGTCTGCGCTGCGGCGCGCGCGGCTGCCCGCAGGATTTTCGTCTCGAGCGCCGTCATACCGTCATCGCCGGCGCTGAGCTTGATCCAGCCTGCCTGAAACCCGGTCTCGTCGATCTGCTCCGTCAGCTCGCGAAGCATCCACGCTTCCAGCTCTTTCTCGGAAGCCTGGCGGACCCATTCGGGAATCCAGGGCTCTCGGTAATTGCCGGTGGGCACGACGATCGGAAAATCCGTCGCGAGCGAGACAGCAAGATCGATATCCGCACGGCGTCCGACGCCGCCCGTCGAGCATTCGACCAGTGCCGTCACCCCGAGCTTCTTGATCCGCTCGATCTCGGGGGCCATCAACCGAACGACGTCTTCGATCTCTGCTTCGGCATACCCGGGCTGGTCCGGCGTCCTGAGGTCGACGAAAACGTGCTCGTGCGGGAGGATCATTCCAAGTTCGGATTTGCTCTTAGGCCCGAGCGTGGTGCGCAGATATTTCAAAATCTCTCCCCCGCGATCATACCGGCTTTGCGTAAAGGCCTCGACCGACACTGCCGCGAAAGTAGCTCGTCACGCACCGAAATCAATCTCCCACTCGGTTAAAATTCCAACAACTTGCCCCTTGATCTCGACTTCCAACTTGGCGCCCGAATTGCTGGCGAGCTGACTGTCGTATCGGCCTCTTCGGCGTCGCATCGGCTACTTCCCCTTCCCCTCCTTGCCCTGCGCCGGCCGGCTGATCGCGCGGATCTTGCCGCTGCCGCCGCCACCGCAGAAGAAGCAGTCGCCGCCGTCGGATTCGAGGCCGGAGACGCCGGTACCCTCGGGCATATCAAGCCGCTCCAGCACCTCCCCGGTTTCAGGGTCGATGCGCCTGACGTCGCTGTCATCGCCCTCCCAGGTGCCGTGCCAGAGCTGGCCGTCGACCCAGGTGACGCCTGTCACGACGCGGTTGGATTCGATGGTGCGGAGGATCTTGCCGGTTTCCGGGTCGATCTGGTGGATCCTGCGGCCGCGGTGCTGACCGACCCAGAGCGAGCCCTCGGCCCAGGCAAGGCCGGAATCGCCGCCATTGCCGGGCGCCGGGATGGTGGAAAGGATGTGGCCGGTCTTCGGATCGATCTTGTGGATGACATCCTCGGCGATCTGATAGAGGAACTCGCCATCGAAAGCCGTTCCGGCATGGGATGCAACCTCGATCGAGCGCACCACCTCGCCGCTTGCGGGATCGAGCGCGTTCAGCCTGTCGCCCGAGGCGAACCAGACGTGCTCACCATCGAAGGTGACGCCGTTGACGCGCTCGGCGCCGGGAAAGGGTCCATATTCACGGATGATCGTCGCAGCCGATTTTTTCATCTCTTCCATCCTGTTTGCCCGTTTGACCAGGGCCATCTTCATTCAGTCAGGCCATACTAGTCGCTTGGCAAAGGTCCCGGGAGTAACAAGATCGTCGGGAAACCGGGCAGCGGCGGGCTCATCCAACGCCGCGCCCGCCCGCGCCCGAAGGATTGCACCTTGCCCTCCCCGGCAAGTGAATCCAGCGCCCGCTGTACGGTGCGCGGGCTGGCGCCGAGCGCGATCGCCAACGCCGAGCTCGACCACGCCTCGCCATCGGCGAGAAAGGCAAGCACCGCCCCATGCTGGCCTTCGACCAGCGGCGCCAGCACGGCGATCTCTCCGGCACGCCGCGGCGAAAGCGCAAAGCCGCGTTTCGTCGCCGAGACCTCCGCCAATCCCCGCAGTTCGGCACGCAGCCGGCCGATCTCGACGCGCAGCCGGGCACGATGCGATTCATCGGCATGTTTGCCGCGGAAGGCGCGCGCGATGAGCGTGCCGCGTGCCACATCCGCCGGCCAAGCTTCGGCAAGCGTCCGGGCGAGCGTGAAGAGCACCGGCCGCGTTGCCAGCGACACCGAAAGCTGATCGTCGCGCACGACATGGCGGCAGGCATCAACGACGAGCGTGCCCGAACCCAGCAGCTCTTCCACCTCCTCGAGCAGCAGCGGGCTTTCCCGCCAGCGCGAGATCAACCGCGCCACCGGCGCGCTGAGCACGTGGGCGGCATTTTCCACCTCCGCCGTCAATACCGGCATACCGGCCTCGCGCGCAGCCTGCCTCGCCCGGTCGAGAGCCTCGTGCGCCGCTTTCGTCTGCAGGCGCCGGATCGCGATGCCCGCGACCACCAGCTCGTGAGCGGCCCTTGCCGCCGGCGGCAGCGGCGTCGGATCGAGCGTTTCCAGCGCCCGCTCGGCCTCGTCGAGCCGGCCGATCAGCACCAGCCGGCGAAGCTCGACATTCCTAGCATGGGCGGCATTGACCCTGTCGCCATGCGCTTCGAGCACCTTGCGCGCCGCCTCCAGCGCCTTGGGCGGCCAGGTGAGATCGCGCGAGACCAGTGCGATCTCGGCCTCGGCGACCACGCAGCGGGCCCGCGCCATCGCCTCTCGCGGGCCGAAGGCGCGCGCCGCGCTCTTCAGCAGCGCCTTGGCGCGGACGAGATCGCCGAGCTGCGCCATCGCGATACCGCGCAGCGCCAGCGCCGGCGCATCGTCGCGAAGCGCCACCCGCTTCAGCGCGCCGAGCGCATCTCCCACTGCCAGCGCCCGCGCCGCCGCCGTGATCAGCGAGTCCATTCAATTCCCGTCACACTTGTCACTCCCACCATTTCCCCACCTGGCTTTAGATTTGTCGTCGACCGGCAAGCAAGCCTGCGCCGGATGCTACGACGAGACACAGGCAAAGGAGAAGACCCATGACGGCACAGCTGAACGCAACACGCCAGCAGTGGCTGGCAGCAAGGCTCGATCTGCTCGAGGAGGAGAAGGAACTGACCCGGCAGAGCGACGCGCTGGCGATGAAGCGCCAGCAATTGCCGCGTGTGAGGATCGACAAGCAATATCGCTTCGACACTGACGGCGGCAACGTCTCGCTGAAGGATCTCTTCGGCGGCCGCTCGCAGCTGCTCGTCTATCACTTCATGTTCGGGCCGGATTATACCGCGGGATGCCCGTCCTGTTCGTCGATCGCCGATGGCTTCAATGGCTTCTTCCTTCACCTGGAGAACCACGACGTCGCCTTTTGGGCAGTCTCCCGCGCGCCGCTCGCAAAGCTCGAAGCATTCAAGCGACGGATGGACTGGAGCTTTCCCTGGGCGTCGTCCTTTGGCAGCGACTTCAACGGCGATTTCAGCGTCTGGTTCTCTGCCGAGCAGCAGCACCAGGGCGATGTAGACTATAATTACCGCCGCGAACCACCCGCCCCCCAACCGCTCGCCGCAAGGACTGTCCAGGAGTGGCAGCCCCGCGACAACGAGGCGCCGATCACCCAGATTGCCGCCATGACCGGCACCGATGTCCCCACCTATACCCGCGACCGCCCGGGTGTCAGCGCCTTCGAGCTCATCGACGGCGCCGTCTACCACAGCTATTCCAGCTATGCGCGCGGGCTGGACGGGCTCTGGGGCATGTACCAATGGCTCGACCGCGCCCCCAAGGGCCGCAACGAAACCGGCATCTGGTGGCGCCACCACGACCGGTACGGCAAGGAGTGACGCCGATGCTGCTTTCGGCCCACACTCCAGAGCGAGGCGACGGCAACGTCGCTCTCAACGCCGCCGAATGGCTCTCGCTGGCCGCCTCAGCAGACGGATCAGCGGCTAAGCCGAGCAGTGGCATCGCTAGCCCGGGCGGCCGGATTGCTGCCCACACCGCCGATTGGCTGTCGCTCGCCGCCGCCCCGACATTCGCGGTCATGGCACTGCTGACGGCCACGACCGGCAGTGCCGACATGATCTGCATGACGACGCCGGATGCCTTCCCGATCGGCGGAATGGTGCCGATGTACCTGCTGATGAGCGGCTTCCACCTGGCGCCCTGGCTGCGGCTCGCCACCGGCTGGCAGGGCTTGAGTGGGCGGTGATGGTACCAAGCGCCGCCACATCTCTCCTCCGTCATTCCTGTGCTTGTCACAGGAATCCAGTGCGCCCAAGTCCTTGGGCGCGGGAGAACGACTTCCTTCTGAGAGTCATTCACGGCGCCGACGCGCCGTGGCTGGATTCCTGTGACGGGCACAGGAATGACGGAGATTGGAATGGTGTTCTCGCCAAACTTTCTGCTGACGAGTCATGGCGAGGCGATAGCTTCCCCGCTAAGCAGCACTCCCGCACTGCCTTTTCTGGTATTATCTCCCTGCCCAAGTTCATGCCCTCACCTCGATAAAGTCGATCGGCCCGCCGGCAATCTCGTCATCGAAGACCGCGCAGGAAAGCTTGCCGCCGAAGACGCAGCCGCTGTCGATGTTGGTGCGGTTTCCTGTCGTCACCGGGTTGGACAGCGACGGTGTATGGCCGTGGACCAGGTGCTTGCCCCAATAGTCGCTGGACTCACCGGAAGGGAACCGTAACCAGAGAAGGTCGTGCTCGCTCTGCTGCTCCAGCGGAAATGCTGGATCGACGCCGGCATGGACGAAGATGCGATATCGATCGACATACATGAGGGGACGATCGGCCGCCCATTGCAGATGCTGGGGCAGAACTCTGCCGCCATAGGACATTTCGGTTTCAAGTCCGCCGATGCCGCTGCCGATCCACACGTCTCTGCTATCGCTATCGGCATAGGCAGCGACCATCAGGTCCTCATGATTGCCTTTCAGGCAGATCCATTGCCACGGGTCCGATGGACCGGCGATGATCCGGTCGAGGACGCTTTTGCTGTCAGGCCCGCGATCGACATAGTCGCCAACGAAGACGACGGTCCCTCCAGGCGCATAGGCCGCGATCCGATCGATCATCCTGTTCAGCGGATCGATACAGCCGTGTATATCCCCTATGGCGAACGTGTAGCGCATGTTTCAAGCTTCTTGGTTGCAATGCGACGGCCCGCGGCCAAGGTTGAGAGGCCAGGACTTGTGCGGAGGCTCACGCCGCGCCGTCCGCCTCATCATAGCAAACGAAAGCCCGCCGCCATTGCGAAAACCGACTCGTTCTCCAGCATTTATCGTCATTGGCTCTCATTTGGCTTGAATTCGAATATGATCATCGCACCAACCACCGAAGATGCCGATCCGCAGACGGGTGCGACCTTGCATTGTGCGGTCGCCACCGGTTATGCGTTCATCACCATGAAGAAATACGGACGAACCTATCACCTACCGATTTCTCCCGGAGCGACGAGCGATGACAAAGTCATGGCGATGCTTGACGGGCTGATGATTGGCGATCTTGTCATCACCGAGAAAATGGATGGTGAGAACACGACCATCTATCGGGGCGGGTCTCATGCGCGTAGTCCCGATAGCCGTTACCATTCGTCGCGCGATTGGCTTAAGGCTTTTGCTGCCAGCATCAGCCCGCAACTTGCAGATGGCGAACGCATCGTCGGTGAGAACCTCTATGCCCGGCACTCGATCGGTTATGATGATCTGCCGTCATACTTCCTCGGCTTTGCATGGATTATCGACGATAAGGTCCAATCCTGGGATCTGACGCAAGCCCGGTTCGAAGAACTGGGCATCGTTCCGGTGTCGACACTATATCGGGGACCATACAAAGCCGGCCTGTTCGAAGATACTGCGGCATCGCTGGATAAGACCAAGCAGGAGGGGTTCGTCGTTCGGATCGCTGATGCGTTCCTGGAAACCGAAATGCCAGTTCGGATGGGCAAGTATGTGCGGGACAACCACGTTCAGAGTGAAACGCATTGGATGCAGTCGGAACTCATCCCCAATCGCTTGGCAAATTCCTGACGGTCGCTCGCCTCTCCTCCGTCGTTCCTTGTCACAGGAACCCAGCCACGGCGCGTCCGCGCCGTGAATGAGTCGTAAGGCGAAGCAGGTTCACCCGCGCCCAAGGACTTGAGCGCACTGGATTCCTGTGACAAGCACAGGAATGACGTAGGGTGGGGTGGCGCTTCTGCCAAACTTCAAACCGGCGCAATGCCGAACCACACCCGCTATCACCCCTCCGTAAAACTCCGGCGGATCGCGTCCCAGCTTTCCGCATCCGGCGCCAAGAGCAGCCGGCCCTTGGTCATCGCAGGACGATAGGCTTCGCCACTGAGCAATGCCCCGTAGCCGCCGGCTTCTTGATGGATCAGCACGCCGGCGGCGTGATCCCAGGGTTTGAGCTCGGCGTTCAGCGAAAAGCTCATCACCCCTGATGCAACCGCCCGGTATTCATAGGCCGAGCAGCGCCATGTAGTCGTTCGGGCAAAGCGCAGCAGGCTCTGAGCGTAGACCGGCTGCTCCTCGGCGGGGAACATATGCAGTGGAACGAAGCCGTGCATTTCCCCGATCGGCCCCGGCGGCGCGGCGCTGAGCCGGGTCTGCCTGCCATCGCGGGCGATATGCCATGCCCCTCGCCCCGGTCGCGCGGCGAGGAAATCGCCGGTGACGGGATAGTGGATCAGCCCGGCCACGGTTTCTCCGCCGGAAACGATCGCCACGATTATGCCGAACAGCGGCAGGCCGTGGGCGAAATTCCAGGTGCCGTCGACAGGATCGATGATGACGGCGAGATCGGCGTCGGCCAGCCGCGCCAGTATGGTGAGATCGGCCGAAACCGCCTCTTCGCCGATGAGCACTGCCTCAGGAAACCGCGCCGAAAGCGCCTCGGTGAGCCGCCGCTCGGCGCCGAGATCGGCATCGGTCACCAGATCGTCAGGAGCGCTCTTGGTGCGAATGCCCTCGGCGGTGACGCCGAGGAAGCGGGGCAGGATCTCCGCCTCCGCCGCCCGGCGCATATCCGCCATCACGGCGGAGAATATGTCGTCCGACACGTCCCTCATGCCCGGCGCGCCTCGATATAGGCCTTGAGCGCCGCTGGCTGGTCGGTCTGGATGACGCTGATGCCGGCCGCCATCATCCGTCCCCAGATTGCATCCGGATCTTCAAGCGCCGCACTGTCGGTCAAGCCGCAGCAGGAGACCGGATCGAGCGTGTTGACCCAGAGCGAGATTCCGGCGTTGCGCAGACGCTCGTGCTGGCCGGCCAGCGTCTCAAGCGCATCGAACTTGGCTTCGCACATGAACGGGCGCGCCGCGATGACTGCCTTTGCAGTCTCTTCGGCGCTGCCGATCCTGAAGAACGCCTGGCCCATGAACGGAATGCCGTCGATCCCTTTTTGCCTGGCGAGCCAAGCCAGCGCCTCCGGCGTGCCGGCACGGGCCTTAAGATCGACCTGGTCGGCCATATCAATCTCTTTGACCTTGGCCGCGACGATGCCCATCATCTCGAGGTCCTTGAGATCGAGATCGACGAAGATGCGGCCGCGCACGGTTTCAAGCACCTGTTCGAGCGTCGGAATGGTCTGCGTCGTGAACGGCTGGTCCGACCCGCCATCGGCCATGCGCAGTGGCAGGCTGGTGATCTCGGCGATCGGCATCTCCTCTGGGATGCGATCGATGCCGGCCATGCGCTTGAGCGTGTCGTCGTGCAGGATGAACAGCACGCCATCGGCGCTCTGGCGGATATCCACCTCGACGATGTCATAGCCGCCGGCAATCGCGTTCTCGATCGCGGCAAGGCTGTTTTCAGGAGCATGATGCCAGGCACCGCGATGGGCGACGATGGCGCAGGAACGCGACGGGTCGGCAATGTGGTCGATGTATTTCATGGGGCTTCCTCTAGAATAATTCCAGCAAAATTGCGCAGCGGTTTCCCGTCAGGAATTGTGTTAAAACAAATAGATAGAACATTTCCGTGGTTCGGAGAAAAGCGGAAATGTTCTAGTTTGCGCCGAATGCGCCTGGTATGGCCTTGCCGCTCTCCGCATCGAAGAGATGCAGGCGGGAGGCAGGGAAATTGAGAGAGAGTTGGCTGTGATCCGGTATCTCGACACCGAAGGGCGTGGCGATCCTGACGACCGAGCCGCCAAGCTCGGCTGCCAGGATCGCGTGCGAGCCGAGATCCTCGCGAAACCGCAGAGCTGAGGTGACCACCTGTCCGTTAGCCGTGCCGCCGATCAGGATATCCTCGGGGCGGATGCCGAGCTGATAGGCGCCGGTAAGCCGGGCTTGCGCCACCACCTGCCCGTCGGCGAACCGGAGGACGGCGCCGTCGCCGGTGACGGGCAGGATGTTCATTGGCGGCGCGCCGATGAATTTGGCGACGAAGACCGAGGCCGGCTTGTGATAGATCGCCTTCGGCGTGTCGAACTGCTCGATCCGCCCCTTGTTGAGAATGAGGATGCGATCAGCAAGCGTCATCGCCTCCACCTGATCATGGGTGACGAAGACGGTGGTGGCGCCGATGCGCCGGTGCAGCTCGGCGAGTTCGACGCGCATGTCATGACGCAATTGTGCATCGAGATTGGAGAGCGGCTCGTCGAACAACAGTACGCCGGGCTCGCGCACGATGGCGCGGCCGATCGCCACGCGCTGGCGCTGGCCGCCGGAAAGCTGCCCCGGTTTGCGGCCGAGGAAGTCCGACAGCCCGAGCATCTTCGCCACCGCACCGACCCGCTCGATGCGCTCGGGCTTCGCCATGCCTGATACCTTGAGGCTGTAGGCGATGTTGTCGAAGACGCTCATATGCGGATAGAGCGCATAGTTTTGGAACACCATGGCGCAGCCGCGATGTTTCGGTTCCAGATCCTGCACCTGCCGGCCACCGATGACGATCGTGCCGCCGCTCACCCGCTCGAGCCCCGCGATCATCTGCAACAGCGTGGACTTGCCGCAACCGGAGGGGCCGAGCACGACGGTGAATTCGCCGGCCCTGAGCTCGACATCCATCGGCGGAATGACGACGGTCTCGGCGTCATAGGCCTTGGTGACGCCTGACAGCGTGATGTTGGCGGCAGCGGCGCGGATGGCCATGTCGATGGCGTTCATGGCTATTTCTCCGTGAGAGCGAGGCCCTGGACGAGATAGCGCTGCAGGAGCGCGATCATCGCGAGCGGAATGATCGAAACGATGACGGCGCCGGCCATGATCATCGGGAAATCAGGGATCTCTCCCTCCGAATCCGGCACAAGCCGCGCCAGCCCGACGACGGCGGTCTGCATGTCTGACGTCGAGGCTGCGACCAGCGGCCAAAGATATTGCGTCCAGCCGCTGAGGAAGGTCAGCACGAAAAGCGCGGCGAAGCTGGTGCGCGACAGCGGCAGCAGGATATCGAAGAGGAAGCGGATCGGCCCTGCCCCATCCATGCGCGCCGCCTTGAACAGATCCTTGGGCAGGGTGAGGAAGAACTGCCGGAACAGGAAGGTGCCGGTGCCATGCGCCACAAGCGGCGCGATCAGGCCGAAGTGCGTGTTCAGTACGCTCCATTCGAGCTTCACCGGCGCGCCGAAATATTCGGCGATCAGCCCGTTCAGGCCGGTGACGTCGAGCAGCGCATTGACCGGCGAAAACACGTTCGACGCCACCTGGTAGGTGGTGATGACGCGGATCTCGATCGGCAGCATGATGGTCGCGAGAATCAGCGCGAAGGCCACGCCCGCCCAGCGAACACGGAAATACACGATGGCATAGGCCGACAGAAGCGACAGGACGCAGGTCGCGAATGCATCGCCAAAGGCGACCACCAGACTGTTGAACATCTGGATCGGGATGTGCGTTTCGGTGAAGATGTGCGCCGCATTGGCGAAAAACTGATCGCCGGGGTACCAGGCGAGCCCGTTGCGCAGCATGAATTCATAGGATTGCGAGGCTGTCGCCAACGTCAGGTAGAGCGGCCCGAGGATATAGACGATGCCGACGATGAGCACGAGGCCAGCTACGATATTGAGGGAACGTGCGTTTTCGATCATGGGGTCACCGCTCGTAGTTGATGCGCCGGCCGAGGAAGAGGAACTGGGCGGCAGTGAGGAGGACGACGAAGACCATCAGGATCGCCGTCTGGGTCGAGGCGCCGGACAGATCGTAGCCGCTGAAGCCGTCGGTGTAGATCTTGTAGACGAGCAATGTGGTGGCGCCGCCCGGACCACCATGGGTGATCGTATCGATCAGCGCGAAGGCCGAGGTGACGCTTTCGGTGAACTCGAGCACCAGCGTCAGGAAGAGCTGCGGCATGATGAGCGGCAGCTGCACGTCGAAGATCCGCCGCCACGGCCCTGCCCCGTCCATCGCAGCCGCCTGGTGCATGGTCTTCGGGATCGATTGCAGGCCGGCGAGCAGGATGACGAAATTGAACGGGATGCCGCCCCAGACATGCGCTGCAATCAGCGTGATGAAGCCGTCTGTGCCGTTGATGCCGGGCGCCCAGATGCCGGGAAAGGCTGAGTTGAGTGGCGCGAGCACGCCGACGAAGGGATTGAAGATGAAGGCGAAGACGACGCCGATCGAGGCGCCGGCAACTCCCTTCGGCCAGACGAGCACATTGCGCGCCGGCAGCGACAAGCGGATCTTCCGGTCGGCCGCGACCGCAAGGATCAGAGGGACCACCACCGCGAGCGAGGAGGCGGTGACCATGAAGACGATAGTGCGCCAACAGGCCTCCCAGAACTCCGGATCGGAGAACACGCGGGCAAAATTACCCCAGCCGACGAACATCGAGCCACCGCCGAAGGGGCGCTCAAGGAAGAACGACCAGTAGAAAGCCTGGAAGACAGGCACGTAGAAAAAAAGCGCGATCAGCAGCATGAGCGGCGCTACCAGCAGAAGCGGCAGCCAGCGATGGCTGAAGAGAGAAGATTCCGACATCATAGAAAAGCCCTGCATTAAAAGACCGTCACGGGCGTATGGGTCCCATGCCTGACGCACGGGAGCGCTTAGGACGCGCCCCGTGCGTGGGACACGCGGGACGTTCAAACGTCCCGCGCGTGAGATGTCGGGATCACTGTATCTTCACGCCCTTGTAGGTCTGCTCGAAGCGGCGCAGCAGCTCGTCGCCGCGCTTCTTGGCGTTGTCGAGCGCCATCTGCATGGTCTCCTGGCCGGCAAAGGCCTTCTGCGTCTCTTCCGTGAACACTTGACGGAACTGCACATAGAAGCCCAGACGGATGCCGCGGGTATCCGGCGTGCGCGGCTGGTTCATCGACTCGATGCCGACGGCGGCCGTCGCATATTTCGGCGAGTTCGCCTCGCCGCTCTTGGCGATCGCATCCATCACGTCGTTGGTGACGGGGACGTAACCGGTGGCGGCGGTCAGGAACATCTGCTGTTCGGGACGGCGCAGGAAGTCGAGGAAGGCCTTGGCGCCTTCGACCTCGGCCTTGTCGTGGCCCTTCATGATGTAGATCGAGGCGCCGCCGACAAACGTGTTGTGGCGCTCATAGCCCTCATACATCGGCGCCATGCCGACTGACAGTTCGTATTTGCCTTCGAATGCCTTCGCCGAGGCGGTATAAGAACCTGAAGAGTTCTCCATCATCGCGCATTCGCCGGTGTTGAAGGCGGCGGTGAAGTTGCCGGCCTTGGTATCGGCATTGAGCTTGACGAGCCCCTCCTTGCGCCAGTCGATCAGGTTCTGCAGATGCTTGGCGGCGAAAGTCGTGTTGAACACATATTCGGCGTCGAGACCGTCATAGCCGTTATGCTTTGAGGCGATCGGCAGGCCATGGCGGGCGGAAAACTGTTCGAGCACGCGCCATGTATCGCCATCGGTGGTAAAGGGGCAGGCATGACCTGAAGCCTTCAGCTTGCGGGCGGCCTCGATGATCTCTTCCCAGGTCTCAGGCGTCTTGGTGATGCCGGCTTTCTCGAGCTCGGTCTTGTTGGTGTAGAACAGCAACGTCGAGGCATTGTAGGGCTGCGCGAAAAGCGTCCCGCCGGAGGTTTCGTAATAGGCCCGGGCGCCTGCGATATAATTGTCCCACTTCACCTCGGGCAGCTCCTCCTGGACCGGCACGACGGCATCAGACAGCATCAGGTCGAGTGTGCCGGCGTCGAAGAACTGGATGAGGACGGGGTGGTTGTTGGCACGGAAGGCGGCGATTGCCTTCTGCATCGACACTTCGTAGCTGCCCTGGCCGACGCAGGTGATGTGATGCTCCGATTGCGCGGCATTGAAAGCGCTGCACTGGTCCTGGATCGCCTTTTCGACGACGCCCGTATTGCCGTACCAGAATTCGATATTGGCAGCCTGCGCCGAACACGCGCCCGACATCAGCGCGGCCGCGGCCGCCAGAATGGAAATCTTCATTTTGCCCTCGCCTGATTTGATCGGCCGGCTTCAAGCCTGGCACCGGTGACGGCGATTTATTACACGTAGCGTGTAACAATTTAGTGACGACCGCAAGACACTTGTGACACGACAGGGTGGCTGCTATAGGACCCGAAAGGAAGTACCCGAGGCGACAGCAATAATTACTACACGCCTCTGGTAATTATTGGCGACGGAAGTGTTGATATGGCCTATTTCCCGGAGCCGCTGATCGCCCAGCACTTCCTTCGCGAAGGCGGCGGCGTCGTCTCGTCGAACGAACGCGATCTGCTGAGATTGATCTGGCGTCATCCCGGCCTCTCGCGCTCTGAAGTCACCAGCCACACCGACCTCACCCAGCAATCCGTCTACCGGATCATCGACCAGTTGGAGGAACGCGGCATCATTTCCTTCGGCTCGCCGAAGCCCGGGGCCGGTCGAGGCCAGCCGAGCCCGACGCTCCGACTGAACGGCCGCTATGCCTATTCCTGCGGCATCTCGGTCAATACCGACGTGATCGGCATCTGCCTGATGGATATATCAGGCAAGGTACTGGCCGAAAGCAGCATCACCTTGCGGGAACGGTCGATGGCCCAGTCGCTCGATCTCGTCCTGAAGCAGCTGGTCGAACATCAGAGGGAGAACGACCTCTCCGAGGAGACTTTCTTCGGGATAGGCTTTGCCATCGCCGGCTTTCACGTCAGCGGCACCCGCTACAATGCCCCACTGCCGCTGCACGAGTGGTCGCTCATCGAACTCGGGCCGCTCTTGACGGAATTCTTCGGCAAGCCGGTCTGGGTGCACAATGGCGGCAAGGCGGGAACGGTCGCCGAATCCATGTTCGGCGCCGGCCGCTATATCAAGCACTTCGCCTATCTGAGCTTCAACTACGGCTTCGGCGGCGGCTTGGTCAGCAACGGCGAGCTGCTGCACAACGGCATCGGCAATGCCGGCGAATTCTCGGGCATGTACGACGCCGAGGAGAATAAGCGTCGGCCGGCGTTGCAATATCTGATCGAAAATCTCAACCGCAATGGCGTCGACGTTCCCTCGATCAGCTACATGCGCAAGCATTTCGATGCCAAATGGCGGGGCGTCGTGGAATGGGTAGACGAGGTGACGCCCGCCTATAGCCGCCTCATCAACGCGATCTGGGCGATCTTCGATCCGCAGGGGATCGTTTTCGGCGGCCAGATTCCACCGGCCCTGGCGCAGATGCTGATCGACCGCACCGAGATCTTCGACCGCCCCCGCTACGGCGTGCCGCGCCCCCGCCCGAAGCTGATCATCTCCGAGATAGCAAGCGACGCATCGGCCATGGGGGCCGCCATCGCCCCGTTCAAATCAGCCTATTATTGAACTCGGGAACTTGGCAGCCCGTCGGGCAGAAATTGACTCCCTCTCAGCCGCTTACGGCAATTCCCTCTGCCTCCGCTTGAGGACATCGGCCCGTGGGCCTGCCGCGACGTTCCAGCCCGGCTGGCGCGCGCACCCAACCGGCTCCGATTGCCATCCGAGCCGAAACTGTGCGATGACCGGTCGACCCAAGATACAACGGATCAAGGTGCGGCATCGGTATGAAGAAAATCGGTTTCCTTTCGTTCGGGCACTGGACGCCCTCGCCTCAATCGCAGACGCGCTCGGCCGGCGATGCGCTGCTGCAGTCGATCGACCTTGCGATGGCGGCCGAGGAACTTGGCGCCGACGGGGCGTATTTTCGCGTGCATCATTTCGCCCGCCAGCTGGCCGCGCCCTTCCCGCTGCTATCAGCCGTCGGCGCTAGAACCAATCGGATCGAGATCGGCACTGCCGTCATCGACATGCGCTACGAAAATCCGCTCTACATGGCCGAAGATGCCGGCGCGGCCGACCTCATCGCCGGCGGTCGTCTGCAGCTCGGCATCAGCCGCGGTTCGCCCGAACAGGTGATCGATGGCTGGCGCCATTTCGGCTATGCCCCGCCCGAAGGCCAGAGCGAGGCCGACATGGCCCGGCATCACGCCGAAGTCTTCCTCGAAGTGCTGCGCGGTGAAGGTTTTGCCAAACCGAACCCGCGGCCGATGTTTCCAAACCCGCCCGGCCTCCTGCGCCTCGAGCCGCATTCGGAAGGCCTGCGTGAGCGGATCTGGTGGGGCGCAAGCTCGAATGCCACCGCCGTCTGGGCGGCCACGCTCGGCGTGAACCTGCAGAGCTCGACACTGAAGGACGATGAGACGGGAGAGCCCTTCCACGTCCAGCAGGCCGACCAGATCCGCGCCTATCGCGAGGCTTGGAAAGAAGCCGGCCACACGCGCCAGCCGCGCATCTCGGTCAGCCGCAGCATCTTCGCGCTGGTCGACGACCGCGACCGCGCCTATTTCGGCTACGGCAACGACGAGGGCGACAAGATCGGTTTCATCGACGAGAAGACCCGCGCAATCTTCGGTCGCAGCTATGCCGCCGAGCCCGACGCCCTGATCAAGCAGCTCGCCGAGGATGAGGCAATCGCCGAGGCGGACACCCTGTTGCTCACCGTCCCCAACCAGCTTGGCGTCGATTACAACGCCCATGTCATCGAAGCGATCTTAACCCATGTCGCGCCTGCGATGGGTTGGCGCTGATGTTCGTTCCCGGCGAGCTGTCTTCGCCGGCTCCAGCGCACTACGGCTCATGCGCGGTTTGATTTGCCGCAGCCAATTTCCCCATGGCCTGCTGGATGGCCGAGAAGAATAGCGCCGTCGTGATCCCGAACATCATCAGCCCGTTGGCTGCTTGCAGCGGCGCAAGCAGCCGGATACGGCCGTCAAGCACCACGTCGCCATAACCAAGCGACGTGAAGGTGACGCCCGAAAAATACATGGCCGTTTCGAAGTCCTCAAAGGCGCCGAGCGCGCGATATAACAGCGCCCAGAAAACGACCTGGAAGATATTACCCAGCATGAGCACGATCATCAGAACCGAGAATTGCAGGAAGATCCTTCGCCAGGGCTTTCGGCCTATGGGTTGCGTGCGCGCGTGAGCAAAATAACGCGCGGCCAGCACTGAAGCCAGTGCCTGGAGCGCGAGGCACATCGACATCGCAAGCAGGCCGAGACCAATGACTGTAATCATGGGGCCGGACCTTCGATCTGGGGGGCGTCCTCAACCGGCCGCTGATGCAGCCATTCCATCAGCAACACGAAGCCCACGGCCAGCAACACAGGGCCGACAAATATACCGAGAAGGCCGTCGGCTATCATCCCTCCGATGACACCGACCAAGATGACCGGCATCGGCACGCCCGATCCACGGCCGAGCATCAAGGGTTTGAGCAAATTGTCGCTCAGCCCGGCGACGAAAGACCATATGGCGAAGATGATTGCCGGTGTTGTCGCCTCCGTGGCAAAGACATAGGCCATGACGGGCAGAGTGAGCAGCAGCGGTGGTATCTGCACGACTGCCAAGAGAAACGTGACTAGCGTTAGGGCACTGGCCGCCGGAACGCCGATGGCGAAGAAGCCAATGCCAACGAGCAGCGACTGGATCACCGCCACGCCGACCACGCCGACCGCCACGCCCCGGATCGTTGTGGCGGTCAGATGGATGAGCCGGGCACCCCGCGCCTTGCTGTTGGTGACGAACTCCAGCAGACTGAGGGCGAAAGCAGCAGCACTCCTCGCATAAGCGACAAGCACGGCGGCGATCGCGATGGAAAGAACAAAGGAAAGGCTGCCAGCGGCCAGGCCGCCAGCAAAAGATGCGAGCCAGGCAGCAGGCTTGCTCAGCATCTCTCCGTATTGACGCAGCGCCGAGGGCAGGTTGGCGGCAGCGAGCGACCAGCCTTCCGAGAGCTTCGCCCCGACCACCGGCAGATCGGCAAGCCGCGTTGGAGGCGGCGGGATTGTCAGGCTGTGATTCTGCAAACCGGACACAAGCCAGTAAATGGAAGACCCAAGCGATGTGACCACAACGAACATGGGCACCAGCACGACGGCAACGCCGACCATCCCGATGAGAGATGCCGACCAGCGATTGCCGAGCCGGCCGGACAGGCGGAGATGCAAGGGATGAAGCATGACCGCCAGGATTACCGACCAAAGCAGAATGCCCATGAACGGCAATATGATCCTGGCACAGACATAGACCAGAAAGGCGACCAGTCCCAGTTGAACCGCCGCATGGATGACGGACGGTCTCGACGGCGCAAGGTCGACATGCGAGGCGCTGGAAGTCATTTTCCCCTCCCGGTCCGGAACCTCCGCGAATGAGCGAAGCCGGACGTTCACGGATCGGACAATGAAACCTTCCACCCGGTATCGGGCCTGCACTTGATGGTGCGGCGAAATTTTTGCCTACGCGATGAAAGATCCTCTCCAACCCTCCGTCATCATACATGACTTCGTGAACACAGGATACGCCGGCCGCGCGTCTCGGTCTGCGCCAGCTGCCGACCTCTCAAACCCGCGGATACCTCGCACGGAATTCGCGAGGACTGCAGCCTTCGCGTTCGTGAAAAACACGCGAAAAATAAAACGGATCATCCAGGCCGATCATGGCGGCTACCGTTTCGATCTTTTCGTCGGTGGTTGCTAGCAGCTGTTTGGCATGGTCCATGCGCGCCCGAAGCTGAAATGCCTTGGGAGGCAGTCCGGTTTCGAGCGTGAACCGCCTGCGCAGCGTGGCCGGCGACATGCCATGCTCGGCGGCAAAGGCTGCGAGGTCCAACGGTTGCATCGCCCGCCGCCGTAGCGTTTCCACGATGTCGGCCATATCTAGCCTTTCCTGGCGTCGATCGGCCGCGCCGCTTGCCTGTCTGGCGGCGGATATGACGATGCGATGCAGCATCAATGCCGCCGAGGCCTGCCCGAGGTTGGTGTCATCAAGCAGATCGGCATGAAGCTTGCCGAACAGCCGCACCACCTCATCGAGATGATGCAAGGCGACGACCGGATGTCGCTCGGTCATGATCCTCAGCCTAACGAAGTCCCGCGTGAACGATCCTTCGAAAAGCGCCCAGCGCTCGTCCCAGCCGCCTTCGTCGGGGCCATAGGAATGCACCCGGTTGGGAAACAGCCAGAACAGTGCAGGTCCGGTCAGGCTCATGCGGCCGCTGGCGGCGGTTTCTAGCCAGCCCTGCCCCCGCTCCACCAGCACGACGGCGAAACTCGGTAATTTCCGGTCCGTCACCGCACGGCGGGCATGCTGCCTGCCGCTGCCCGTGACAGCTAGTCCGCCGGCAGCGGTAAGCGGCGTTCTATAGATGGCCTCGGTGTCTCTCATGATGAGCGAAAAGTCCAGTTATGAATTTCCTCTATGTCGGTTGGCCCGCCGGATCAGGTAATTGATGACAAGCCAACTCAAGCGACGGAGGAGTGAAATGTCAATTGCCGCGGAGGTCATGCAGGTCCGAAAGCCGGAATTTCCCCTTGCCGCCCATGGCAAAACCTTGCCTGTGGAGCGAACGGGCTGGCTCACCCCGACCGATCCCGCCATCGGCGTCGATGCCATCCGCCGCCGCTTCCAGGACGATGGCTATGTCTGGCTGAAAGGCCTTCTGCCGCGGGCCGATGTGATCGACTTCCGCCGCTGGGTTTTTGAACATCTCGCCGAAACCGGCCTGGTCGATCCCGGCAGCGATTTTTCTCTGGGCATCGCGTCTGCCGGTGGCTTCGACAGGAGCCTGGCGGACCGGCGCCTGATGTCGCTCGTCCGCTCAGCCGCCTATGAAGGCTTCTGTGCGCAACCGCCGCTCGCCCGCTTCATGGACGATTTCCTGCAAGGCATCTCCTATCTGCACAAGCGCAAGCTCATGCGTTTCGTCCAACCGGGATCGCCGACGGCCACGCCCGCCCACTATGATCTCGTCTATCTCCGCGGCGGCACCAGCCGCCTGGTGACGGCCTGGATTCCAATCGGCGACATCCCCGCCGAGATGGGTGGCCTGGTTTACCTCGAAGGCTCGCACGCGCTGGGCGTCAAGATGGAAGCCGAGTTCCAGGCCACGAGTGGCGATCTTTCGCCGGAGGAGCGGATCAATGCCTATAACCGCCACATGGCGGAAGGCGGCTGGATCTCGAAGGATCTGCCCGATATGGCCGAGCGCTTCGACACCCGCTGGCTCGCCGCCGATTATGAGACCGGCGACGTGGTGCTTCACTCGCCCTACATGATCCACGCCTCGACCACCAATCAGGACCGCAGCCGGCGGCTGCGCCTCTCCACCGACATCAGATATCAGAATGTCGACGACGAGATCGACGTCCGATGGAACAACCACTGGAGCCTCGGCGACATGCTGTAGCCCGGCTTTCCAGTGCCCATCTTTGACCTGCGATCCGGTGCGATGGCTGCTATAGCAGGTTGATTGGCGAAGGGACGTCTACATAAAAGCGAAGCGTGGGGACCTTACTGCCGCGATGGGCGTTGATGGTCCGGGTCTTGAACGATCCCATGACTGCCCGACTTATTGACGTAGCCGAACCGCTCGAGTTGTCTCATGCCGCGTACGAACCTGAACGATATCCTGATCTTCATGGCCGTCGTGGATGCGGGGAGCTTTATCGCCGGCGGCCAAGCCATGGGCCTGTCCCGTTCGGCGGCAGGCAAGGCGGTCATCCGCCTGGAAGACCGGCTCGGCGCGCGCCTGCTCAACCGCACGACGAGGACGCTGAGCCTGACCGACGAAGGCCGGATGTTCTACGAGCGCGGGCTGCATATCCTTGCATCGGTCGACGAGGCGGAGGCGAGCGTGGCGGGGCAGAACAGCACGCTGCGAGGCGTTCTCCGGCTTACCGTTTCCGATGCCTTCGGGCGGCTCATCGTGCTGCCTTTGCTTGAAAAATATCTTCGGGCCTGGCCCGAGGTCCAGGTCGAAGTGAGCTTCACCGATCGCCCGGCCGACATTGTCGAGGAAGGCTTTGATCTGGCGATCCAGGTCGGCGCGACGGAGACGGACACCCGCCTAGTCTCGCGCGTGATCGCCACCTATAAGGCGCGGCTCTGCGCCTCGCCGTCCTACCTTGCCGAGCGCGGCGAGCCCCGCGATATCGACGATCTCGCGGTCCATGATTGCCTGATCTTCGCCGGCCGCAATCAAAGGCAGGGCTGGCGCTTTCGCGGGGAAGGCGGTTCCTGGATCAAGGCGCAGGGCCACAGCCGCCTGAGGCTCGACAGCGGCGAGGCGATCCGCGACGCCGCCCTGGCGGGACTGGGGATTGCCCTCCTTCCCGATTTTCTCGTCGCCGACGATCTCGTCGCCGGGCGCCTCCGGCACGTCCTGCCCGGCCTCGAAACTGACGGCGCAAAGATCGTCGCTCTCTATCCCGACAAGCGCCTGCTGGAACCGCGTGTCCGACGCTTCATCGATCTGATGGTCGAGGAGCTTGGAGACCAGAGCGAGGCACGCAACCGCGACGCTAGGTCTGGGTGATAGGCTTGTCGAAGCCGCGGAAGCTCTTCAGCGCCAGGGGAAAGAGGGTTGCGGCGAGATAGGCAAGCCCAGTGAGCGAGAGCGCCGCGGCGAGGCCGATAGTGCTGATCAGGGCGCCGCCGATGAGGCCGCCGAAGGGGATGAGCGCGAAGCAGAGGGCGGCGTTCATCGCGGTGACGCGGCCGGTCAGCGGCTTGGGGATGCGCTCGAAGATCACCGCCGACAGGATCGGATTGAGGAAGCCCGAGGCCAATCCTGCGATTGCCAGGGTGAGGAAGATGATGGGGAGTGGCGCATCCAGCGCAATAACGAGAAAGCGCGGAAATCCGGTCAGCAGGAAGGCCACGGTATAAACCATCAGGCGCGGCATCCGCTCGCCGATCGCAGCGGCAATCGCAGCACCTGCGATCGAGGCGCCGGTGAAGGCCGAAAACATCGCCCCCAGCAATTCCGGGCCATGGCCTGAACTCTGCGTCCAGACGGGCAGCAACACCGCGTGATAGGCCTGGTCCAGCAGGTTGGTGGTCGCCAC
The DNA here is from genome assembly GCF_000769405.2 of Rhizobium brockwellii. NCBI lineage: Bacteria > Pseudomonadati > Pseudomonadota > Alphaproteobacteria > Hyphomicrobiales > Rhizobiaceae > Rhizobium > Rhizobium brockwellii. The sequence continues at coordinate 2,694,836 of NZ_CP053439.1, forward strand.
CATGATGACGATGCTGACGAGCACCGCGTCGCCGCGCAGAAAGCGCCAGCCTTCCCTGAGATCGCCGAGATAGGAGGACATCCCGCCCGACCGGGCCTCGGGCAGGCCGCGCGGCTCGGAGACGCGCCGCAATCCGGGGATGCCTACGCCCACAATCAGCGCAGCGGCGGCAAAGGTGACGGCATTGACCACCAGCGCCTGGCCCGGGCCGATAAGGCCGATCAGCGCGCCGGCACCGGCCGCACCCGCCGTCGAGGCCAGCCGCTCGATGGCGCCAACGAGGCCGGTCACCCGCTCGAGCGGCACGGCCGCCAATTCGGCAATATCGGGCACCATCGCCTGCTTGGCAGCATCGGATGGACCGCGCAGCACACCCATGGCAAAGACAACAGGCAGTAGCAGCGGCATATCAAGCAGGCCGAGCCAATCGAGGAGCGGTACCAGCATCACCACGGCCACCGAGGCGGTGTCGCAGACGACCGCGATGCGCCTGGGGCCGACGCGGTCGATCAACGGTCCACTGAGCGCCTTGGCGGCGACATAAGGCAGCATTTCCATCATTGCCGCCAGCCCGGTTAAAACGGGGCTGCCCGTCGTGCTCAGCACCAACCAGGGGATAGCGATGGTGGACAGCCGCGTGCCGGAAAGCGAAAGCGTCTCGGCCGCGGCAAGCGCCAGGAATGGCCCACCCCTTATCATGGCTTGCCATCCCCTTCGCTGTGCGGGAGCCGGCCCGGATAGGCAAAGGCGTGCAGCATGATCGAGAAGGGAACCATATCCGAGGATGCCAGCTCCCCCAAAGGCGGAGCCACCCGCATCGCTTCGAGAATGATATCGGTCAGCCGCCTGGTCAGAGCTTCGGCCTGTTCCGCCGTCATCGGGATGATGATGTCGCTGGCCGTACTCGCCTTGCGCCACTCCGCCGGCAGCTCGGCATATTCCTCCAGCGCCTGCTGCATCTGGCCGACCTGCAGAGAGAGTATTGCCTGGTTGAAGGCGAGATCGAGATCCAACGCTTCGCCGTCGGCCTCGCTTGCCGGCACCGAGGTGAGCTCGTGGCTGGCGCGCCACCAACGGTCGCGCCGCGAAGCATGGGGCGCTTCCTCGATGAAGCCGTATTGGGCAAGCTGGCGCAGGTGATAGCTGGTCGCGCCGCTATTTAAGCCTAGCCGCACGGCCAGCTGCGTCGCCGTGGCGGGTCCATCGAGCCTGAGCATGCCGAGCATGCGCAGCCGGACAGGATGCGTCAGCGCCTTCAGCGCGGTCGGATCGGGCACGACGCGGCTGAGGGTGCGGGGTGTGGCGACGGATTGAACAGGCTGCGGGCGCGGATTTTTCATGCCGGCAGCCTACTATTGCAAAGATATCTTTGCAAAGATTTCTTTGCATAAATGCGAGCACCCTGCCCGCGGCTCAATCCTCCGGCAGGGTGAAGACCGCACAAGGTTGGGCGATGCCGCGCAATAGATGTTCTCCGAGCGGGATCAGGGTCGTCGCCGTATTCGCCGCCACCGCGCCCGAGATCAGAACGCTTCGGCCGAGCGGCTTACACAGCCCTTCCAGCCGGCTGACCAGATTGACGGCGGGGCCGATGGCGGTGAAGTCCAACCGGTCTGCAGCACCAATATTCCCCCACAGGATCTCGCCGAAATGCAATGCTGCGCCGAAGGGCAGCGGCGCCAGCCCCTGCGCTTGGCGCACCTGGTCGAGATGAACCATGCCGGCACGGCTGGCGGCGACCGCGCGCAGTGCGGCCTCGCAGGCCTCGCGATCCCCTCGGGCAGAGTCGCCCTCGCCCGACGTAACCGTGACCGGAAAGATCGCCAGCACACCGTCGCCGATGAACTTCAGCACCTCGCCCCCGAAGGCATGCACGGCGCCTGCGACACGGTCGAACCAAGCGTCCAATGCCGTGATCATGACGTGAGGCTCGGTCACTTCGGAGAGCGCGGTGAAGTCGCGCAGATCGGCGCAGAGAAGGGCTGCGCGGATGGTCTCGCCGGTGCCGCGGGCAAGGGCGCCGGCCTGCACCCGGGCGGCACTGCGCCGGCCGAGATAGGCTTCAAGCAGCGCGGCCCGCGCCTCCCGCGCCGCCAAAGCGGCGAGCGGGGCTGCGGAAAAACGCGCGACTTCGCGCAGCAGGCCAGCCTGGACCCGGCCGAATGCGCTGCTCCCTGCCCCGTTTGCAACCCCCGCCCAGCCGAGCAGCGGGCTGTCCAATGCCTGATTATCCTGCGCAGGCCCGATCCTGGCTTCCCATACCGGCCCGAGCCCGGCCAGCCACTCGCGCCCGGCCTCGCTCTGCGGCGCCGCGGCAAAGGCCAAAGCCTCGATGACAGCACCGGTCTCGGCCCGCCACAGCCAGGTACGCCGCGCAATGATCGGATGCTGCACCGAAAGCGTCAGCGCGCCGCCGGAAATCGGCAGGCCATCGGCCAGCAACCGGCGCCCGAGCTCGGCCAGAAACCGTTCGGGACCAGGCAAGGCCCCGGCCTCGTCAACCAGCCAGGCAAGGGGGGATGGCAGATCCATAGCTTAACATCGCACGCTCACCGGGGCGGCCGCAAGGACATCCCGGAGTGACCGCTTGCGGTCATCCCCGGGCTCGGAAAAAGACGTCCACTCCCCTGTCGAAAAACCATGCGCCGCGGTGGAAAACAAAAAATAAACACTTTAAACTTGCGCGACTTTGATTCCATTATAGGGCCATTCGTCATCGTGTGATTGAGGGGTACGATGGGCACGATATTCTGGCCGAAAGATCCGCTGGATGGGAATGACATGACGCTGCTGACGTCGATCCTTCGGCGATGGTGCGAAAGGTATCAGGTCGAGCTGACGGCGGAGGAGAGCAGCCGCAAGGCGAAGGAACTCGTCGAATGGTTCGAATTCGGTGTCAAGGATCCCGTCGAACTAGAGGAATTGATCGACGACAAGCACTGCCTCGTCAGCAGGATCTGACCCTCTCGAGCAAATCGCAAGAACGCTGGCTGTCAGCGTCAGCGAAGCCGTTTCATGAGAAAAGGCCGGGCAAAAATCGCTCCGGCCTTCGTCCATTTGCATCTAAGCGAGACCCTTAGTCATCCCGCCAACGACGGTCGCGATCCCAACGCCGCTCATGGCGCCAGCGCGGCCCATCCCAATCGCGGTGACGCCGCTCCCAGCCCCAGCGGGGCGGACCACCGTAGAAAGCGACCGGCGGCGGGCGTCTCCAGCTTCGCCGGCATTCGCCCCAGCGCGTCAGATGCCATCCGCGACCGCAGGCGTAGTCGACCTTTGTGACATTGCTCTGGACATTGATTGTCCCCATCGGCATCGCCTCCGCGGTACCGATCGAGAGGCTGCCAGCGAGCAAGGCAGCCGCGATAGAAAGTGCCTTCATCGAGAACTCCATTTCAATCCAGCCGCCCACACCTTATGGCCGCCAAATTGAACTGGAGATGAACTGCGCGTTCATGTTTGCGGGGAAAAAGAAGCGCTTCAGAGACGCACGGTTGCCCGCAAAAATTGTTCATGTCCGGCCGTAAAAAGCGTCGGGACCCGGATCACGCCCGCCGGCGACCTCGGTCAGGCGCCCGAGGTAATGCGCCCAGCCTTCCGCATGGCCGGCGCATTGATCGGCGCTGGGCAGGCCGCTATGGGTGAGCCGCAGCAGCGTTCCGCCCCCCTGCTCGATCAGATCGATCTCGACCAGGCTCGACCCTGGCGGCACCACTTCGCTGCCGTCCCAGCCGAAGCTGTAAGCAAGGCGATGAACCGGCACCACCTCACGAAACGAGCCGCGCGCAAAGCGGGCGCCGGTGACGTTGACGAGATAGAGCCCGCCGGGCTGCGGCTCGACCTGCGCTTCCGTTCCCATCCAGCGCAGGATCTTCTCCGGATCGATCATCAGCGCAAACACTGCGGCCGGCGGCGCCGCGATATGCGCCTCGCGGTGAACGACGAAAGATTCTGGCATCACTCTCTCCCATGGTTGTCACGGCCCCGCCCAGGCGGAGACAGCGCGTCCTGTCTTGTCGTGCTTCTGACGTGGATGCCCTCACCGAGAGCATGTAGGCGCAAGCTCCTCGTCCGCAAGAGGGATTGTCCGTCGCCATCGACGAACGAACGGAATCGCCGCTCTTAGGGAGCCCTGATCCAGCTCCGGCCGCGAAAGCATTTCGACCTATTGCCAGCCCGCCGCCTTCCCCCTATTGTCCGCGCCGTTCTCAGGGCGGGGTGCAAGTCCCTACCGGCGGTATGCAATTCTGATTGCGAGCCCGCGAGCGCCTTCTTAGGAAGGGTCAGCAGATCAGGTGAGATGCCTGAGCCGACGGTCATAGTCCGGATGAAAGAGAACGTGCGTTCCTGCCGCCCTTGCGGCTGTCGGGGACGTTCGTGATCGCCTTGGGTGATGTGTCTGTTCGCCAAAGGAGATTACCATGACACCCACCCGCTATGCCTTCGTCAAAGCCAGTTGGCACGCTGACATCGTCGACCGCGCCCTTGATGGCTTCTACCAGCTCGTTCCGCCCGAGCAGGTCGACGTGTTCGATGTTCCCGGCGCATTCGAGATGCCGCTGCTGTCCCGCGATCTTGCGGCAACCGGACGTTACGGCGCCGTCGTTGCCGCCGCCTTCGTCGTCGACGGCGGAATCTACCGCCACGAATTCGTCGCCCAGGCCGTCGTCGATGGGCTGATGCGCGCCGGCATGGATACCGGCGTACCGGTACTGTCGGTGTCGCTGACGCCGCATCAGTATCAGGAAACCGAGCACCACAAGCAAATCTACCGCGCACATTTCGTCGAGAAAGGCCGTGAAGCGGCAAAGGCAGCTCTGACGATCGGCAAAACCCGCGCCGCTCTTGCCGCGTAGTCTCAGCGGTTCGACGAACAGAAGACGGCGGGAACAGTCCCGCCGCTTCGATAAAAATCTGCCAATACCAGCCAAATCGGACAGAATAATTGATTCGACGGCCTCACCGCGCTGTGGTCCACTGGTCGGCGACATGTATCGCCATTCTTAACGCATCCAAAACGCCAAGGAGCTGAAGATGAGCAATGCCATGCGCAGTGACCCCCCCATTGAGACCCCGAGAACACAGCCCGTCGACACCAAGCTCGAGGTGGTCGTCATCCCTGTTTCCGATGTCGACCGCGCCAAGCGCTTTTACGACGGGCTGGGCTGGCGGCTCGACGCCGACTTCGCCAATGATGCCGATTTTCGGGTGATCCAGTTTACGCCGCCCGGCTCCGGCTGCGCGATCATCTTCGGCAAGAACGTCACGGCCGCCGCCCCCGGCTCCGCACAGGGCCTCTACCTCGTCGTCTCCGACATCGAGGCCGCCCGCCGTGATCTCATCGCCCGCGGCGTCGAGGTCAGCGAAGTCTTCCATGATGCAGCCGGCGTCTATGCCGGCAAGGACGAACCCTATCTGTTCGGGCGGCTGCGGATTGCCGGTCGCGATCCCGATCACCGCAGCTACCGCTCTTTCGCCTCCTTCAAGGATCCCGACGGCAACGGTTGGCTGTTCCAGGAAGTGACCACGCGCCTGCCGGGACGCATCGACGGCGACGGGACGACATTCACGACCTCGACCGATCTCGCTTCAGCCATGCGCCGTGCGGCGACCGCCCACGGTGAACACGAGAAGCGAAACGGCGGCAAACACGACGACAACTGGCCGGACTGGTACGCCGAATACATGGTCAGCGAACAGGCCGGCAAGCAGCTGCCTCTATAGGCGGTGACATCCTCTGAGAAGTAAGGGAACTTCGGTATGGCGCCCGCCATACCGAAACACTTTATCGTGTCTTCGCCTCATCAATCTCACCGGTCTCCTTGCCGGCGTCAGTCCCCCGCCATCTCGCTGTTGCAGTCAACCGATTATCTCGTCGGCCATATCGCCCGGACGTCAGATACGAGTCCGCCTCGCGCTTCGCCATCCGCTTCCAGAAACATTTCGGCTTCGTGCCGGCCCCATCCACCGCGGCGCGGTCCGAAGTCGGATATTGGGTGCGCCGGAAGCCGTCATTGCGATGCGGGAGACATCTGCGACGTTATCCAATCGGAAAATGTGAGCATGGCTGCAGTTGGCGGCTTCGATTGCAGCCGGGTTAGCCAGTAGCTCCCCAACGATATGGTCGTAGGAAAAGGCTGTTTTATAGCTCCCGATGACAGATGTCTGGAAAACATCGACGGCGGCGCCAAGGCGATCCCCAGTCCTTGCAGGGCCGCCTCCATCATGGCAAGGGAAGAGTCGAATACGATACCCGCATTTATCTGCGCCGCCGGCGGAACGCTCGCTGCCGCAAACCAGGTGCTCCACTCGTCCGCCCTATAGCTCCGCAAAAGCGTCGCCTCGACCAGGTCTGAAGGCGACCTTAAACGCTCGGCCAATTTGGGCGTACACAGAGGAGAGAGCGGAGCCTCGAACAGGCGCAGCGCTTCTGTGCCATGCCAGGAGCCACTGCCGAAGCGAATGGCAAAGTCCAGTCCCTCGGCGGCGATATCGACGCGATTATTGTTTGTCGAAACGCGCACATCGATGAACGGGTGCTGCTGTTGAAAATCCGAAAGCCTTGGCAACAACCAGCCGACGGCAAACGTTCCCACCACGCCCAGGAACAGCAATTCCCGAACCTGCCCGGCTTCAATCCGGTCCAGCGTGATCGCCATCTGATCGAAGGAATTGGTCAAGGTTGGCAAAAGGGCTTCGCCTTCTGCGGTGATTTTCAAGCCTCTTGGGAGGCGCTGAAAAAGCGCAGCCCCCAATCGCTTCTCCAGGCTTTTGACCTGCTGGCTTACGGCGGCTTGGGTAACGCAAAGCTCGATCGCGGCCCGGGTGAAGCTGAGATGTCTCGCCGATGCTTCGAAGGCCCTCAAGCCATTTAAGGGGAGGAATTGTCGAACCATCTTAGCCCTAGATTTTCTTGGATCTCCTCCGAGATATCATCGTTTGCTGCCGCAAAACAGTGCCATTAAATGCCGTCCTCATGCGCCTTAGCGCTGCTGATGAAGCTGCTTTCAGAGGATGAAGAAATGAAGCGTGATTGGATAGGAATTCTATCGGCCGCATTGGTCTCGACATGCATTTCCACAAGTGGCTTTGCAGCTGACGAACTGAAACTGAAAACCATCTCGGACGCCACGATAAAACCAATCATGGACAAATACGGCATTCCGGGCATTGCCGTTGCCATCACCGCTGACGGACAGAACCACATCTTCAACTACGGCGTCGAATCGAAGGACACCAACAGGCCCGTCACCCCGGCGACCATGTTCGAACTGGGATCGATCAGCAAAACGTTTACAGTCACCCTCACCTCCTACGCGGATGTCACCGGCCGACTTTCGCTGTCGGACAAGGCGAGCAAATATCTTCCGTCGTTGAAGGGAAGGCCCTTCGGCGATGTCGTGCTGATGAATTTGGGCACGCACACGGCTGGCGGATTTCCGCTGCAAGTTCCCGATGAAGTAAAAACCGAAAAGCAGCTGATGGAGTATTTCGCAAGCTGGAAACCATCATATGCCGCCGGAACGCACCGAACATACGCCAATCCAAGCATCGGCGCGCTCGGATATATAACGGCAAAAAGCATGGGCAAAGATTTCGCAGCTCTTATGGAAGACCAGTTGTTTCCCTCCCTTGGATTGAAAAGCACGTTTATCGATGTGCCGAAATCGCGAATGGCCGACTATGCCCAAGGCTACAAGCGAAGCGGTGAGCCGGCTCGGATGACACCCGCCATTCTTTCGTCCGAGGCCTATGGAGTGAAATCCACAGCCGGCGACATGATCCGGTTCATCGACGCGAACATGGGTCTGGTCGAACTGGACGAGAAGCTCCAGCAGGCGATCACGAACACGCACACGGGATACTTCGATGTCGGCGCGATGACCCAAGACCTTATTTGGGAGCAATATTCCTATCCCGCGACGCCGGCGACGCTGATGGACAACAATTCCAGCGCGATGCTGAAGACCACTCCCGTCAAGCAACTGATGCCCGCAATGGAACCGCGCGACGATGTATGGATCAATAAGACCGGCTCAACGAATGGTTTCGGCGCCTATGTCGCATTCATCCCGGAAGAGCGAGTTGGCATCGTCATCTTGGCCAATAAAAACTATCCCAACGAGGATCGCGTCTCTGCCGCTTACCAAATACTGACTGATATAACTACGGCGCGCTGACCCGGTAGAGCATGATGCCGAAAAGTGTGCGCGGTTTTCGGACGACATCATGCTCTGACTCTGCAATTCAGGACAGGATTTGAGATTTTAGGCTGACCCGGCCTAAAATCATCCTGTTCTGGCATCAGCGGTCGAAGATGTCCCGCCACTGCTTCTCCCCGATCAGGCAGTCAGTGCCCGCCTCAGCGCCAGCGATCTTCTGCACCGTCGCCGGCAGGCTTAGGTCGCTGATCTCCAGCACCAGCTTGCGGCGCACGGCAACGGCGAAATCCTCGATCTTGCGGACCGGCAGCACGAAGGCGCCGGGGCCGCCGATCACGCAATCCGCATAATATTTGTCGAGCCCGTTCGGCGCATCGGAGGGCCGCAGCATGATGGCGAGGCCGTTGATGATCATGCCGGCTTCCACCGCCTTGTCGCGGGCGGGAGTGACGGGATCGCCGGAATTGTTCGGCCCGTCGCCGGAAACATCGATCACCTGTCGCCTCGACGGAAAAGGACTGGAAACGATCATACTGGCGCCCTGAGCGATCGCGGTGGAGATCGATGTGCGCCGCTGGGTGGCAATTGGCCTTGCTTCGAGCTTGTCGGCAAACGCGATCGCATCCTCTTCCGTCTCGATCACCTGCCAGTCGATGACGGAATCCTGGACGACATAGCCTGCCCATTCGAAATAGCTGATGGCGATGCGGCCGGTCAGCCCGCCCTTCACCGCGTCGATGAATTCCTTGTGCTTGAGCGCCTCGACATAACCCTCGCGCTGGATGCCGATCTCCTCGAAATCCATCGACCGCGAGGTGTCGACGGCAAGCACGAGGGTCACATCAACCTCGCTTCCGCCCGCCTGCGCGGCCGGGGTAAGGCCTGTAAGACCCATAAGCACCGCAAGTGTCGTCAGCATTGGTCATCCAATCCCTGCGCCATCCAAGCCAGCAAACTCTAACACAGCTTGGCCGACGCAGGATGCTCGCCCGCGCGCACGGCTTCAATTTTCGGTGATGGAATCGGAAGCCTTCAATGCAAAGGAAGCCATAGGGTGTCCTTCAATGCTTTCAGCGCGTCTATATCGCCACCGAAGGCGATTTCCGCGACCACCCAAAGGTTGCGGACGAAGCATCCGAAATGCTGCTTGCGGTCTTCGGCGAGGAGAAGCTCTCCGGCCGCGTCGCGCTCGGCGTCGCCAGCCTGCCTCTAGGCCTGCCGATCGAACTTGAACTCATCCTCGAAGTCGAGGGATGAAAACGGCCGGGCGCGTTTCGGCGCGCCCGGCGGAGCCCATCTCGCCCTTCGACGCCCCCCAAAGACACCTTAGGGGAGATTTTCCTGGGCGTGCCGCGCTCACGCCACCACCAACAGCAGCACATAGGCGATCACACTCACCATTAGCCCGCGGAACGCAAAAGTGACGCAGCGGTATTTGTTGCGGGCGATGGTGGAGAGGATGTCGGCGTTTTCGAAATACTGCTCGAAAAGGTAGCGCTCGTCGCGTCGCAGCGCCGCATCGAAGAACCGGTCGCGATGACCGTGCCAAGCGCCCCAGAACAGTGACGTCGAGCTGTTCAAATGGCGCGGCAGTACGACGAGGATCGCCGACAGGATCGAGAAGACCGAAGCTGCGGCAAGCAGGCCGGAGAACAGCATACTGCCCGGCGTCCCGCTCACGTAGCGCGCCAGGCTGAAGACTGCCCTGACATCGCTGGAACTCACCAGGAAGGCCAGCATGAAAGTAAAGATATAAGCGGCCTTCTGGTCCGAGATCTTGATCTGATCATAAAATATGTCATTGATTTTCTTGATATGATCGAAATACCCGGCGCCGATGTCGCCCGTCGACGGTTCGCTTGGCATAAGTTCAGCTGTACTCTCGAATTCGCTCACCAGAATACTCCATCCATAAGTGTTTCCCTGATATTACACTTCACGTGGAATTCAAGAACACGTGTGCATTACGCTTGACTTTTCTTTTCTACTTGGACAAAGGGGAAGCGGGGGTTGGGGTCATGCTGGGTCGCTGGAAAAACATCTGCCGCGCCGGGGTGGCGCTTGCATTTGTCGTGCCGGGCTTTTCGCCACCGGCGGCGGCTGACCCCGTGCAGCGTGCAACACCGGTCGCCGGTTCCGTCATCGCCCGCAAGACCGGCGAGGAAGTCCGCTTCATCGACGTCTCGAACTGGCGTGTCGTCGACATCAATCAGGATCTCCTGACAGGCGACGTGTTGCGCACCAATGCCAACGGCCAGCTCGCCATCGTCTTTTCCGATCACACTCAGGTCCGCCTCGGCCGCAACTCATCACTGCAGGTCAAGAAGATGGCCGCGAGCGGCGACACGACGCTGGAGCTGCAATCGGGAACGATCTGGGCGCGCGCCGAGCGCGGCGGCCAGGGCCTGACGGTGGAGACGCCGGCGGCGGCGGCCGCCATCCGCGGCACTGACTGGACCATGACAGTCGAAGGCGACAAGACCTCGATGATCGTGCTCGAAGGCCGCGTCGCGCTCACCAACCCCCAGGGCAGCGTCGAGGTAAACGAGGGCGAAGGGGCTGTGGCGACCATCGGCCAGGCGCCGCGCAAGCTCGTCATCGTCACGCCGGACGATCGCGAGCAGATGCTGTTCTACCTGAACCTCCGCGACGGCTTCGGGCTGATGCCGACCTCTCCGTTGCCGGCAGGCCGCATGGCCGAAGAGCGCCGCCGGCTGCTGGCTTTGCCGCCGGAGCGTCGCACCACAGAAGACTGGCTGGTGCTTGCCGAAGTGCAGAGCGCCTTCGATGGCCGGCAGGTTGCAGCCGCCACGCTTCAGGAAGTTCGGGGCCGTAAGCTGACGACCGCCCAGAAGGCCCGCGTCGACCTGATCGATGCCACGATCGCCGGCTCCGAAAAACGCTACGACCAAGCCGCAAGGCTATTTGCGGCAGCACTGCCGCATCTCGACGCCAACCGCCGGAACATGGCGCAATATGGCGGCTATTTCGCCCGTTCGCTTGCCGATCCCGCCCATGTCGAAAAGCCGCCGTCATCAGCTGTCGGCCCCTATGGCGCGATCATGCAGGCCTACACCGCCGGCTTTCTGCAAAACCCGCGCGCCGCTGTCGATGTAATCAGGGACGCCGAGAAGCGTTTTCCCGACGATCCCACCCTGCCCGCGATCCGCGCCCAGCTGGCGCAGCTGATCGATGACCGCGCCCAGATGCAGGAGGCGGTGAACCGCGCCCTCTCGCTCGATCCGAACCATCCGATCGCCCTTGCCGCGCGTGCGTCTTACAAGGCGAGCTACGAAAGCGACATCGACGGCGCCCTGGCCGATCTGAACCGCGCCATCGAGCTTGCGCCGGGGGCGTCGGGATCGTTGAACTCGATGGGCCTGCTGCAGAGCGCCCGCGACGCCAATGGCGAGGCCGAGGCGGCCTTCCTGAAGGCGATCGCGCTCGATCCGCAGGACCCGGTTCCCCACGGCAATCTTGCCATTCTCTATCTCGACCAGTCCAGGATGAAGGATGCCAAGCGCGAGATCGATGCGGCGCTCGCGGTCGATCCATCCTACGACATCGCTCTCCTCGCCCGCGGCCGCTACTACCTGCAGACCGGCGAACGCGACAAGGCGCTGGCGGACCTGCTGGCAGCCAGCACCGCCAATCCGGCGCATTCGCAGTCACAGTTGATGCTCGCCGCCGCCCATTACGAAAAGGGTGACCGCATCCCCTCCGCACAGGCGGTCGACAATGCTGACAGGCTCGACAAGAACGATCCCGTCATCTCCTCCTTCCGCACCGCCGTCGACATCGACGACTACGACGCCGACGGCGCGATCCGCAACGCCCAGGAATTTCTCCGCCGCTCCAGGGCGCGCGGCGGCGACTACAGCGCGCTCGGCGCCAACCAGGATGCCGGCTCGACGCTGAACAACGCCTTCCGCCTGCAGGGCCTGGACGCGTGGGGCCGTTATTATGGCGATGCCGTCTTCAGTCCCTTCGAAGGCAGCGGTTATATCGATCAGTCGATCAAAGGCAGCATCTTCCCCTTCGTCAACGCGACGAGCTTCAGCGATGATAATGTCATCCAGTATCGCAACAACGCATCGAGCTACTCATCCTTTATCCAGGGCTTGCTGCTTGATCCGCACATGCTTTCCGGTCGTTCGCGCTCGGCAACGCTGCTGCGCACACCCTTCATCGAAGGCTCACTCGGCGGCGGCATCAACAGCGTCGACGGCCATACCAGGCGTATCGGCGAGGCTGAGATCCAGGGCTTCTCCAACGAGACGATCCCTCTCAGCTTCTACGGCAACCTGACATGGGAAGAACTGGCGCTCGACGGGGATTATCGCGACTTCGGCGGCTTCGAGACCGAAAACAAGATCGTCGGCGGCAATGGCTACCTGACCGCAACGGTAACGCCAGACGATCGCGTAGTGGCCTATGTCAACCATGCCAAGAACGATGGCACGCTGAACGCGCTATCGGCCGGCTCCGCACTGACGGACTTCCTCAACCTGCTAGGCGCTGGGGTACCGACTGAAATCTCTTCGCAATACAGCTATAGGCGCAATGTCAGCGAGACGACCAATGCGGGCCTCGGCTGGAGTCATACTTTCAGCTACGAAAACATATTGAACGGCGCCCTCCTCTATTCGGAAAGCAAGTCGCGGACTTCCACCTCCCTTCAGGTCGACGATGCGCCGGTTCTTGGCCTGCGTGACCCCGACATTATTCCGTTCCTGGACGGCACCGAGGAGCTGTCCTCGAAAACCTATATCGGCGCTCTCAGCCATTCCATCGGCAGCGGACCGCTCACCTGGCGGTACGGCATCGAAGGCGGCTGGATCGATGCCAGCACGACCACCTTCTCTCGCCTTCATGAACTCTTTCCGCGCTTCCTGGTCGTCCCCGAGACGACTAGCGGCCCGGATACATTCAGCAACCGCGTCAATATCGGCCGCGCTTATATAGACGTGCTGCACGAGATCACGCCCAATCTCAAGGGCGAATATGCTCTCTTCGGCACGCGAATGGAAGGCGATGGCGTCGATGTCAGCCGGTTCGAGCCGCGCTTCGGCCTTGCCTGGTCGCCCGTCCAGAACCATTGGCTGCGCGCCGCTTTCATGCGCCAGAGCCTCGACGCCGGCGTACCCACTCTTGCCCCGGTTGGCATCCTCGGTTTGCAGGCCAACCAGTATTCGGTGGGCGTCGATGGCTATGCCGATACGGCGGCGCTGCAATGGGATGCCGAGTGGACCGATCGCTTCTTCACCTCGGTCGAATACCAGCACCAGGAGTTGCATGATTTCTCGATCGACCTGCCGCTGATCGCCCTGCCGGCCGTCGACAGCCTGCCGCTGTCGCGCGGCAGCATCGACCGCGCCGCCGTCACCGCCAATATCGCGCTCGGCAACGGTTTCGGCCTTTCCGCCACCTATGCCTATATGGAATCGGAGAACAAGGATCCGCTGGAGCCGAACTACGGCGGCTCCCTGCCCTACATCCCTGCGAACTCCGGCCAGATCGCGCTGACCTGGGTCAACGAGGCGAAGGTCAAGGCAACCTTGGCGGCCAATTATATCGGCGAACGCGATGGCGACGATCTCGGCGCCAAGCTCGACGACTATTGGAGCCTCGACGCCCACCTGATCTGGGAACCGTTCGACAAGCGCATCGCGCTGGAGGCGGCCGCCTATAACCTGCTCGACGAGGATTTCGAAATAACGCCCGGCGTGTCCGGCTGGGGTCGCGCCTTCAAGGGCACGCTCAAAGTCCGCTTCTGATGCGGGTGCGGGACAAGCCTCGGCAGGCCAGGCAGATCAGGAGCCGCCATCTCAGGCTGCTGGCGCTGTCGCTGACGACGCTGATCGCCATCTCGCTGCTGTCGCGCCTGCCCGCCTGGTCACTGCTGGAGCTCAGAAGCTTCGACTATCTCTCGACCGTCGACGATCCCCGTCCGCCACCCGGCGGACCCGTCATCGTCGCGATCGACGAACCCTCGCTTGCCGATATCAACGCGCAATGGCCCTGGCCGCGCAGCCTTCATGCCCAGCTCGTCACCCAGTTGCGCGCCGCCGGCGCCCGCGTCATCGGCCTCGACATCATCCTGGCCGAACCCTCGACCCCGGAGAACGACAACGCGATCACTAACGCCGTCGGCCCGGATGTCGTCCTTGCCGGCGACGAGACGTTGATCGAGACGCCGCAGGCCTCGCAACTGATCCGTGCGACACCGCTGCCGCAGCTGACCGAGGCAGGTGCCGTGACTGGCATCGCCTCCGTCGAACTCAGTGGCGACGGCACCTTCCGGCGTATTCCGGGCTATGAGGACGGCTTTGCCGCCATGCTGGCCAAGGTCGCCGGCGTCGCCCCCGAGACTCTGCCCGCCGGCCGGCTCATCCAGTCCCTCGGCCCAGCCCGCAGCTATCCCACCGTCTCCTACTACCAGGCGCTCGACCCGAAGAATCTGCTGCCGCCGAATTATTTCAAGGACCGTGTCGTGCTGGTCGGCCTCAGCCTGCAGAATGCACCGGCGATCGACAAGGGTGGCGTCGATGCCTTTGCGACGCCCTACACCGTTCATACCGGCAAGCTCGTCTCCGGCGTCGAGATCCAGGCGACGATCTACGACAATATCCGCGGCGGCCTGTCGATCGCGGAAGCCCGGCTGCCGACGGTCGCTGCCTGCATCCTGATATCGGTGCTGCTTGCCGCCACCACCGTCTGGCGCTCGACGGGATGGCTGACGATCGTGACGAGCGCGGCGGCGCTGCTCGCCTTCGCCGCCGTCAGTGCCGCCGGTATACGGCTAGCCCATATCTTCGTCTCGCCGCTTGGCCCGACGGTCGCCTATATCTCTGTCGTCTTCGGCCAGGCCGCCTTCGATTTTGCCGAGGAGCGCCGCAACAAGCGCCAAATCACCCGCGCCTTTGCCCAATATATCTCGCCCGATCTCGTCAGGCGCCTGTCGAGCGATCCCTCGCAGCTGAAGCTCGGCGGCGAGCGGCGCACGCTGTCGGTGTTGTTTTCCGATGTGCGTGGCTTCACCACCATCGCCGAGACGCTGAAGGATGATCCGGAGCAACTCACCGGCCTGATCAACCGCTTGCTGACGCCGCTTTCCGACGTGGTGATGGATCATGGCGGCACGATCGACAAATATATGGGCGACTGCATCATGGCCTTCTGGAACGCGCCGCTCGACGATCCCGACCATGCACTCCACGCAGTCAGAGCCTCGCTCGCCATGCAGGCGGCGATATCGAGCCTCAACCGCGAGCTGGAGCGGGAGGCGACCCAGCGCGGCGGCAGGCCGCACGTGCTGAAGATGGGTGTCGGCATCAACACCGGCGAATGCATCGTTGGTAACATGGGCTCGACCCGCCGCTTCGACTATTCCTGCCTCGGCGACAGCGTCAACCTCGCCTCCCGCCTCGAAGGCGCCTCGAAGAATTATGGCGTAGCCCTGCTGCTCGGCGAGGAGACCGCAAGGCTGGTCGCCGGCACCTACACCGTCGTCGAGCTCGACCGCATCATCGTCAAAGGCCGCACCGTGCCCTCGCCTGTCTATACCGTCGTGCACGACGCTGACGCCGAAGCCCTTGCCGCCCACCGGGCCTTCACGCAAGCGAAATACGCCGGCACGCTTGCGCCATCCGACCCCGCCTTCGACAGGCTCGCCGCCGATATCCCCGAGCTTGCCCCCTATTACGCGATCGTCCGCGACGCGCTGGCCGAATCCGGCGAGGAATGACCGGCGACGACGTCTCATCACGCCTGACAATTGCGAACGGATGTTCGTTTATGAGCCGCTCGTTTTGCCAAAGGCGTACATATTGGTCGGCGCGCCATGCAGCATCACCTCCCGCTCGAAGTTGAAGCCACATTTCTCAAGAATGCGCTTCGAGGCGAAGTTGACGGGGCGAACCAGCCCGATCACCCGTTCTGCACGCAGATCTTCGAAGGCAAACACCAGGGTTTCCCTGACCAATTCCGTGGCATATCCCTGCCCCCAGCTTTCGGGTTGCAGATGATAGGAAAGATTGAGGCCATCAAACTCCTGGGAAACGGTCACGCCCCCGAAACCGATCAGCGCACCGTTCGCCTCAACGGCCCAACGCCCGAACCCGTGATCCTTCCAATGCCCGACATCGCGCGCAAGCCTCGCTGCACTTTCCTCCGGTGTATCAGGCCGCGGCACCGGTCGGTGTGCGACCAATTCCGGGCGCGAAAAAAGTCGTGTCAGGAAATCGATATCCCCTTCCACGGGAATTCTGAGGCGCAAACTGGCTGAGCGCCTCACTGCCGACTGCAAGGCACCCTTGAATTCGTTCTCAAGCATCTTCCATCCAATTTTCAAAACGCGGCAATGTGACTGATACCAAATTATTCCAGGCGGCGCGCTTCCAGGGGCGCATCCTGCCTGTATCCCTCGAAATAGCGGCCGCCATGCAAGGCAAGCTCCCGATCGGCCAAAGCCAGAAATCGGGCGCCGTCACCGGCTGCCGCCAGCCTGAACGCCGCGTCGAATTCGGTCGCCAATTGCGCGTCGAGCTCTCTCATCAGACGCGGCGCCCACTTTCCCCGGCCAGCCCACGCGCCACGCCCGAGGAGGATCAGGTCGGCGAGCTTCTGATAGAGCAGCGCGGCGATGGCGGCGATCTCTTCGGGCGGGCGCGTTCCGCGCAGATCGTCGGCCAGATCCGTGACCTGATAACGCAGCAAGTCGTAGTCTGCCCCGGCAAGAGGTTTCGGCCCCGCCGCCAGCATCCTTGCCGCCCTTGTCTGGATGACGCGGGCGCTGTCGATATCCGGCCCCAATATGCTGCCCGTGACAACCATGTTGGCCATGATGGGATAACCGCCGTCGGCATCCTGATGGAGATAATGCGCCAGCGTCTGCGGATCATGGACGAAGGCCTCGACCGGGAAACCGCCTTCAGTGAACGATTCGCGCCATGCTCTTTCGAGGGACGGGAACACGACGACCAGATCGATGTCCGAAAAGGCGGTCCCTTCGCCGCGCATGATGGAGCCGGCGACATAGGCGAATGCGGCCCTGGGATAGCGGCTGGCGATGCAGTGGCGGGCGACGGCCAGCGCCCGCTCCGCAAGAACATGTTTCTGGATATCGTCCACGATCTCGTCCTCGAATACGGGAGACGAGCGGGAACAAAAAACCCGCTCGTTTCCGGCGGGTTGGTTCAGCAGCAATGAACGGAATTCAGTTCACGCGTCTACCACCCACCGCGGCGCGGTGGTCGTAGACATCGTCGAAACTGCAAAAGTCCTGGTCATGGCTAAGGTTAACCCGCGACGGTGACAGCGTCAATGCGCCGAAGCCGGACGCCTAGGACGGCTTTCCCGGCGCGATGTTTTGCGTCTAAGATGGGGCAAGACTCGCAAACAGGAAGAACCCGCCATGCCCCATCCCGCCACCGTCATTCCGCGTCCCGCACCGGTTTTGCTGCCGGTCGAAGGCAGTGACGAGCGCTTTCCGGTGCGCCGTGTCTATTGCGTCGGGCGTAATTATGCCGACCATGCAATCGAGATGGGCCATGATCCCAGCCGCGAGCCGCCCTTCTTCTTCCAGAAGAATGCTGACAACCTGCTGCCGGCGGGCAAGGCCTTTCCCTACCCGCCGCTGTCGAACGACGTGCATTACGAAGTCGAGTGCGTGCTGGCGCTGAAATCGGGCGGCGCGAACATCGAGGCCGCGGACGCGCTCGACTGCATCTACGGCTATGCCGTCGGCATCGATTTCACCCGCCGCGACCTGCAGGGCGAGGCAAAGAAGCTCGGCCGCCCCTGGGAGGTCGGCAAGGCCTTCGAACATTCCGCTCCGGTTTCACCGATCGTTCCGGCAAGCCGCCTCGGCCACCCCGCTGAAGGCAAGATCTGGCTGGAGCAGAACGGCAGCCGCGTGCAGGACGGCGATCTCAACCAGATGATCTGGAAGGTGCCGGAGATCATCGCCGAACTGTCAAAGCTCTTCACTCTCGCACCCGGCGATATCATCATGACCGGCACGCCCGCCGGCGTCGGCGCGGTGGCCAGGGGCGATCGCATCAATTGCGGCATCGACGGCGTCGCCACGCTATCGGTCGAGGTCGTCTGAGGAGAGAGCAATGCCCGTCTACGCGCTTGGCGGATCGACACCGAAACTGCCCGCCGCCGGCCTCTATTGGATCGCACCGGATGCCAACATCATCGGCCAAATTGATCTCGGCGAGAACGTCGGCATCTGGTTCGGCGCCGTGCTGCGCGGTGACAACGAGAAGATCACCGTCGGCGAAGGCACCAACATCCAGGAAGGCGTGATGGCCCATACCGACATGGGCTTCCCGCTTACGATAGGCAAAGACTGCACCATCGGCCATCACGCCATCCTCCACGGCTGCACCATCGGCGACAACACGCTGATCGGCATGGGTGCGACCATCCTGAACGGTGCGAAGATCGGCAACAACTGCCTCGTCGGCGCCAATGCGCTGGTGACCGAAGGCAAGGATTTCCCCGACAACTCCCTGATCGTCGGAACACCTGCCCGCGCGGTACGCGTGCTCGATGAGGCGGCAATCGAAGCCATCCGCCACTCGGCAAAAAACTACGTCGCCAACTGGCAACGCTTCGCGCGGGATCTCAGGCAAATCGGTTGATAGGATCGCGAGGCGGGTGGTCAGGCGCCCTTTGCGCCCGCCAAGGCGTTCACCACACGCCTGGAATCCAGCGCCAACGCACACGCACCATATAGTCCGCATAGCCTTCGAGGCCCTTGCGCAGTTCGGCCTCCTCGCCGAGCGTACGGCCGAAGAGGACGATGACGAGCAGGCAGGCGGGGATCAGCGCGTAGAGCGATCCAAGCGACAGCGCCATGCCGGCGCTGAGCACGATGGCTGTTGCGTATCCAGGATGGCGGATTAGGGCGTAGGGTCCGGTGTCGATCACCTTGTGGTCACGGTCGGTCTGAATGCGCACAGTCGGCTCGAAATGCCGGTTGGCCGATTGCGCCCAGGTCAGGCCAAGATAACCTAATGTCATCAGGAGATAGCCGATAAAGACGACCCAATCGGGCTGTGGCGCCCAGTGGAACCATCCGTCGTCGAATGCGCCGACCGGAAGAATGACGGCAAAGAGAATGATCGTCAGCGTCGCCACCACGGCATCCCAGGGTTTGGTACCCTTCTGGTATCGGCTGCGCGCCGCAAACAGCTCCGGATTCGTCCGCCGGATCCAGATGACCGCGACACATGTCAGCACAAGGAACAGGCCGAGAAAAATCCACCCGCGCGGCCAGTCGAGCGTGCCCGCCGGCCAGAACAGCGCGGCAAACATGACGGCAATGGTGATGGCGAGCGATCCGAGAGATGGCGCCGCGGCGAATGAGTGACCGGACCGAGTGTCCCGCTGCGTTATGATCGCTCTCCATGCCATGACAGCGCCGTGCGTCCTTTTAGACGCGCAGAAGGACGCTGCACATGGCGCATTTCGTTGAAAAAATCGCGTTACTCGGCGGCTTCGAGAAACAGGCTATTTCGTGAAGATGAGGCAAGTGCCTGAACCCTGGCTTCCGCCTTGGCGATCAGTTGATAGAATTCGTCCTGCGCTTCGACGTCCAATTGAATGACGGCATTGACGTCGTCGGGCGTATCGCAAACGCAGGCGACCGCAGAAATCGGACAGATACCGCCGGGATAGCGTCTGCCGGTGCCCGTATAGGCGCGACGTCCCCAACGCTCGGAATAAACCGTCTCTTCCCGCTCAAGCTGCAGGATCGTTCCCTTGCAGGCGGTCACGATAGCCGCCTTGCCGTAGGCGAACCAGTGATAGTTCAGCCTCCGGAGAATATATTTGCCGGTGATATCTTCGCCAGCCAGTTCGGCAGGGTTTTCAATCATTCTAATCATGACGGCTTCCTCAACGTTTAAACAATATCCGTCATGTCTTCGCGCGCAGCAAGTCAAAAAACGCTGCTTTTGGAGACACTTAGTCACAAAGTGTTTCCGATTCTTACATTAACCACGCGCCGGTCACCCCTTGTGCACACAATTCTTCGTCGAATTTCCCGCTACCTGCTACCGATTTCGTCATTGTCCGAGGTGGCAGTCATGTCGATGTCCCCTTGTGTTTTTCGGCGCGAGCTCGATATGTCTCCCTGATTGGTCCGCAGAACGCGCCGTTTTTCATCCCACGAAACGGCCGGCTGTTTCGCCAGTTGGTCACCGCAGGAGAGTTTCATGGTCGACGCGATCCACCCCATCTCCGCCACCGCCGCGTCCGAACCCACCAAGGTCGGCACCAGCACCTCGATCGACTCCGAACCAGACAACGCCTGGGTCGCCGCCCGCCAGTCGCAGATCACCGCCGATCACTTGGCAGCGAAGAACGCCGCGGAGAAGGAAGCCGCAAGCGTTCTCATCCCGCACGCCGATCTGATCGTCGAAAACGAGGAGCACCCCCAGAAGAGGCACGGGCATGCGGCATCGGACGACAGGGACGAGGCCGTCGAACATGCGGAACAGCCGGTTTTGTCAGGCGAGAGCGATCGGATCGGCACCCGCAATTTCGACGACGATACGCCCTTCGGCGAACGCGTCGCCATCATCTGATCGAAACGCAGACCGGAAACCGTCTGCGCGATCAATTCGAGCCCGCAAGCTGAGACTCGATCGACGCCTTATCGATCACCGACCAGACTTCGACGATCTTGCCGCCGCGAAATTCGTAGATGACGTTCTCGGTGAAGGAAAGGCGCCTGCCGTTCACATCGAGGCCGAGGAATTTTGCCTTCGGCCTGCAATCGAAGCCGAGCCGGCAGGCGATGTATGGCGGATCGCAAAGGAGCATCAGCACCTTGAAATAGAGATCGGGAATCTCATCGAAGTCCCGCTCGAGCATGGCGACGTAACCCGACAGCCCGAGCCGCCGGCCGTTATGAACGGCGTCGTCGCCGACGAACTGCCCGAGATTGGGCCAGTCCTGCCTGTTCAGGCAGGCGATGTAGCCGCGGTATATCTCCGCGAGTCCGGTTTTCGTCACGCGATCGTCCCTGGCTTGGGTTCTGCGACAAAGATGGCGCCGGGATCTGCACTTGCCAGTGGCGAGCGCGCCGCCTCGAGACTTTCAGTTCAGGAGAACTCGCCTGCACGGGGACCAGCAAGCGTCACGCGCCAGCCCGTTCGCGATTGGAAATCCTGAGTGGCCAGAAACGTATAGCCCGTCGTGCGCCAGAGCCTGACGGTGCTGGTCAGATTGTCGAGCACGTAATCGCCGCCGTTCGTCCGGGCAATCAGAACGACATGGTTTTGATCCTGCGGTCCAATCACCACGGAAAGCGCCAACCTGTTCGATGGGAAACCAGCTTCGATCAGGTCCTTCATCTTCTGGAGAGCGTAGTCCTCACAGTCGCCACGGCCGGCAACCGGCAGAGACCAAACATCCTTATTTCGGGAAGACGGGCGATCTTCCGCGGGAATGATACGTCCATTTACGGCACGATTGACCTTTTGAAGAAGCGCTATTCCTGCCTGATCGGTCAGCTGTTGCGCCGCCATCCTGCCGCACAGCCACTTGTACTTGGCGCAGGCTGCGGCGAATCCCACGGGTGCGCCGATGCTTCGCGTCACAGGAAGCGATGATCCCGCAACAGCTTGAAAATGCAGAAGAATGAATAAAAAGGCAGCGAGCGAAAAGACGCGCTTCATAGCCGATTCCTTTTAATTGTTGCGAGACGATAACATAGGCCAAATAAAAATTTAGTAAAATTTTATACTTGTGATTTTAACTGTATTAGACGAATGAAACAGATTAACCATCATCTATTCTTCGTGTTAATCGATCGTTAGTGTAAGAGTTCTCTCAGTTAACATTTAGTTAACCTTGGGAGACGATTGAAATGATCAGCAGAGCAGCGAAATTCAGCATCGCCGTTGCTTCCCTTCTGGCAAGCAGCAGCTTGGCAACGGCAGCCCCGGCAGTCGTTAATTGCAAGGCCGCAGTTCGCGGCACACTCGAATACAGACTATGCATGCCGACTAAAGCAATTCGGGCCGATAGCAAGTTCAGTCCGAACGATAACGATCGCGGCAGCCAGGACATTGGCGGCGGCAAGAAGACATCCAGCACCGGCTCCGTCGCCAGCAATGGGAATGGTGGCGATGATGGTAACGGCGATGGCGACGGCGACAATGGCGGAAAGGATGATCACGGCGGCAAGGGCCATGGTCATCACGGCGGCAAGGGCGGGAAAGATCACGGGCACGGCAAGGACGGTCCGGGCCACGGTGGAAAAGACCATCACGGCGGCAAGGACCGCGATCATCACGACCACGACAAGGGTGGAAAAGATCACGGTCACGGCAAGGGTGGCAATGACGGCCCAGGTAAGGGCGGAAACGACGGTCCCGGCAAGGGCGGCAACGACGGTCCGGGCAAGGGCGGAAATGACGGCCCTGGCAAGGGTGGCAATGACGGTCCGGGCAAGGGCGGAAATGACGGTCCCGGCAAGGGCGGCAATGATGGTCCTGGTAAGGGCGGCAATGACGGCCCTGGCAAGGGTGGCAATGACGGTCCCGGCAAGGGCGGCAACGACGGTCCGGGCAAGGGCGGAAATGACGGTCCCGGCAAGGGCGGCAATGACGGCCCTGGCAAGGGTGGCAATGACGGTCCGGGCAAGGGCGGAAATGACGGTCCCGGCAAGGGCGGCAATGATGGCCCTGGCAAGGGCGGAAATGACGGTCCCGGCAAGGGCGGCAACGACGGTCCGGGCAAGGGCGGAAATGACGGTCCAGGCAAGGGCGGAAATGACGGTCCCGGCAAGGGTGGCAATGACGGTCCCGGCAAGGGTGGCAATGACGGTCCCGGCAAGGGTGGCAACGACGGTCCCGGCAAGGGTGGCAACGACGGTTCGCACGAAGGCTAAGCCGATCAGCGAAAAAACGTGAAAGGTGAGGCCGGTCTCCGGCCTCACCTTTTTTGGAAGTGCTGTCGGGAAGGCCAGACCCAGGAGCGAGCCCAGCGGGATGGCCCGGCGGGCTCGGCCATCACAATAGCCCGTCAGGCAATAATGTACTTGGCCATCGAGCCTTCCGCGGCAAATCATGCCCACGATTGGATGGACACCCGCAAATTCGATGACGACACGCCTTTCGGTGAGCGCGAGGCGATCGTCCAGCGAACACCTGCGGAACTTACGCCGCGCAAGCCTCACATAGACCGCGGATCTCGATCGTCGTTTTCTCGGGCTTGAACTTCTGCCCGCGCACCCATTCCATCAGTCGGTGGTCGACGTCGTGGTCGTGGAACTCGGTCACCTGGCCGCAGCTTTCGCAAATAGCGAAGGCGACGATGCCGTGGCTGTGGCAGTCGTCGCCCGGATGGGCGCAGGCGACGAAGGAGTTGATGCTTTCGAGCCGGTGGACGACGCCATATTCGAGCAACTTCTCCAGCGCCCGGTAGACCTGCAGCGGCGCGCGAAAACCGTGGTCGCGCAGCTTGTCAAGGATGGTGTAGGCGCTGAGCGGCCCTTCGGCCTTTTCGAGCACGTCGAAGACCAGCGACTGGTTCTTGGTCAATTGCGGTGTCGTCATGAGCCTTGTCCTTGCATGACCGCGCGGTGGCGCCTGACGGGAAGCAGGCTGAGAATGAAGAGGATCAGCGCCGCGACCACGATCGAGGGGCCGGAGGGCGTGTCATAGGTGAGCGAGCCGAACAGACCGCCGACGACGGCGACCGCCCCGATCAGCGAGGCGAGCACCGCCATGATCTCCGGCGTCGGCGAGAAGCGCCGCGCCGCAGCCGCCGGAATGATCAGCAGCGAGGTAATCAGCATGATGCCGACGATCTTCATGGCAATGGCGATGACCACGGCCATCAGCAGCGTGAAGAACAGCCGCGCCCGCTCCGGCTTCAGCCCCTCGGCCTCGGCGAGCTCGGCATTGACGGTCGCGGCCAGGAGCGGCCGCCAGAGCCAGGCCATTGCCAGAAGCACGAACAGCCCGCCGCCCCAGATCAGCGCGATGTCGGTCGTGGAAACGGCAAGGATATCGCCGAACAGGAAGGCGATGAGATCGATCCTCACCCAGCTCATGAAGGCGACCATGACGAGGCCGATCGCCAGTGTCGCATGCGAGAGAATGCCGAGCAGCGCATCGGCCGACAGCGCCTGGCGCTTTTGCAGGAAGAGCAGCAGCACCGACACGAGCGCGGCAACGGCAAAGACAGCCAGCGTCAGGTTGAGTTCGAAGAGCAGCGACAGTGCGACGCCGAGCAGCGCCGAATGGGCGATCGTATCGCCGAAATAGGCCATGCGCCGCCAGATGATGAAGCAGCCGAGCGGCCCTGTCGTCAGCGCCAGACCAACGCCGGCAAGAATGGCGCGCACGAAGAAGTCGTCAAGCATGGCGCTCTCCCGCTTCATGCGCGTGCGGATGGGCATGGTCAGGATGTTCGTGACCGGGATGCCCATGCTCATGCGCGTGATGGCCGTCGTCGGGGTGGCAATGATCGGTCACCGTGCCATCGGCATGTTGCACCCGGCCGTCCGGCAGGTGCGTATGATCGTGGTGATGGCTGTAGACGGCCAGCGTCTGCGCCGCCCGACTGCCGAACAGGCGCACATATTCCGGGCTGCGGCTGACGGACTCGGGCGTGCCGCGGCAGCAGACATGGCCGTTAAGGCAGATGACCGTGTCGGTCTCGGCCATGACGACGTGGAGATCGTGCGAGATCAGCAGGATGCCGCAGCCCGTCGCATTGCGGATCGACTTGATGAGGTCGTAGAGGGCGATCTCCCCGGAAAAATCGACCCCCTGCACCGGCTCATCGAGGACCAGCAGATCGGGCTTGCGGGCTATCGCCCGAGCCATTAGCGCCCGCTGGAACTCCCCGCCGGAAAGATGCTGGACCTCGGCATCGAGCATATGGGCGATACCGGCGGATTCGAGCGCCGAGAGCATATCGCGCTCCGGCAGCGGTCCGGTCAGCGTCATCAGCCGGCGCACCGAAAGCGGTAGCGTCCAGTCGATCGTGAGCTTCTGCGGGACATAACCGACCTTGAGGCCAGCCTTGCGCTCTACCCTGCCCTCGTCGGGCTTCAACACGCCGATCGCTGCCTTGGCGCTCGTCGACTTGCCCGAGCCGTTCGGCCCGATCAGCGTGACGATCTCGCCGCGCGAAACGGAAAAATCAACGCCGCGCACCAGCCAGCGGCCATTGCGCAGAACGCCGACATTTTCAAGCGAAACCAGCGGTTCGGCCCTGATACCAGCGGGGGTCTTTGCGGGAGAGAGCATCAAATTTTCCGAAAGTGCTGTTGCGTCCTGCTATTGCACACGTTATAGCATAACGCAATTGATGTAATAACATAACAATTGCAATTCAAGGGGAAGCATATTGATGAAACGTGCCTTGGGGCCTGCCCTTAAAGTCCTGGCCCTCAGAATGCCGGCCCTCGCAATCCCGGTCCTGGCGATCCCCGCCCTTCTCTTCGCCGGCACTATGCGAGCAGCCGACGCGCCTGTCGTCGTCACCTCGATCAAACCGATCCATTCGCTGGTGTCGGCGATCATGCAGGGTGTCGGCGAACCTGAATTGATCGTCGATGGCGCCGCCTCCCCACATACCTACAATCTGAAGCCGTCGAATGCCCGCGCCTTGCAGGAGGCCAAGGTGATCTTCTGGGTCGGCCCCGGCCTCGAGGCCTTTCTCGAAAAGCCGCTGCAGGCGCTGGGTCGGGATGCCAGCATCGCCGAACTCGACAATGCCCCCGGTCTCGTCAAACTGCCCTTTCGCGAAGGCGGCGCCTTTGAGCCGCATGACGACGGCGACGAGCACGACAGTGCTTCCGGTCAGCATGATGAGGCTGACGCCGCACATGATGCTGATCCCGGGCACGATAGTGACCACGGCGCCTTCGACACGCATCTCTGGCTCGACCCGATGAATGCCAAGGCCATGGCGGCGATGATCACCACGACACTGGTCGCCGCCGATCCTGCCAATGCACTGACCTATCAGGGCAACGCCAAGGCGCTGGACGACAGGCTGGATAAGCTCGATACCGAGATCAAGGGCATCGTCGCTCCCGTCAAGGGCAAGCCCTTCATCGTCTTCCACGATGCCTACCAGTATTTCGAGCACCGCTACGGCATCCGCGTCGCCGGCTCGATCACCGTCAGCCCGGAAACCATTCCCGGCGCCGAGCGTGTTTCGGAAATCCACCGCAAGGTCGGTGAACTCGGCGCCACCTGCGTCTTTGCCGAACCGCAGTTCCAGCCGCGCCTCGTCAATGTGGTCATCGAAGGCACGCGCGCCAAGTCAGGCGTGCTCGATCCAGAAGCGGCAACACTGAAGGCCGGTCCCGATCTCTACTTCAACCTCATGCGCGGCATCGCCAACAGCATGAAGGACTGCCTCTCCAGCGCATGACACTCTTGCGCCGCTCCGCGCGTCCTGCCGGACACGCGACGCTCCGGAGAGCTGAGGCGGAAAGAGGCGGACAACCCCGTTCCGCCTTTTTTCGGCACGTTAAATGTAATGATATAACATTCACAACGATCTTATGAGGGTCCCATGGATAATAGACTTCCCGTCACGGTACTTTCAGGCTTCCTTGGCGCCGGCAAGACGACACTGCTCAACCATGTGCTGACCAATCGCGAGGGTTTGCGTGTCGCGGTTATCGTCAACGATATGAGCGAGGTGAATATCGATGCCGCCCTGGTGCGCGACGGTGGCGCCAACCTCTCCCGCACCGAGGAGCAGCTCGTCGAAATGACCAATGGCTGCATCTGCTGCACGCTCCGCGACGACCTCTTGAAGGAGGTTCGCCAGCTCGCCGATCAGGGCCGCTTTGATTACCTCTTGATCGAATCGACCGGCATCGCCGAGCCCCTGCCCGTCGCCACCACCTTCGAATTTCGCGACGAGAATGGCCAAAGCCTTTCCGACGTCGCAAGGCTCGACACCATGGTGACCGTCGTCGACGCCGCCAATCTGCTTGCCGATTATGCCTCGGCCGATTTCCTCGCCGACCGCGGTGAAACGGCAGGCGACGGCGACAACAGAACCATCGTCGACCTGCTGGTCGAGCAGATCGAGTTCGCCGATGTCGTGGTGCTGAACAAGATCGACACAGCAGCCAAGGAGGAGCGCGACGCCGCGCGCAAGATCGTCACCGGCCTCAACCCGGATGCACGGCTGATCGAGGTGGATTTCGGCAAGGTCGCCCTGAAAGACGTGCTTGGCACTGGCCGCTTCGATATCGACAAGGCCGAGACCCATCCGCTCTGGTACAAGGAGCTGCGCGGCTTCCGCGACCACGTGCCGGAGACCGAGGAATACGGCATCCGCTCCTTCGTCTATCGCGCGAAGCGGCCCTTCCATCCGGCAAAGCTGCAGGCCTTCCTCGACAGCCCATGGCCGGGCGTCGTGCGCGCCAAGGGCTTCTTCTGGCTGGCGACGCGCCCGCACCATGTCGGCGAAATCAGCCAGGCGGGCGCGATCTTGCGCACCGGCAAGATGGGCCTCTGGTGGGCGGCAGTGCCGCGCGAACAATGGCCTGAAGAACCGGCCTTCATGCGCGCCATCGGCCCCTATCTCGATCCCGTCTGGGGCGACCGCCGCCAGGAAATCGTCTTCATCGGCGCCGATCCGATGGACGAAGCCTGGATCAGGAAAGAACTCGACGCCTGTCTTGTCAGGACAGATACCTTCGCGCCCGAGCGCTGGCGCGACCTGCCCGATCCTTTCGCCAGCTGGGCCAGGCAGGCGGCATGAAGGCGAAGGCAATCAAACGCTATCTCTGCGTCTGCACCGAATGCGAGCCGCTACCGCCGATCGAAGGGCTTCATCCGCTGACGCACGGGCAGGACACCGAAGCTGAAGTCGGAAGACCAAGAGGTTTTCTCGGAATCATTGCCGAACGGGTCATGCCTTCACGCAGGCAACCCTAAAGCGGGTCATAACCGCCGCCAGCTCTTCCTCCTCTCCTTCATTCCTGTGCTCGTCAGAGCAAGGAAGGAGAGGAGGAAGGATGCGAAACTGCTACGCGCCCTCACAGAGTCAAAAAGGCGGCCGAAGCCGCCTTTCCTCATTTATCGACCGATCAACGGCCGGCAATAATGCTGGAGATGATACCGCTGGTGACGCCGATCAGCAGGTAGTCGTTATCGGCCCGCACCCAGCGATAACCGCGGGGCGGAGGCGCCAGCCGGTAGCGGCGGTAGTCGTTGACATCGGAGAACCGGCGACGTTCGCTGGCGTTGACGCGGTATCCCTTCTTCCAATGCGACCGGACGACCACCTTCTTCTGCACGACGACGTGGGGACGGCGATGATCGTCGGCGCTGGCCTGGGAAACAACCATCGGGGAAAGAAGGAAGGAGGCGGAAAGAAGAGCTGCAAAAATCTTTTTCATGTGGGGGTCCTCATGTTGGGCACGTGACCAAACTAGGGCCGAAAAGATGAACCGAAACTGAAATAAAAATTAAACTTTTGTAATGGAATCCAATAGCTACGGGTCGAAGTTTGTACTTTAGATTAAACTCATACTCAGCGCTCGAGGGTTTGGTGCGGCCAATTGGCTTCGTCTTCTGAAGCCCTTCGGCCTCTGCTGCTCATCGCCTGGAAGGCGCGGCCGTGGAGGTTGTCCCGCTGCTGGCAGCAGGCGGCATCCTCTCTATTCGATCTAGTCTCGCCCAAAGGTGCTCAGCGCGCCAAGAGATGCATAAAAATTTGAAACGGGCGCATAATCGAGTTTCGAAGCGACGCACCTCGGGAACAGGAGAATTCTACATGTCCCGTGAGGGGACGATCAGATCAAGACAACGACGACCACAATGGAGGAAAACATGCCCGGTATCAGCATGCGCTACATCGTCGACGACGTCGACGCCGCGGTGGAATTCTACACGAGACATCTCGGCTTCTCCGTCGCGCTTCGTCCCGCACCGAGTTTCGCCATCCTGACAAGGGACGGTTTTCGTCTGTTCGTCAGTGGCATGACGGGACCGGGCGGAGCAGCTCAAGCAATGCCCGACGGGCGAAAGCCGGAGCCCGGCGGATGGAATCGTATCCAGATCGAGGTCGGAGACTTGGAGGCGAAAGTCACCGCACTGCGCCAAGCCGGTGCGCGCTTCCGCAACGAGATCGTTCAGGGCATCGGCGGCAAGCAGATCCTGCTCGATGATCCGGCCGGAAACCCGATCGAGCTCTTCGAAGCGCCTAAGAGGTGAATGGAGCGACCTCGATCATGCGGTTCACCACGCGTTTTACGCTTCGCATCGGTGAACCGCACGCATGATCCCGGTCATGCGGTTTGCCACGAACCTTGCCGCCAGCATCGCAACCCCGTCGCAGTATTTCGATTACGGCAGCCCGGCTTCGGCATCTCTCAGCCCAGGACTAACCGGAACGCCTTGCCACCGGTGTGCGAGCGTGTAGTTTCGGATTCCCATCAATTCGAAGGCAGGGAAAACATGTCCGATTCCGCCGGCGGGCTCTCCGACTATGTTGGGATACTAGCCGTGTTTCTTCTCGTCGCCGCCAATGGCTTCTTCGTTGCCGCCGAATTCGCCCTGGTGTCGGTCAGGCGTAGCCGCGTCGCCGAACTTGCCGCGGCAGGCCGCATGAACGCCTCGGCACTTCAGCGCGCCGTCGACAACCTCGACTCCAACCTTGCAGCCACCCAGCTCGGCATCACCATCTCGTCGCTCGCCCTTGGTTGGGTCGGCGAACCGGCGCTTGCGCACTTGATCGAGCCGCTGCTGTCCTGGCTGCCCGGGCAATGGGCGACGGCGGGCGCCCATACTGTTGCCGTCGTCATCGCCTTCGTCATCATCACCGCACTTCATATCGTGCTCGGCGAACTCGCGCCGAAGAGCCTGGCGCTTCAGCGCAGCGAGGCCACTTCGCTTGCCGTGGTGCGCCCGCTCGGTCTGTTTCTGGTGCTGTTCAAGCCGGCGATCTTTGTCCTGAACGGCATGGGCAACCTCGTGCTGCGGGGTGTGGGTCTTCGCGCCGGAACAGGCGAATCTTCGTTCCATTCGCCGCAGGAGCTCAAGCTGCTGGTTGCCGAGAGCCAGGAGGCCGGCCTTCTCAACCAGGTGCAGCAGCAGCTCGTCGAGCGGGTTTTCAACATCGGCGACAGACCGATCTCCGACATCATGACCCCGCGTCTCGACATCGAATGGTTCGACGCCGACGACAGCGAGGCCGAGATCCTGAAGACCATCCGCGAATGCAGCCACGAACAATTGCTGGTCGCCCGCGGCTCGATCGACGAGCCGATCGGCATGGTGTTGAAGAAGGACCTTCTCGACCAGGTTCTCGACGGCGGAAAGGTCCGGCCGATGGAGGTGATCAAGCAGCCGCTGGTGCTGCATGAGGGCACCTCGGTCGTCCGCGTGCTCGACAGTTTCAAGGCCTCACCCGTTCGCCTCGCCATCGTCATCGACGAATATGGCAGCCTCGAAGGCATCGTCACCCAGACCGACCTGCTCGAAGCCATCGCCGGCGACCTGCCGGGATCCAACGAAGAGCCCGACATCGTCGTCAGGGAAGACGGGTCGCTCCTGATCGATGCGATGATGCCGGCCTTCGACGCCTTCGAACGGCTGGGCCTGCGCGATCGTCCGGATGCCGATTTCCATACGCTGGCGGGCTTCGCGCTGCATCAGCTCCAGCACATCCCCGAAGCCGGCGAAACCTTCGTCTTCGACAACTGGCGCTTCGAAGTGCTCGATATGGACGGCATGCGCATCGACAAGATGCTCGCGACGCGCATTCCCGCGGATGGCGCAGAAGCCTAATTCACCGCCAGCATCCAGACCATCCCTGCGGCTGCGCAGGCTAGCAGCGTCGCGATGACGGAAGTCTTGAAGCGGAAGATCGCTATCGCGGCGGCGGCAGACAGCGCCATTGCCGCCGGCACGGCCGATTGCAGCACGGGGATATCGAGCCGCAAGCGGCCAAGGTGGACGGTCGCAACCTCGGCAAACAGCGTGTGCAGGGCAAACCAGATAGCGAGGTTGAGAATGACCCCGACCACCGCCGCTGTTATGGCCGACATCGTACCGGCGAGCGCAATGTTGCCGCGCAGTTTTTCGATGAACGGCGCGCCGAGGAAGATCCACAGGAAACAGGGCACGAACGTGACCCAGCTCGTCAGGATCGCCGCAAGCGTTGCAGCAAGCATCGGGTTCAGCGCTCCCGGATCGCGGTAGGC
The DNA here is from genome assembly GCF_000769405.2 of Rhizobium brockwellii. Taxonomy (NCBI): domain Bacteria; kingdom Pseudomonadati; phylum Pseudomonadota; class Alphaproteobacteria; order Hyphomicrobiales; family Rhizobiaceae; genus Rhizobium; species Rhizobium brockwellii. The sequence goes on from NZ_CP053439.1 coordinate 2,726,216, forward strand.
GCCCATGAAGCCGACGAACTGGACGACCATGATCAGCGGCCCCGGCGTCGTCTCGGCCATGCCGAGGCCATCCAGCATCTCCCCGGGTTTCAGCCAGCCAAAATGCTGCACGGCCTCCTGCGCGACATAGGCAAGCACGGCATAGGCCCCGCCGAAGGTGACGACCGCCATCTTGCTGAAGAACAGGCCGATCTCGGTAAAGACGTTGTCGGCACCGAAGGTTGCGTAAAGCGCCGCGAGCGGAGCGAGCCAAAGGGCGATCAGCACGGCCGAGATGCGCAGCGACCAGGCGAGATTCGGGCGCGCATGCGCCGGTATGCCCTCGCCGAGCACTGACTCGGCATCCGACAGCACCGGCCCGCTTCCGGCCTTATGGCCGCCATCCGTCTGGAAGGCGGCAAGCCCGAACCTGCCGCCGAGGAATCCCGCAATGCCGGCAGCGAGCACGATCAGCGGGAACGGCACATGGAGAAAGAAGATGGCGATGAAGGCCGCGGCTGCGATACCGATCATGACACGATTCTTGAGCGCGCGGCCGCCGATGCGGATGACGGCCTGCACGACGACGGCAAGCACCGCCGCCTTCAGCCCAAAGAAGAGACCCGCGACGATGCCGACATTGCCGTAAGCCGCGTAGATATAGCTGAGACAGAGGATCGACAGGAAGCCCGGCAACACGAACAGCAAGCCAGCGACGAGGCCGCCCACTGTCCGATGCATCAGCCAGCCGATATAGATGGCGAGCTGCTGCGCCTCGGGTCCGGGAAGCAGCATGCAATAGTTCAGCGCATGCAGAAAACGGTGCTCGCCGATCCATCGCTTCTCGTCGACGATGATCCGGTGCATGACGGCGATCTGGCCGGCGGGGCCGCCGAAACTCAGCGCGGCGACGCGCAGCCACACCCTGAAGGCCTCGCCAAACGAGACGCCGCGATGATGCCCCTCTCCCGCGTCTTCCTTCGCCGTTTTGCCGCCGGGCGCATTATCCGTCATCTCGACCATCTCATGCCCTCTTCTTCGCCGCGGGCCAATTGTGGGTTTCCTCGGTCGCATCGCGGCACCAGCGGAAGAAGGCATCGTAGAGAAGCATCCCGGCCTCGAGCTGCTCCAGATCGTCGGAATACATCCTGGAGAGGCCGAGCGAGGCGGCCAACAGGCCCGCCGCCTCAGGCGCGAGGTCGAGCCTGGCGGTATCCGCCGCCCTGACGATCTGCGCCAGGCGCAGCAGCGGTTCCGATGCCAGCCCGAACTCCTCAACCATGACATCAAAGGTGCAGAGGTCTTCGCGATGGCTCCAGAACACGTCATCGATATCGAAGGGCACCGCCCCGAAGCGCTCGCCGACGGCTAAAACCTCGGGCGCCGACACGAACAGGAATACGGCGCTCGGATCGACGAAGCGCCGGATCAGCCAGGGACAGGCGATGCGGTCGATCTTCGGCCGTGCCCGCGTCACCCAGACGGTACGCCCCTCCGCGTCGCGGCGCGGAAGCTTTTCCTCGGGCACCGCCAGTCCACCTGTGATCCAGGCTTCGAAGCCGCCTTCGAGGCTCTCGGCGTCGATCCCAGCATGGCGCAGGTAGGCGGCGACGCCATGGCTGAGCTTGCTGCCTTTCTGGCAGACCACGACGACGGAACCGGCATCAACGCTGCCCACCCAGGACCCGACCTCGGCATGGGCTCGCCGGATCGAACCCGGCACCAGCCGCGGATCGAGCGCGAAGTCCTCCTCGGTGCGAACGTCGATAATACGAGGCGCACCGGGGGTTCCGATGAGGCGGTTGAGCTTGTCGGGAGAAATTTCGAGAAATGACGGCATGACGCGTCCCTCCGTTAATCGGTTTAACTGGACGCGATTCTTCAGCATGACGCCTCGTGGGGTGATCGCGACCCCATGGCCAAACCATGCGCAAACATACCCCGTCGTGTCAAGCGCTTGCACCATGGCGGCTTGCCGTCCGCAGCGGCCGCCTGCCGCCATTCACCACACCCGATCAGCCGGCAGCTCTACCACCGGGTCTCTGCCGGTCGCCCGCAAGCAGATGAGGGTGAGCGGCAAAGCCGCGAATGCGCGGAGCGCCAGTAAAGCGAGAAAAGTGAGTACGAAAACCCAATCAGCACAAGCGCTTCGGCCCAGAATGGAACAAAATGTCCACTTCGGCATTCTTCTGTCACCGAAAGAGGAGAAAGTACCATGACGTACGACCCCAATAATGCCAACGACCCGAACCGCCCGCTAAACCCAAATCTCGACCTGCGCACCACGCCGAGCGCGCGCAGTGGTAATACGTGGGTTGTCTGGGTCGCTGCATTGGCCGTGATCGCTGTCGCTGCGTTCGCCTATTCGCAGTGGAGCACCCCCGGCACATCCCCGGACACGACAGCCTCCACGACCCAATCCGAGCCGGCGCCGGCCAAGCCGATCGCTCCGACCGACAACAGCGCAACGCCCGCACCGGCACCAGCACCGGCCACTCCGCCGGCTGCCCCTGCCCAGCAGTAACCACTGTTCGGCCGAAAGAAGCCGGCCCAGTGCCGGCTTCCTTTCTGCCGCGAGATCTTGAAGAATTTTAATCAAACCCTACTTAAGGGGCATCATATCTGTCTCTGACGGCTGACCACGGAGGTACTGGCAGCCGTTATCGAGACTGATCGAGGAAGGTCGGTGCGAGTTTCGCCCGGCCTTTTTTCTTGACCATATTTGGCAACGCCTGGATCGGGATATTATTTCGGGATCCTGTTATAGAAGGACTGCGGATCGTACACGCATTCGTAATCGAGAAGGCAGAGCTTGCCATTGGCATCCCTTACCCTTGCGGTGTCGTATTTGTCGCCGAGATTGCACCTGGCCGGCGGATAACGGAAGCTGCGGCCGCCAAAGCCCATGCGCACAAAAACCGCCTTATCCTTGCGGATGATCTGCGCTAGCTCCTCGCAACTGTGATCCCGGGCATTGACCTCCGCCGCCTCGACGGCGAGGGCTACGGATGGAAACAACAGTGCGAGGGCCAGAACAACGCTTTTCATGGAAACTCCTGAATGTGAGAGAGCGAAGGTAGGGCATCGCACCCGATGCCGCCAGTCCGGAAACCCTCCGAATTGTACGCGTGAGCACAGCCGTGCCTTTTCTTCCGGGCACCCTTGAGAAGTCAGCTAAGGCACGAGCTCTTTGAAGGCAGCAAGGCCCAGGTGGCGGGACACGCCTTCGCTGCTGCCCCGGCGAGGGCATCGCTACATCCCGATCCATTAAGATATTTGGTCTACGCTGCCGGCCATGAAACCGACGTTTGGGCACAGACACCTTGCATTGGCAGAGCCGGAGCGGACGAGGGCCGTTCCAGCACGGAAGGTTGATACGTCGCCCGCCGGAAGCTTCGATTGGCCGAAAATGAGGCGTTACGCCAAAAACGCGACCGTGGTCCTGTTGATTGCTACAAAACTTTCGGTTGCGACTATTTACGTCCTTAGAATAAACGCCTCGCATTCCTTCCAGGAATACGCAGCGCCGATCGCAGTGATGGCAGCGCTGTCGTTTTTCATCGTAGCAGCTCTCTGGCTCGCAGGCATGAAACTGAGCGGCAGCGATTGAGGCAGCCTCGGTTGGCGCCGTCTGAAGTTGACCGCCGCCCGCAATTCCCGCTCCTTCCTCTCTCAACGGAAGCGTCTAGGGAAAGTTATAGGGCGACGCGGGGTCGAAAACGCAGGCATAATCAAGGATGCACTGCTTTCCACCTGCATCGCGCAAACTGGTCGTGGTGCGCTTATCGCCCATGCTGCATTGGGCGGGCGGATAACGGAAACTGCGGCCGCCGAAACCGACGCGGACAAAGACCTTTTTGTTCTGGCGGATCATCTGCGTCAGCTCGCTGCAACTATGCTCGCTCGCTTTGACGTTCACGACGCCTGCGGCAATGGCAGGCAACGGCAGAGACAATGCAACGACAAAAATAACGCTTCTCATAGACCCCTCCCGATATGCGAGAGGGAGATAGGGCGTGCGGATCGACGCGGCCAGTCCTGCGGACAGCGCGAACCGTGCCGCTCGCTTCGAGAACAGTTTCCAGCAGGCCGGAAAATCCGGCCCGAGCTCAAATACATCAATCTTTTCAAGAAATTTGGTGGGTGATGTAGGGCTCGAACCTACGACCCGCTGATTAAGAGTCAGCTGCTCTACCAACTGAGCTAATCACCCGTCCGCGCTTGGCTGCGCGGTGTGACGGGGCGTATAAACAGGATCGGCAGGCTTGTCCAGCACATAGGCAAAATTTCTTTGGTTAATCGCGAAGATTTTTCGGCATGGCTGAAATGCAACGCACGATCCCGAAAGTCGGAATCGATTTTCGGAAAGGATTATGCGCGGATTCAAAGTGATAGATCGTTCTTAGCGCGTCCTGTCGGACGCGCAACGCTCTGATCAAATCAAAGGTCGAGCGTGCCGCTGGCCAGCCGCACAGCCTGGCCACCGATCCGCGCGTTGGAGATCGTCCCGCCGTCGACATCGATATGCAGGTGGATGAAGGACGGCCGGCCCATCTCGACCCCCTGCTCGATCATGATCGGATGATGCCCGTCCGTCAGCCGGTCGAAATGGTGGATCGCGCCGGAGAGCGCGGCTGCCGCCGAACCGGTGGCCGGATCTTCGACGATACCCATGCCGCTTGCGAACATGCGCGCATGGAACTTTGCCACGTGGTTGACGCCGCCACGGCAATAGACATAGGCCGAGGCAAGCGCGCCATCGACGAAAGGCACAATCTTTTCCCAGAGCTGCGGATCGAATTCCACCCGTTGCGTGGCTCCGACATCGTGCACCGGAATGAGCAGGAAGGGAACGCCGGCGCTCCAGACCGACGGGACGTGATTTTCGAAACCGATCTCGGTGACCTTCAGCGATAGCGCATCGGCGATGCCGAGCTTGTCGAGCGGCATGATGGCCGGCTGCGATTTGCGCGGCAGGTCAAATTCGGCAAAGCTCGCCTCGCCCTCTCTCAGCCGCACCGCGCAACGCACCGGCCCGACATTTTCCTCCAGCACCGTGACGAGATCGCGCGTCGCAGCACCGTGCGCCCGTTCGGCCAGCGCCACCGCGGTGCCGACCGTGGGATGGCCGGCAAACGGCAGCTCGCGCCCGGGCGTGAATATCCTCAGACGCGCCGCATAGGCGGGGTTGGTCGAAGGCTGCACGAAGACCGTCTCCGAAAGATTGATCTCCCGGGTGATCGCCTGCATTGCCTCGTCGCTGAGATTGTCTCCGTCGAAGATCACCGCCAGCGGGTTGCCGGCAAGCTTTCGATCGGTGAACACGTCATAGACGCTGTAGCTTCGCGCCACATCGGCCTCCTTGAATCGTCATCGCGGCCGCCAACCTGCCCGACCGGGCGAGCGAGTGCAAGGCGATAAAACGCGTCACGTCAACCGGATTCACATGACTCGCTTTCGATCTTTACGTGATGCATGTCGTTATCCCAAAACGCTACATGGTTTTAGGCGGCATACATCAACGCCGCTCGGCCTTGCCGAAATACCAGTCGATCACGGGCAGCATGGCGATATTATAGGGATGCGCCGCGTGATCGGCCGAGCGGATTGCCGCCGCACCCGCGATCTCCTTGTCCTCGGCGACGAGCATGTGGCTCTCGATCCGTTCGACCATCTCGTCCGCCGTCATATCGAAGCGGAAGAGCCGCAACAGCGTCACCGTTCGGTTGGAATAACTGGCGAAGAGTCCTTGCCCCGCCACCGAACGGCCAAGATCCAATCCGGTCTCCTCATGGACCTCGCGGCGCATGTTCGCCTCGATGTCGCAACGCCCGTCGACGATATCCTCCGGTTCCAGCGAGCCGGCGGCGAAATAGACCTGGCCGGGATTGGCGGTATGGGCGCCCATACGGATCGCCACCAGCGCGCCGTCCGAGGTTTCGAGCACGGGATAGGCGAAGATGTGAACGCCGCCCTGACGCTGCGGCTGTCGGCGCCACCACATGAAGGCGGAAAAGGGAATGACGTGGCCCTCGCCCGCAATACCGTTTTCACTGAGGGAGAGCCGTTGCTGAAACACCATGCGCCCGTCGAACAGCGCCGGATTGGCGGCAGTCTCCCGCGCCCAGTTCTCACGGATCGCTGCTTCCTCGGCGGCGACCAAAGGATGGGGACCGGACAGGATGCGCAGATCCACGCCGGCAATGGGGAAGACCGTGGCCTCCGGCGGCCAGCCGGTGAAATCATCGGAAAAATGGCTGTTGGTGAAATTCGCGTTCAAATTCGCATTCATGGGAGATCCAGTGTCATGACGACGGGGCAGTGATCGGACGCCTTCGGCCTGTCCCAGCCGGTGCGCGGATAACGCTCCACCTCCTGCCCCGGCGGGAAGATAGTGCGGTAAGGCTGGCCACTGCGGATGATTTCCGGCAGGCGGCCGACATTGTGGGCGGCGAGTGCTGGCGAGAGCCAGAGATAATCGAGTTGGCAAAGCCACTGCTCCTGCGGCCCGCGCGCGTGATAGAGCGTCCAGCGGTCGAGAGCCGTGCGGCGGCGCACCACATTTTCGGCAAAGCCATCGCGGCTGAACACGTCGAGTGCGCTTTCGGCCTCATCCTGATGTTCGAAACGATAGCCGGCGCCCCGGCGGCCGATGACATCGACGCGCTCCTGATAATCGTTCATGTCGCCACAGATAGCGAAGCTCTTCGTGCCGGCCTGATCCGCCCCGAAGCGATCCTCGATGATGCGGCGCACGGCGCGCGCCTCGGCGCGGCGGATCGGCATGGTCGATTGCCGCCCGTCCAGCCCGTCGCGCGGATTGCCCATGGACTTGAAATGCACGACGTAGAGCGAAAAAGGCCGGCCGCCGATCAGAAGATCGAGCTCCAGGCAATCGCGCTTGAAGATCTTGTCGTCGATGCGGTTGGTGAGTGCCAGCTCCTCGTCGAAGAGATCGAGATCGCGATAGGTCGTCATCGCATGGCTTTTGATGTCCCTGAGCTCGATCTTCTGGCCGTCGCGCGTTTCCTCACGCATCAGGACGGCAACATCGATGCCGCGGCTGTCGTTGCCTTCGACCAGGTATTTCTGCCGGTAACCATTTCCGACCATCCGGAAGAGATAGCCGTATTCGAAGGCCTGAAGGGCAGCCATGTTGTCGATTTCCTGCAGGCAGAGGATATCGGCATCCGCGTCGGCGATTGCGAGCGCCGTCATCTGCCTGGTGTCGTCGGTCGCCGCGATCACGCGGGCCTGCTCGAGCTGCTGGTAGACGCCCTCGCTCGACACCTGGAAAAGCTTGATGACCCGGTCCTGGCGCAGCTGGTTGCGGAAACCGGTGAAATCGAAACGGGTCAGGAGATTTTCGACATTGAAGGTGGCGAGGCGAAGCGACATGGGAAGGATCCGGTTGCGGGGAGTACCTTAACCAGCAGAAGCCGCAGGAAAAGATGGCGGGGCCAAGAAATATGCGGACAAACACCCCTCTTGCAGCCCCGGACGCGATTGCCTGTGACCTAGGCCGCTGACATTCTCCCGCAAGCCCCGAATAATTCGTCCCAGACGACATTCACCAGTTCCGGCGCGGTGGCATTTCATGAAACGGATTTCTGCATCGCTTGCGATTCTGACTGTCCTCGCCGGCGCCGGCCCGGCACTTGCCGACAGCTATGGTGCCATCGCCTATTCGCCATCAACAGGCGCTCTCGGCTGGTCCTATGCCCATGACAATCGCGGCGACGCCGAAACCGTTGCCCGGCGCAATTGCGACAGCAGCGCCAATGACTGCCGGATCGCCATCTGGTTCCGCAATGCTTGCGGCGCGGTGGCCGTCGGCCATCGCGGCGGCTGGGGCTCCGGCTGGGGTTACGACAACCGTGAGGCCCAGCGCCAGGCAATCCGCAGCTGCAGAAAGCAAACCGGCAACTGCCGCGTCATCCGCTGGCAATGTTCGGAGAACGAATAAGCCGGCTAAGCCAAAGCAATGGCTATCCGAGCCACAAGGCAAGGCACGCCGGCGAACAAGTCGCCTCGACGCGTTTTTCAGCGGCGCTTAGATCCCGCCCGGTGGGCTTGAGGTGGCGCCATCGTGAGGTTGGCTGTGCCCGCCATCAGAACTGCTCGACGAGCTCCCGTTGCTCGAACCGCCATGTAATTCACTTGGTCTAAATGTCCGGGTTTTCCATTCGTCGCCCCGTTTCTGCCGCTCTAAAGATGGGCATCCCTGAAGAATGCTCGCCGCAGTTAAAAGAACCGCCGAAAGCGCGAAAACGGATCGGATACGCCTTACTTGAATTGGCATGCGAGTATGGTCCCTCAATAAACGATTGTCGCGCGGGCTTTATTTGACCCGTAGCGCTCGTAGTAATTTAGCCGTTTGCTTCCATCACGGATTACTAGACCGGAGATATTCAACTTTTTGGCGATTCGAAAGAAGGCAACGGCGACTTTCAACCTAATATCGTCGGGCTTCAAACTGGAGCAGCACCGTAAAAGTGTAGCGCCCGCCTCGATCAAAGCCGCCACCCGGCGCGGATGACAACACGAACCGCCTCGCCCGGCACGACAGCCACGCGGCTGAATGCGCGCAGCCTCTGACCGTTGCCGAGCATGAGCCTCACGGCGTAACGCTCGCCCTCGAAAAGCACGGATTCGACAGCTGCCGGAGCCCCCTCGACGCCGATGACCACATCCTCCGGCCGCACAAGGATATCGGCGCCATTGGTATTTGCAGCATGAAGCGCATCCTGCAGTTCGTCCCACTCCAGATAGCGTTCACGGTTCACAACCGGCAGCGTGAGAATGGCCCCCCGCCCGATGAGCCCGCCAACGATGCGCCCTTCAGGCCGAGCGTAGATCTCGGCGGGCGCCGCCACCTGCAGCAGCCGCCCTTCCGACATGACAGCGATGTCGGTCGCAAGTGCCATCGCCTCGCTCTGGTCGTGGGTGACGTAGATCATCGTCGCGCCCGAGCGCTGGTGGAACTCGCGAAAAGTCTCCTCCATCTCCTGTTTCAGGTGCCGGTCGAGATTGGCAAGCGGCTCGTCGAGCAGCACCACGTCGGGCGATGTCACCAGACAGCGGGCGAGCGCCACGCGCTGGCGCTGGCCGCCGGAAAGATCGGCCGGGCGTCGTTCGGCGTAGTCGGCGAGCCGGACAGTGTCGAGCGCGTCGCGCACCTTCGTCCGGTGGGCCTCGCCCGATATGCCGCGCACTTTAAGGGGATAGCCGACATTGTCGGCAACACTCATATGCGGCCACAGCGCGTAGGACTGAAAGACCATCGCCATGTTACGCTTTTCTGGCGGCAGTGACTGCGCGGCATCGGCAAGCAATCTCTCGCCGAGATGGATCGAGCCGTCGCTTGGCGTCTCGAAACCGGCGATCATCCGCAGCACTGTCGTCTTGCCGCAACCGGAAGGCCCGAGCAACGCCAGGAAGCCGCCCTCGCGCACATCGAGCGAAAAACTGCTGACGGCGGCGCGCCCGGTGCCAAAATCCTTGCCGAGCTGGTTGAGGATCAGCCTCGCCATGGGATCACTCCTTTCGGCAGTCGTTTCGCCAGAAGTTCGAGCAGCAGCATCAGTACGACGACCATGAGGACGACGAGCACCGAGAGCGCCGAAGCAAGGTCGGAGCTGCCGCTATCATCGAGATTGTAGATGGCAACGCCGAGCGTCTGGGTGCCGGCAGACCAGAGCAGCGCCGAGATCGTCAGCTCGTTGCAGGCAATCAGAAAGACAAGAATAACGGAGGCGCCGGCGGCCGGCGCAATCAGCGGCACGATGATATCGGCAAGCCGGCGGAAGAAGCCGGCGCCGGAAAGCCGCGCCGCCTCTTCCAGAGCCGGATCGAGCTGGTGGAAGGCGCTGACCACGGGTTTCAGGCTGACGGCGAAGAACGAGGAGAAATAGGCGATCAGGATGATCCAGATCGTGCCATAGAGCGACACGTGGAGGATCGGGATCGGTGCTGCGAACACCAGGATGAAGCAGACCGCCATGACGATGCCGGGCAGCGAATAGGGTATCTCGATCAGACTGGAGATGATGCGGGAAGCCGCATCCTTGCGCCGCGTCAGCGTGTAGGCGGCGAGCACCGTCACCACGAGGAGACAAAGCGCGGTCGCGCTGGCGAGCGACAGCGAATTGATAAAGGCGCTACGCGTCACCGCCTGCCGGAACAGGATCTCCTCAAAGGCATGCAGCGACATCGTCTTGAAAGTGAGCGGCACGCCATAGGCCGGCACCAGCGCGCCGGCGACAAGCGCGAAGAAGGGTGCTGCCAGCATGAAGAACAGGATCGCCCAGACGAGCGATGTGAAAACAAGGCGCCAGGCGCCGAGCTCGAAGGCCGCACTCGCCCCAGATAACCCGATGACACGGTAGTCGCGGCCGCGCAGCGCCCGGTCCTGGATCATCAGCCCGACGACCGAGATGACGGCGATGATCGCCGAGAGCACGGCGACGTCGCCGAAGGTACGGCTGGTGAAGGCAGAAAACTTGGTGAAGATTAGCGTCGGCAGTGTGAAGATCGAGGCCGGAATGCCGAGAATGGCGGGAATGCCGAAATTGCCGGTGCAGGAGACGAAGGAGATCGCCGCACCCGCAATGATGCCGGGCAGCGATAGTGGCAGGATGATATCGCGGAACACCCGCAAGCTGGAAGCGCCGGAAAGCCGTGCGGCCTCGACGCCGTCGCGCGGCAGCGTCATCAGCCCGGCCCGAAGCGCCAGGTGGACCAGCGGCGCATGCTGCACGCCATAGAGCAGCGCGATGCCGCCTACCGAATAGAGCGGCTGCGGCGAACCGAGTGGCGGAGCGATATGCAGCGCCTTCAGCAGCGGGCTGGAAGGGCCTGACATCTGTACCCAGGCAAGCGCCGTCACCTGTGGTGGGATCATCATCGGCAGCACGAAGAAGAAGCCGAGCGGCCCCTTGGCGCGGATATCGGTCAGCGTCAGCAGGAAGGCGAAGAGGCAGCCGAGGACAAGCGAGATCACCGTGCCCAGAATGGCGGTGATGACCGTGTAATAGGTCGCCGACCAGAGCGACGCCTCGCTCAAAACCGTCATCACGCCGCCATCGGCAAAGGCCGTCATTCCGACCATGGCGAGGCGAGCGAGCGGCAGCACGCTGAGGATCAGGACGATGATGACGACAAAGGGAAACAGCCAGGCGGGCTGGCTGTTTCCGGTTTTGATGTATCCTTGCATGAAAGGATCAGTTCGAGCCGTAGATGCCCGAGAAGGTCTTGAGATCCTGGTCGGTATTCTTCAATGCTTCGGCCGCCTTGATCGGCAGGACCTTGATGGTGTCGCGCGCCGGGAAGCCTTCCGGCAGCTTCATGCCGTTGCGGGCCGGGATGTAGCCGAGCTTCAGGAAGCCTTCCTGGCCCTTTTCGGAGAGCACGTAATCGACGAATTTCCTGGCGGCATCGGCATTCTTGGTGCTGGCGAGGATGCCGACCGGCTCGGTGACGGCCGAAACGCCTTCGCTCGGGAAGACGAACTCGACGGGCGCGCCCTTGGCCTTCTCGCGGATCGGCAGGTAGTCGACGACCATGCCATAGGCCTTTTCGCCCGAGGCGACCGACTTCAGCACGGCGCCGTTGCCGCCGGCAGCGATCGCGCCATTTTCGGCAAGCGACTTGTAGAAGTCCCAGCCGAGGCCGGAAACGGCAGCGAGCGTCTGTGCGTGGATGAGGGCCGCACCCGAGGCAAGCGGGCTCGGCATGGTGACGAGGCCCTTGGCTTCCGGCTTCGTCAAGTCCTTCCAGCTCGCAGGCTTCATCGCGACCGAGGTGTTGTACATGATGCCGGTGGTGATCAGCTTGGTCGAGTAGTAATAGCCGTCGGCGTCATAGAGGGCGGCGTCGTACTCAGCAGCTTCCGGCGACTTGTACGCCAGGAGCTTGCCATCTTCCTTGAGGCGCTCCAGCGTCACCACGTCGGCGATGAGGAGAACGTCGGCGACCGGGTTGCCGGCCTGGATCTCGGCTTGGAGCTTCGCCATGATCTTCGGCGTTCCGTCGCGCACCCAGTCGACCTTGATATCGGGATTGGCAGCCATGAAACCATCGACCGTCGCCTGCGCGTCTTCGTTCGGCTGGCTGGTGTAGAGAACGAGGTTTGCGGCCGAAGCCGGAATGGCAAACAGGCTCGCAGCGACAAATGCTGCGGCGGAAACGATCGTTTTCATGGGAGGGGTCCTCGATTTCGATATCCCTCCCTTATTAGGGGTCGTTAACAGAGATGTGACAGGGCGCGGCGGTTGGTCCACGCCCTGCACCACTACTTTGCCACCGACCAGTCGTGACCTCGCCACGCTCGCCTTGGTCAGTTCACTGAGGATCAACTGCAGCAGATGATTGACCAGCGGGGCCTGCCCCGCCGATACGTCGCGCAGGCAGAGCCGGTCATGGCCCGCGGACAAAACCTCCGCGGCGGCCGGCCACGGCGCTCGGATCGAATACTACTTTGCGGCCTCTTCGATCAGTTCCGCTACCTTCGCGGGATGCGACACCATCACGACGTGGGAAGCGCCGTCGACCACCACAGTCCGCTTGGAGCCTGCCCGCTCGGCCATGAAGCCTAGGGCTGCGGCCGGGATGTTCTTGTCGCCAGTGCCGTAGACAAACCACGACGGCAGCTTCTTCCAGGCGGGCTCGCCGGACTTTTCGGTCAGGGCAGACTCGGTGACCGGACGTTGGGCAGCCGCCATCAGGGCCGCCTGTTCGGCCGGCACATCGCTGGCGAACTGATCATGGAACTTGGCCTGGTCGATATAGAGATCGACACCGCCGGCGCTGAGCTTTACCGGAGCCGCAAGCGCTCCGCTCAGCGTACCGCCCGGAAACTTGCCGGCGAGATCTGCGACAGATTCTCCCGCATCCGGCGCGAAGGCCGCGACATAGACCAGCGACCTGACGTTGTCGTGGCCGTTGGCCGCGGTCGAAATGACCTGGCCGCCATAGGAGTGACCGACAAGGACCACAGGGCCGGCGATGCTGCCAACCACGTCAGAGACATAGGCAGCGTCGTTAGAAACGCTGCGTAGCGGATTGGCGGCTGCCACGACAGAAAAACCATCCTTGCGCAGGATTTCGACGACGCCGTTCCAACTGGATGAATCGGCAAAGGCGCCATGGACGAGGACAACGGTCGGCTTGGCCGGCTGGGCAACGGCAGCACCGGAAAGAAGAGCGCCCGCCAGGGCGACGGCAGCAGCAAACTTAAACATTGGTCATTTCCTTTCGTCGGTTGAATTTCATAGGAGCCGGATGGGGAGCCACAAGGGAATTCATGCGCTTGCGCATCTGGTGACGCAGCAAACCTCTGCAGCCTTCGGTGTTCGATATATAATTTGCCAGCGATTTCTTTGTGCACGATTTAACTAGGTCGTCTCGTCTGCCGAGTCAATAGCTTGCAAACAGATCGCGCACAAATTATATTGAGATGAAAGGAGAGCGTGATGAAAGACACCAGATCAAATGATCTCGCTGACGTGCCCAAGATCGATGAAATGCTTTGCTTTTCGATCTATTCGGCAAGCCACGCCTTTAACCAGCTTTACCGTCCCTTGCTCAACGAGCTGGAACTCACCTATCCGCAATTCCTGGTCATGACCGCTTTGTGGGCGCGCGACGACCGCACGGTGAAGGATCTCGGCGAGACGCTTTTTCTCGACTCCAGCACCCTCACTCCGCTGCTGAAGCGGCTGGAAAATGTTTGCCTCGTCACCCGCAACCGAAATCCCACCGATGAGCGCCAGGTGCTCTTGCGCTTGACGGAGAAGGGACTGGCCCTCAAGAGCCGTGCCTCCCATGTGTTCGACTGCATCGGCAAGGCTGTCGGTCTCGACGCCGAGGCTGTCAGCAAGATTCGAGACACGATTGCTTCCCTTCGCGACGATATTCACATCAAGGACAAACAGGAGAGCTGACGTGGCCTCCACCACGTCGACGCTGCGCCAAAACAATTTCCGTCGACAAGCCGATGACATATTGTACGATCTGCCGCTCGGGTCGTGATCGGCTACAGCCGCTGCATGGCCGGAAGATACCGGCGCTCAGATCTTGCCTAAGCCTCACCCCGCTGTGAATACGCACCCATTGCTATCTCGGAGCGTTGAGGTACGTCAGTCTTGTTTAAAGGGAGGAATTTCAATGGAATATCGTCTGCTCGGCCGTTCCGGCCTGAAGATTTCGACTTTGACCATGGGCACGATGACCTTCGGCGGCGTCGGCTGGGCGAAGACCGTCGGCGACCTCGGCGTCTCCGAGGCGAAAAAGATGATCGACATGTGCATCGATGCCGGCATCAACCTGATCGACACCGCCAATGCCTATTCCGACGGCGAGTGCGAAAACATCATCGGCGATGTACTCTCCGGCAAGCGGCCGCAGGGCGTGCTGCTCGCCACCAAGGCCCGCTTTCGCATGGGTGACGGCCCGAACGACCAGGGCCTGTCGCGCTACCACCTCATCCGCGAATGCGAGGCGAGCCTCAAGCGCCTGAAGACCGACGTCATCGACCTTTATCAGGTGCATGAATGGGACGGCCAGACGCCGCTGGAAGAGACGATGGAAGCGCTCGACACCCTGATCAGACAGGGCAAGGTGCGTTACGTCGGCTGCTCGAATTATTCCGGCTGGCACATCATGAAGGCGCTCGGCATCGCCAACGAGCACAGGTACCAGCGCTTCGTCAGCCAGCAGATCCACTATACGCTGGAAGCCCGCGACGCCGAATACGAGTTGCTGCCGATCTCGATCGACCAGGGCCTCGGCGTGCTGGTCTGGAGCCCGCTCGCCGGCGGCCTGCTCTCCGGCAAGCATCGTCGCAATCAGGCAGCCCCCGAAGGCACACGCCAGTTCGCCGGCTGGACCGAACCGCCGATCCGCGATGAGAACCGCCTTTGGAACATCGTCGAGACATTGGTCGCGATCGGCGAAGAGCGCGGCGTCTCGGCGGCACAGGTGGCGCTCGCCTGGCTGATCGGCCGCAAGGCGGTGACCTCGGTCATCATCGGCGGCCGCACCGAAGCCCAGTTCCGCGACAACATCGCCGCCGCCGAACTGAAGCTCACGGAGGAGGAGCGAAAGCGCCTCGACGCGGTCAGCCTGCCGCCGGTGATCTATCCCTATTGGCACCAGCTGAACACGGTTAGCGACAGGCTTGGTGAAGCCGATCTCGAGCTTTTCGGACCGCATCTGGAGCAATAGGCGATAGGGGATCAAGCATTGCACGGCGAAAGACAGACGTCATAAAAGATGCACCTTCGCCGTGTTATCGTCAAACCCCGCTACCCGCCGCGAGGTTCTCGATGCTGAAGAATTACAAGGTTCTGAAGGGTACGGCGAGCGCCCGTGCCCTCGACGACGACAACGATCCCCATATCGAAATCCGCATCGAGGCGAACGGCGTCAGCTATCGCATCGCGCTCAACGTCCGCTCCAAGGAATCGCCGCACGACTTGCTCTACGCCAATATCGTCGATTTCAAGCACCCGGCGCTGACCGAGGCGCTCGAAGCCCTGCCGATGGGCCTGACCGACATCCGCAAGGACCGTCCGGAGCTTGCCATCGACTATGTCCGCGGCGGGCTGATCGAGCGCGAGGACATGAATGTCGCGCCCTTCCAGCTCTCCGGCCCGAAGAACGACCTGCGTGACTTCATCGAGCCGATCGTCCAGGAAGGCATTGCCGATTCCGACGTGCATTTCTATGCCTTCGGCGAGGCCTGGGGGCCTGAGAACAACAAGCCGGACCAATATTTCGACTTCGAGCCCGGCAACGGCATCCACGACATCCACATGAACCAGGGCGACGGCGGCAGCTTCAAGGCCACCAACGGGCCGAACCAGGACGGCGCGCTGCTCGTCCATTTCAACGATACCGACGAATGGGCGGCGATCTTCCTCTGCTTCCAGTCGCAGAACTGGAACACCGATGCGGCGACCGGCCATCCGGTTTCCGACAGCCGCGGCGGCCAGGGCCGCGGCGAAGGCACACGCCGGCCGCAGCCGATCGTCGCCTCGTCGCTGCGCATCGTCGCCGCGCTGATCAACCCGGTGAACGGTGAAGGCGGCACCGAGGCCGAAACGGTGACGATCATCAACCGCTCCGACATGGAGGCATCGCTCGAAGGCTGGAAACTCGAGGACGAAAACGGCAGGACCCACACGCTGTCGGGATCGCTATACGCAGGCGAGCTGCGCACCATAGCGCTCGATGCCGCAGCCGGCGGCCCGCAGCTTGCCAACAGGGGCGGCGACATCATCCTGCGCAACGCCGACGGCGCCGTGGCCGATCGGGTCGGCTACGGCAAGAGCGAGACGGCGAACGAAGGCTGGACGACGATATTCTGATCGGCGCCCTGCCCTTCCCCGCCGGCCGGGCGACTGGAATCAGCTGCCGATCTCGGCCGAGATCAGCGCGCTCAAGCGGCCGATGCCATCTTCGATCATCTGCTCGTTGGCGCAGGAGAAGCTGAGGCGGATAGTGTTGGCGCCGGAACCGTCGGCGAAGAAAGCCTTGCCGGGCACGAAGGCGACCTTCGCGGTTTCGAGCGATTTCGCCAGCAGCTTGGCGCCGTCCATGCCTTCCGGCAGCGTGATCCAGATGAACATGCCGCCCTCCGGCTTCGTCCAGCTGGTGTCTTCAGGCATGTATTTATCGAGGGCTGTCAGCATACAGTCACGACGTTGGCTGTAGGCGGCCTTGATCTTGGCGACCTGCGCGTCGAAGCCGCGCGCGGCGACATCTGATATCGCCATCTGGTTGATCGTCGAGGAATGCAGGTCGGCCGCCTGCTTCATCAGCACCAGCTTGCGGATGACGGGCGCATTGGCGACGATGAAGCCGACCCGAAGGCCAGGCGCCAGCGTCTTCGAGAAGCTGCCGCAATAGATCGTGCGCGTATCGTTGATATGGCCCTTCTCGGCGATCTCGAGCGCCAGGATCGGCGGAATCGGATCGCCATCGTAACGCAGCGACTGGTAGGCAGCATCCTCGATGACGGCAATATCGAGATCTTCCGCCAGTGCCAGGACCTTCTTGCGGCCGTCAAGATCGACGGTTTCGCCGGTCGGATTGGAGAAGTCGGTGGAAAGATAGGCGAACTTTACCTTGCCGCCGGCAGCGGAAGCGGCCGCACGGTAGGACTCGGGCGTCCGGTTGCCGTTCGGCGTCAGCTGGTCGTAGGCCGGTTCATAGGCATTGAAGGCCTGCAGCGCTCCGAGATAGGTCGGCCACGTCACGAGCGCGGTGTCGTTTGGGGACAGGAACAGCTTGCCGAGATAATCGAGGCCCTGCTGCGAACCGGAGACGATGAAGACATTGTCGAGTTCGCAAGGAATGTCGAGAGCTGCCATCTGCCCGACCAGCCATTCGCGCAGCGGCTTATAGCCTTCGCTCACCGAATATTGCAGCGCCGAATTGACGGCGGCGCCGTCGAAGATATCGGCATAGGCCTGCTTGAATTCCTGATCGGGAAAGAGCGCCGGATCCGGAATGCCGCCGGCAAAGGAGATGATATCGGGCCGGTCGAGAAGCTTCAAGAGCTCGCGGATCTCGGATGCGCGCATGCGCGACGAGCGCGACGCAAACATGGTGTCCCAGTTCAGCATGGGGTTTCCTCGTATTTTTCTATTCCCCCAGCAGACCATGCCGGAGAATTTATGTCAATAATACTGACCTATTTTCTTGTCCCTATGACAACAAAGCGATTATTCCTCTGATCGATGTCGAAACCGGCTGATTCAGGCCTTTCCAAGACCAGCCCGGCGGCAGTAGTGTCGCCGCCACTATTCAATGTACTATCAAGGTGCCAGCAATGACCGCGACGACGACCTCTTCTGAAATCAAAATCGAATTGCACAAGTCTCCCGTCTCCGATGCCGACCGCATCCAGGCACTGGAGACGCCCGGCTTCGGTAAGGTCTTCACCGATCATATGGTCCTGGCACGATGGACTGCCGACAAGGGTTGGCACGATGCGAAGGTTACGCCGAGGCGTCCTCTCGAGCTCGATCCTGCAAGCGCCGTGCTACACTATGCTCAGGAAATTTTCGAAGGCATGAAAGCCTACAAGGCGGAAGATGGCCGGATTCTGCTCTTTCGGCCCGAAGAGAACGCTCGCCGCTTCGCGCAGTCGGCGATCCGCATGGCTATGCCTCCTGTGCCCGAAGAACTCTTCCTGAAGGCGGTCGAAGAACTGGTCCGCGTTGACAGGGCCTGGATTCCATCCGGCGACGCCAGTCTCTACCTTCGCCCTTTCATGTTCGCCAACGAGGCATTCCTGGGCGTTCGTCCGGCTCAGGAATATGTCTTCTGCATCATCGCCTCTCCGGTCGGCGCCTACTTCAAAGGCGGAGCGAAGGCGGTCTCCCTATGGGTCGAGACCGAATACACCCGTGCTGCCGCCGGCGGCACGGGTGCTGCAAAATGCGGCGGAAACTACGCAGCCAGTCTCGTGGCGCAGGCCGAGGCGGCGAAGAAGGATTGCGATCAGGTCGTCTTCCTGGACGCAGCAGAGCATCGCTGGGTCGAGGAACTTGGCGGCATGAACGTCTTCTTCGTCATGAATGACGGATCGGTGGTGACCCCGCCTCTTGGCGGCACGATCCTGCCGGGTATCACCCGGGCCTCGGTGATCGTACTCGCCGGAGAAAAGGGCCTGCGCGTCGAGCAGCGTCCCTACTCCTTCGCGGAATGGCAACAGGACGCAACCAGCGGCAAGCTCGTCGAAGCCTTCGCTTGCGGCACTGCCGCGGTCCTGGCGGGCATCGGCCTGGTTCGGCATGCCGGCGGCGAGTTTCTGGTCGGAGACGGACAAACCGGCAAGTTGACCAGCGAACTGCGCCAGCAGCTCGTCAGCCTGCAGAAAGGCGTAACCAACGATGAGCGCGGCTGGACGCGCCTTATCCCGGCCTGAACTCCGGACGATTCACGCCAACGGCGGCGTCAACACCGACATGGTGGGCGCCGCTCTCCGCCTCGCCCGCAAAGCCGCCGGGCTGGCGATCTATTCCGCCCTCGCCGGAGTTCGTTTCGATCTGCACGATACGATGTGCTTCGAGCCGAAAGCCATTGAGCAATCCGCGGATCGCTTTCGAAACCGAGCGCCGACCGGTTTTTTTGTGGCCGAGTCAGCCGGAAGAAACCATCGTCAACGTCCCATTTGGCGACCGAAATAGCACCAACGCCAAAAACGGTTCGCCATTGACCGACGCCAAGTGAATTCTTACTATCTACCAATCGATAAAGGAAAAGTAAGAATGGCAACCGCAACCCTCTCTACAAAATTCCAGATCTCCATTCCCAAGGAAGTGCGCGAACAACAGCACTGGTCGGCGGGACAGGAATTCGTGTTCATACCCAAAGGCAAAGGCGTATTGCTGATGCCGGTCCCGACGCTTGCCGATCTTCGCGGCCTCGCCGAAGGCGCAGACAACAAAAACTACCGCGACC
This sequence comes from Rhizobium brockwellii, assembly GCF_000769405.2. Classification (NCBI taxonomy): domain Bacteria; kingdom Pseudomonadati; phylum Pseudomonadota; class Alphaproteobacteria; order Hyphomicrobiales; family Rhizobiaceae; genus Rhizobium; species Rhizobium brockwellii. Next base: position 2,745,668 of record NZ_CP053439.1, read on the forward strand.
GGAACGACCGTTTCTAATGCGCGTGATCGACAGCTCCGCATGGATAGAATGGCTGACGAAAAGTGCTGCCGGAACCAGGCTGCAGGCCGAAATCCCGGAACGCGATCAATGCATCGTTCCGACGATCGTGCAGCTTGAGCTTTCCAAATGGCTGGCACGCGAAAAGGACGAGGAAGCCGTCGACAGCTTCATCGCTTATACCGCGACATGCATGGTTGTTTCTCTCGACACGACGCTTGCTCGCCGTGCTGCCGAAATATCGGCAGCCCATAAACTCGCCACCGCCGATGCGATCACTTATGCGACCGCGGAGCGCCACGACGCCGACATCCTGACCTGCGATGCCCATTTTAAGGATCTCGAACGCGTCATCTATATCGATAAAAAAGACTGATCCGCATGTGACCCAAGCCCTCGACGGCGCGGCACAACGCTTCTATCACAAACTGGGAAATGATAATCTGGCATCTGGAATGGCTGAAAACCGGCATGTGCAGGCGGCACCGAATCCAATGGCGAAAATGACGATCTCGCTTCCGGATAATCTGGCGGAATACGTCGAAAACCGTGTCGCAAGCGGCAGATACAGCAGTGCCGGCGCATTCCTGGCGGAGCTTATTCTGAAGGATCAGCTCCATCACAAGCTTGACGACGAAGAACTGCGCAACATCCTGAGGCAGGCTGAGGAAAGCGGCCCGAGCGGTCGACGCATTCCCGACATCCTGTCGGAAACGAAGGCAAAGCTGCGTGACAACAACCTATAGGCTAACCCGAACCGCAGACTCCGTGCTATCAGGCATCGACGAATATGCTTGCCTCAATTTCGGCGAGGCGCAGGCGGACGCCTATCTTCTCGACTGGGACAGGATTTTCGTGCTTCTTTCGCACGCTCCCTCGATGGGAGAAGAGTGCGACGAACTCGGCGCCGGCCTTCGCCGCCTCCTCCACATGCGCCACGTCGCCTTCTACCGGGTGGCATCGGAAGGGATTGTCGTCATTGACATCATCGACGCCGACCGGCTCCCCGAAAGACATCTTCAATCCAACCGACGCCCACGATCGGCCGAACAGCATGCCTCTTGATTGCACCTCCGCCTTCTATGAGGAAAATGCCGAGACATACGCCAAGCGGGCGCACAGCCTGCCGAAGCAGCAGCTCGATGCCTTCCTCGCCGGGCTTGTGCCGGGTGCGGCAATCCTCGAACTCGGCTGCGGCGGCGGACAGGACAGCACCTACATGCTGGCGCAGGGTTTCGACGTGACGCCGACGGATGGCTCGACCGAGCTTGCGAGACAGGCGGAAGTGCTGATCGGCCGGCCGGTCAGGGTCATGTTGTTTCAAGAACTCGACGCCGACAGCGCCTTCGACGGCGTCTGGGCGCAGGCAAGCCTTCTCCACGTCCCGAGGCCAGAGCTGTCCGATATCTTCGCCCGCATCCGGCGCGCCCTGAGGACAGGCGGCATCATTCATGCGACCTTCAAGGCAGGCGATGCGGAAGGCCATGACGGCTTCGGGCGTTATTACAACTATCCCTCCGCCGAATGGCTTTCGGAGCTTTTGACGAAAGGCGGCTGGCGGAATATCGCCATTAGCGAAAGCGACGGCGGCGGCTATGACGGCAAGCCGACCCGCTGGCTGATCGTCGGCGCAGAACGGTAAAGGCCGGAGCTTTCGCCCCGGCCTTAAACTGCAACAGCACAAAAAGTGCTTAGTTGACCGACTTGTCGACCAGTTTGTTCTTGCCGATCCAGGGCATCATGCCACGCAGCTTGGCGCCGACTTCCTCGATCTGGTGGCTGTCGTTCAGGCGGCGGATGCCCTTGAAGCGCGAGCCGCCGGCGCGGTATTCCTGCATCCAATCGGACGTGAACTTGCCGGTCTGGATGTCCTTGAGGACGCGCTTCATCTCGGCCTTGGTCTCGGCAGTGATGATGCGCGGACCGGAGACATATTCGCCCCACTCGGCCGTGTTCGAGATCGAGTAGTTCATGTTGGCGATGCCGCCTTCATAGATCAGGTCGACGATCAGCTTCACTTCGTGCAGGCACTCGAAATAGGCCATCTCAGGAGCGTAACCGGCTTCAACCAGCGTTTCGAAACCAGCGCGGATGAGCTCGACGAGACCGCCGCAGAGAACGACCTGTTCGCCGAAGAGGTCGGTTTCGCACTCTTCGCGGAAGTTGGTTTCGATGATGCCCGAACGGCCGCCGCCGACGCCGCAGGCGTAGGAGAGAGCAAGTTCAAGCGCATTGCCGGACGCGTTCTGGTGAACGGCAACGAGGCAGGGAACGCCGCCGCCCTTCTGGTATTCGCCGCGAACCGTGTGGCCCGGGCCCTTCGGTGCGATCATGACAACGTCGACCGAAGCCTTCGGCTCGATCAGGCCGAAATGAACGTTGAGGCCGTGAGCGAAGGCGATTGCCGCACCGTCACGGATGTTGCCAGCGATGTCAGCCTTGTAGATGTCGGCCTGCAGTTCGTCCGGGGTGGCCATCATCATCAGGTCTGCCCAGGCGGCAGCTTCGGCAACCGTCATGACCTTGAAGCCATCGGCTTCGGCCTTCTTGACGGTCGGCGAACCGGCCTTCAGCGCGATGACGACGTTCTGGGCGCCGCTGTCCTTGAGGTTCAACGCATGGGCACGGCCCTGCGAACCGTAGCCGATGATGGCGACCTTCTTGGACTTGATGAGGTTAAGATCGGCATCACGATCGTAATAGACGCGCATTTGAAGTTCCTTCCCTTTGCTTGTCTTGTTGACTGTCATTAAAGCGGAATCAGCCGAGAACCGGCATCTCCGCCAGAACCTTGTCCGTGCCATAGAGCCTGAGGAAGGCGGTGACCGCCCTCTCCGCCTGGCGTGCGGTATCCTTGAGGCCCGGTTCGCCGAGCAGCATGCGCACATGCAGGTCGGAAACAACGAGGCCGTAAAGCGTGTGATAAGCCTCGTCGGCATCGGAAAAACGCAGGAGTCCTGCCCTCTTCCCGGCATCGATCAGCGCCATGGCGCGCCGGTCGATTTGGCGGCGGCCGCGCTCGAGCAGAAGCTTGCCGAGTTTCGAGCCGTCGCGGTTCGACTGGCCGATCGCCAGCCGGTTCAGCGCCAGCGAGACGTCGCCTGCGAGCACTTCCAGCAAGTCACGCGCAAAAATGACGACATGGTCGTGCAGGCTCGCCGCTGTCAGCCGCTCGCCGTTGCGTTCGAAGGTGCGCACCTTGCTTGCCTGATAGGCGATCATCGCAGACAGCAACCCGTCGCGATCACCGAACCACTTATAGAGGCTTTCCTTCGAGCAATTGGCGGCGCGCGCTACGCCCGAAGTCGTCAGCGCCTTCTCGCCGCCATCGACGAGCAACTGCAGCGCCTGCTCCAGAACGGCGTTCTGGCGCGGCGAAAATTCGCTCGGCTCTGCGGTATCGACGGACACGATCATGGCTCCCATATACGTACCGTACGGTACGGTTCGTGAGGTTTATGCGATAAACCGATCAGGTCGTCAAGAAGTCCAGATAGATTTTTTTAATACGGGAAACCGCGATGAAACACCAGAATTGGATAGGCGCGAATCCTCGGTGATCGCATAATGTCGCGCTACGCCATTTGCCCGGAGGCTTCGATGTCACGCCTGTCTGCAGCTCTTCTCCTGCTCGGAGCAATTCTCCTTGGCGGCCCAAGCGCCCTCGCACAGTCCGACAGCGACGTCTACAACCGCATCGAGGAACTGCCCGGCGATGCCGCAAGCTTCGACCGGCCGCTGCGCCAACTTGTTCGGGCGATGCGCTCAGGCGACGCCGAGACCATCGCCGGCCTTGCCGAATACCCGCTGACGGTCAAGGCCAACGGCGAGACCTACGACGTCGAGAACGCTGAGGATTTCATCGACAATTTCGACGATCTCGTGACGCCGGAAACGCGCAGCGCCGTCGGGCGCCAGCAATACGAGGACCTATTCGTCAATAGCGACGGCGTCATGCTCGCCGGCGGCGCCGTCTGGATGGGCGCGATCTGCGAGGACAACGCCTGCGAGGCGAGCCACTGGGCGATCATCGCGATCAACAATTAAAATCTGGCGACGAGGAAAAGCCGATGAAATACCGGATAGCCGCCGCAGTCATCACCGCAGCTCTCGCGATCGCCGCAAACGCACAGGCCGCCGAAACGCGCTGCGGCTGGATCGAGAATCCGACGCCCGCCAACTGGTGGCTGGAGGACGCGGAGAACACCTGGACGATCATGACCCAAGGCGACGATGCCGGCGAGGTGGAAGGCATGGAGCTGATCTCCGACATCTCCGAACATGATTATGTCAAGACCAATGGCAATTACGGCTATGCCTGCGCATGCATGAGTGTGGAAACTGATGGCAAGGACCGCATCACACGCATCCTCTCCTTCCGCCAGCTAAAGCTCGCCAAATGCCGTGCCGACAAGGCGCTGAAATTCCCCGGCTGACCAACCCATCACCCGAAGAGCGGATGGCGGCCGCGATCATGAGCCAATCGTCCAGAGGCAGTTGATCCGCGAAGAGCCGCAGCCTATGACGCCGTAGCGCAACCAGCGGGGATCAAGAGAAGCTCTGCCGGCATCGCCTTGTCGATCGCGTAAAGCTTTGCGAAACCCGCATCTTCGACCAGCGTCAGGCCCGCCGGCATCAAGGTGCCAACATAGCGATCGGGGATATCGGCATTGGCGACGAGGATGAAATCGAAACGTCTGCGCCAGTCCGACAGATAGGGCGTGAAGCCTTTATATTCCTGTATCATTGCCGGGCATGAAAGCACGCCGATCGACAGCAGATTGCCCTCGGGAACCGCGATCTCAGACCATGGCGACAGAACGGATAACGGCTGTTTGCCTTTTGCCGTGAAGAGCGTTGGCACGAAAGCATGCGACAAGGGCACGGCGAGCGTCGGCAGGTGCCGGAAAGTATCCAACCCCCAGGCAAAATGCCGGTTGGAGTGGGCAAGATCGCTCACTGTCTCGGGTTCATGTCCCAGAGGCAGCACGGCTGCACCGGCCGGCACTTTTCTAAGCACAGTCTCGACGGCGGCAACATCCTTCTGTGCCAGCCACCAGTTCCAGCCGACCCAGCCGGTACGGCCGAAGACCGCGAGATTGATGATGAGCGCCAGCAACAGCGCTTGCCGACGCGTGAGATTGGCGAAGGGGCACACCATCGCCATGGCGACGAGCGCTGTCATGATCGGAAAGCGCCAACTGATCCATCCGGTGCCGAGCATGTGGCGAGGCGAAACACAGGACAGAAGCAGCAGGCCGCAGGCGGCGACGGCAAGCCCCGCATGCATGCGGATGTCGCCCGCGCGGACGGCACGCGTGCAGATGAGGATCAGCGGCAGAACCAGCACGACATCCACCACCGGGACATAAGTCGTGATGGCGGAGAGCAGATTAAGGACGATCAGGATGATACCGTCGTTCCAGGCAAGGCCGAGGCCGTTGCCGCCGGCGTTGGGCAAAGCCGCCGTATGGAGATAGAGCGCGAGCGGCGGCAGGACGCAGGCGCCGAGCGCCAGCGCCAACCGGCCGGCGAGCCTCATCAGACCCGCCTTCGATCGCACGATATCGATGCGCCAGGAAAATTCGAGGCCGCAGACGATCGCCATATAGAAGCCAAGCGCGAAGAGATGCATCACCGTCAGCAACAGCGCGGCGGCGAGCCGCCAGGCAAAAACCACGGCGGGATTTCTGCGCTGCAGCCGCAGATCTACGCAGGCGAAGAACAAGGCCATGCCGAGGCCGATCTGGAAGTTGATGAAGCCGCCGATCATGGTGGCGCACCAGCCGAGCGACAGCATAGCGGTCTGCCAGTGGTGCCGGCCGCCGAAAAGCGCGCGGTGCAGGCCGATTGCCCCGAGCGGCGGCAGCACGATCGCCAGGAAAAGCAAGGCCCCTGCAAGCCTGTCTGCGCCGACAAGCGGCCCCATCCAGGTGGCCAGAACGTCGATCCCGACATTGGTGAAGGTGCGGTTCCAATCGACCGCATAGATCTCAGGAAACGGCGGCTCGCCGATCCCGCCCGAAAGGAGCCAGATACGGGCGTAGTGATTGGCGTAATCGAGAACCGGCGGAAAGGGAAACAGGAGAACCAAAGCCGCGGCAAGTCCGACGAATGCGACGATCGCAACGGTGGAGTCCTGTCTGGCGATCAATTCCCCGGGCCCGGCTGCGGCCACAGCAGGCGCGGCAATCCGGTCCATTATCCGATCCGGCTGTTCTTTTGCGAGCGCGGCGGCTCTTCGGATGCAAAGGCCGCATCCAGCGCGGCGCGTTTGTCGCTGGCGCTCATTTCCGAGAAGGCGATCGACAATTGTGCCTGTTCACCGCCGCGCACGATCGTCTCGACCATGAACATCGGCCGCTTCTTGCTCTCCTGTACCAGACGGCCGAGATACTCGCCGATGATGCCGATGCAGATCAGCTGGATAGCGCTGAAGGCGCTGACCGCGGCCATGATCGACGACCAGCCGGTCACCGTCTCGCCCTGCAGCCAGCGAATGAAGGTGTAGACGAGCAATGCGATCGCGACGCCGGCGCTCATCATGCCAAGCCAAGTGCTGATGCGCAGCGGTGTCGTTGAAAAGCTGGTGATCGCATCGAGAGCGAAATTGATCATCTTGCGCAAAGGATATTTCGTCGTGCCGGCAAAACGGGCGTCACGCTCGTAGGGGAGCGCCACCTGCCTGCCGCCGATCCAGCTGACCATGCCGCGGATGAAGCGATCGCGCTCCGGCATCGCCAGCAGGATATCGACGACACGCCGGCGCATCAGCCGGAAATCACCGGTATCGCGCGGGATGGTCACGGAAGCGAGCTTGGACAAAGCGCGATAGAAGAGCGAAGCGGAGGCCAGCTTGAACCAGCTTTCGCCCTGGCGGCGCGTGCGCTGACCGTAAACGACGTCGGCGCCGCGCTCCATGATCGGCATCATCATCAAAAGCAGCTCGGGCGGATCCTGAAGATCGGCATCGATCAAAAGCACGCGCTCGCCCCGCGACGCGGAAAGACCCGCCGTCGATGCCAGCTGGTGACCGTGATTGCGCAGAAGACGAACACCGAGCACCTGCGGCACATTTGCCGCCAGATCCGAAATGATCTCCCAGGTACGATCGGACGAGCCGTCGTCAACGAGAATGAGCTCGAAGGCATCGCCGGCAACGCTGTGAGCAGCGGCGGCAGCGCGGCGGCAGAACTCGCGCAGCCCTTCTTCCTCGTTGTGACAAGGCGCGACGATGGAAAGAAAGGGTGCTTGCGTCATGCTGACGTCGGTGCCTGCTTGATGTTTGGCGCCAGACTAGCGACGAAAGGTCAAACATCCTTTAACGATTGGCTGCCGGTCGCAAGGCCGACTATTCCGCCGCCATGACCTCGCGGGCGCCGTCGACATCGCGGGCCGGCGAGGCCCCGTAGAGGCGGCTGTATTCGCGGCTGAACTGCGACGGGCTTTGATAGCCGACGCGGTGACCGGCCGTGCCCGCATCGAGCCGCTCCACCAGCATCAGCCGGCGCGCCTCGTGCAGGCGAAGCTGCTTCTGATACTGCACCGGCGTCATCGCCGTGACCGACTTGAAGTGATGATGGAAGGAGGACACGCTCATGCTGACGCGGTCGGCAAGGTCTTCGATGCGCAGTGGCCTCGCGAAATTCTCCTTCAGCCATGCGACGGCGCGCGCGACCCTGTTGCTGTGGCTGTCTGCAGTGGCGATGTTGATCAGCCGCGCGCCATCCGGCCCGGTCAGCACCCGATAGAGGATTTCCTGCTCAATCAGCGGCGCCATGGCAGGAATGTCGCCTGGACGATCGAGCAAGCGCAGCAGGCGGACGGCGGCATCCAGGAGCTCCGGCGGAGCGACGTTCACCGCCATCCCGCGCTGCCCGTCGGTATCGGCGGCCGGGCGCGGAATATCGATGCGGCTAAGCAACTCCAGCAGCTTTTCGGAATCGATTGCCAGCCCCAGGCAGAGATGCGGAACCTCAGGGCTCGCCTCAGTGACGCGCCAGGCGACCGGCAGATCGAGCGAGGTCAGCAGATAGTCGCCAGTCCCGTAGCTGATAAGTTCCGCGCCGAGCCGCAAGCTCTTGGCCCCCTGCAGGACAAAGGCAAAACAGGGTCGGTAGCTGCTGTGTAAGGGATCGCTGGGCTTGGACCGACGGCTGATGTGAAGATTGCCGATATCAGTCGCGAATTCGCCGTCACCGGCTGCGAAGCGCATCGCGATATCGACAATTTCCTGATAGGGGCTGAAGGGCAAGGTCATGCGGCAACTCTTTCTGTCAACTGTCTGACGCCGGCGATACCGCTCTTATCTAGAGTGCCTTCGCCATTTCGCAAACAGGCTAGCGCCTCACTTTTGCAGGATCGTGCAAAAAGCTGAGAGGATCGCTCTAACCCTCTGCCGCAGTTCCGGGCAATAGTCCACCATCTCTTTCAACCCCCACCACAATCGAAAAGGATGGTTCCCATGCCTATTGCAAGAGGCTACGCCGCGACCGACGCTTCCAAGCCGCTGACCCCTTTCACCTTCGAACGCCGCGATCCGAACCCCGATGACGTCGTGATCGATATCAAGTTTGCCGGCATCTGCCATTCGGACATCCATACTGTCCGCAACGAATGGAAGAACGCCGTCTATCCGATCGTGCCGGGCCATGAGATCGCCGGCATCATCTCGGCCGTCGGTTCCGATGTGACAAAATTCAAGGTCGGCGATCGCGTCGGCGTCGGCTGCTTCGTCGATTCCTGCATCGGCTGCGCCGAGCGCGACCTCGATCGGGAACAGTATATGCCGGGGCTCGCCGGCACCTACAACGACTTCGAAGCCGACCGCAAGACACGGACCCAGGGCGGCTATTCCGACTCGATCGTCGTCAGGGAAGGCTATGTCATGTCCATTCCGGACAATCTGCCGCTCGATGCCTCTGCGCCGCTGCTCTGCGCCGGCATCACGCTTTACTCGCCGCTGCGCCACTGGAATGCCGGCCCCGGCAAGAAGGTCGCGATCGTTGGGATGGGCGGCCTCGGCCATATGGGCGTCAAGCTCGGCGCCGCCATGGGCGCCGATATCACCGTTCTCTCCCAGAGCCTTTCCAAGAAGGAAGATGGGCTGAAGCTCGGCGCCAAGGAATATTACGCCACCAACGACCCGGAAACCTTCACGAAACTCGCCGGCACTTTCGACCTGATCATCTGCACCGTCAGCGCCGAGATCGACTGGAACGCCTATCTCGGCCTCCTGAAGGTGGACGGTTCCTTCGTGGTGGTCGGCGCGCCGGAAAACCCGATCCCCGTGCATGCCTTCTCGATCATCCCCGGCCGCAAGAGCATATCAGGCTCGATGATCGGCTCGATCAAGGAAACCCAGGAAATGCTCGACTTCTGCGGCGAGCACAACATCGTCTCCGAGATCGAGAAGATCAACATCCAGCAGGTCAACGAAGCCTATGAACGCGTCCTGAAAAGCGACGTCCGCTACCGCTTCGTCATCGACATCGCCTCGCTGGCGGCTTGAGAACATGAGAGGCGGCTCCTTTGGGGGCCGCCTTCACGCCCACGACGAAGTATGCGCTGAGGAATCTCAGGACATGCCTTCGACATGTCGGTGCAGGCTCAGCAGATATTCGACGCCGTTGAACGGATCGGGTCCTGAACGCCGGCGAACGCGCGGCGGGCCGGCCATCGAGGCATGATGGTCGAAAGAGGTTTCCATGGTCCCCGCCCCGCTCGTCAGGCCCGGCAATTGCTGCTGGACGCTCTGGATCATCGCGGACGCCATGGTGCCTTCCACCCAGGCCATGCCGTGGGCAATGACGGAATCCGTCATCGTCGCGGCAGATTTCGCAAGCAGGGTCAGCAAGCCGCTCAAGCTCTCCGCGGGCGCTTCGAGATGAAAGCGGTCGATCGGTTCGCATAGGACGGTTTGCGCGGCCGACAGTGCATCTGCCAGCACCCAAGGTGTCAGTTGCCGGAAATCGGCGGCGGTGCTTGCAGGCGAGCTGTGCCGGGCTGCCGTCATCGCCACGTGGCAATCGATGACCTGCCAGCCGAAAATGCCTTGCTTCAGCGTTTCGAACACGGTTTCTTCGACTGCCCTGTAAAAGCTGGCGGGCATCTGGCCCACCTCCACATCAAGTGCAAAGCTGTTGCCTGCCCCTTCTGGACGCGGTTCGACGCGTAGACCGACAGTGGCAAGAAATGGATTGGGCTCCTTGAAGAGGATCTGCAGGCCTTCCCCGGTTCCAGCAAGCCTCTCCACCAAGATGACCGTGCTTTCCTCGAACGCAGCCTCGATACCGAAATCCGTCAGCAGGGTCGATTGGACGACCTCCTTCTGCACCTCGCCATAGAGCGATACGAAGATGTCGTCGGCATCATCGTTCCGGCGCAGATTGATCAATGGGTCCTGCTCCGCCATCTGGTTCAGCGCCAGCCAGAGGGCCGCCTTGTCGGAAGGCCGCCGGGCAAGGACGCCGGTTTCAAGGCTGGGCGGGGCAAACTGCGGCCGCCCACCCGCGAGCAGGTCGCCGCCCACCGCATCCCCGATGCGGGCGCCGGCAAGGCCGCTTAGGCGCGCGATCTGCCCGGCGCAAAAGCTTGCGGCGCCATGAACCCGGCCGGCCTCGAAAACCTCGATCGCGGTCACTCTTTCCGGGCCTTTGGGCAAATCCAGATGTTGCCGCAGCCGGACCATGCCTGACGTCAGGTATATATAGGCCAGCTTTTCACCGCCCCAGCCGCGTTCGATCTTGAAGATTTTTCCGGCAATCGGCCCGTCCGGATCGAGGCGCCGGCCGGGCAATATCGTCGCAATGGCGGATGTCAGGGCCGGCACGCCGACGCCGGTCGTTGCCGCACCTGCGAAGACAGGATGCACCAGACCGCGCGCGACCTGATCGCTCAGGCAGCGTCCAAGCCTGTCCGCCGTCAGGCGATCGGGCGCCAAGACGTAGTCGTCCAGCAGCGCCTCGTCATTCTCTGCGAGAGCTTCGCAGAGCGGCGTGAAAAGCGGTTCGCATCCGAGAGCCAACGCCGCCACCCTGGCAAGCCTGCTGCCGGCATCGATGACGGAAGACATGGCGATGGGGCGAACCGGCAATTGGCTGGCAAGAGCTTTCAGCACGTCCTCATATTGCGCGCCGAGACGATCGACCTTGTTGACGAAGAAGATGAAGGGAACGCCAAGCCGCCGCAGCGCCCGCACCAGCACCCGCGTCTGGGCCTGCACGCCTTCGGCCGCCGAAACGACGACGACCGCGGCATCTAGCAATCCGAGCACCCGCTCGACCTCGGCGATGAAATCCGGGTGACCGGGGGTGTCGACGAGATTGACGATCCTGTCGCCGATCGTAAACGACACCACCGCGGCTCTGATCGTGATGCCGCGTTGCCGTTCGAGTTCGAGAGTGTCCGTCTGTGTATTGCCGTTATCGACGCTGCCGAGCTTGTCGATGACGCCGGCATCAAAAAGCAGTCTTTCGGTAAGGCTAGTCTTGCCTGCATCCACATGGGCGAGGATACCCAGATTCAAAGTGCGCATGAACCACCAACTTCTCAGAATTTCGAATGTGATTTTCGTGAGAAGTGAATCGGCGCATTGGAACCTCTACCCGCTGCTAGCTACGGCTGGATGCGTAACTCCCGGTGGTTTTCGGAAGACGCGACCAAACCCTAAGGGCGGATCCGAAGATATGTCAAGCTTGACCATATCGCTGCTTCGAGGCTCAGCCTCTGGGTGCGGGAGAAGAGTTACTCCTCCTCCCGCATCGTTTCCCTCTGGGTTATCAGCCGGGCGCTGTGCTGGCCGCTCAGATAGATCCACAGCCAGCTCCAGGCGACGGAGAAGCGTGAGCGGGTGCCGATCAGGAAGTAGATATGGGCAAGGCCCCAGATCCACCAGGCGAGCCAGCCTTTCAGCTTGATCCGGCCGAAATCGATGATCGCAGCACTCTTGCCGATCGTCGCCAGGCTGCCCTGATGCCAGTAACGGAAAGGCGCCGGGGCCGGTTTGCCCGATATGCGGGCGCGGATCACCTTGGCGACGTAACCGCCCTGCTGCTTGGCGGCGGGCGCAATGCCCGGCACCGGCTTGCCGTCCTCGCGCATGACCGATGCGGTATCGCCGACGACGAAGACGTCGGGCAAGCCCGGCGCGCTCAGATCCTTCTCGACCACGACGCGGCCCGCCCGGTCGGCCGCAACGCCGAGCCACCTTGCCGCCGGCGAGGCGGTGACGCCGGCTGCCCAGACGATCGTCCGGCTGGCAACGAAGGTCTCGCCGATCTTCACGCCGTCGGCGTTGCATTCGGTCACCGGCTTGCCGAGATGGATCTCGACCCCGAGCTTCTCCAGCGCCTTCTGCGCATAGGCCGAAAGCTCCTCGGCGAAGGTCGGCAGCACCCGCGGGCCGGCCTCGACCAGCACGACGCGGGTCTTGCGCGTGTCGATGTTGCGGAACTCCTTGGGCAGCGTGAAATGCGCGAGCTCGGCAATGATGCCGGCCAACTCGACGCCGGTCGGCCCGGCCCCGACGATGGTGAAGGTCAGCAGCGCGTCGCGCGCGGCAGGATCGCTCTCCATCTCCGCCTTCTCGAAGGCGAGCAGCACACGCCGGCGGATCGTCGTCGCGTCCTCCAGCGTCTTCAGGCCCGGCGCCACCGGCTCCCATTCGTCATGGCCGAAATAGGCATGCGTCGCCCCGGTCGCCAACACCAGCGTATTGTAACCAAGAGTCATGCCGCTGCGTAGAGAAACTGTCTTGGCGCCGCTGTCGACGCCGGTGACCTCGCCGAGCAGCACGGTCACGTCAGGCCGGTCGGCATAGAGACGACGGATCGGCCAGGCGATCTCGGAGGTGGAGAGAATGGTGGTCGCCACCTGATAGAGCAGCGGCTGGAAGAGATGATGATTGCGCCGGTCGACCAGCGTGATCCTGACACCAGCATCCTTCAACCCGTTGACGAGCTGCAACCCGCCGAAACCGCCGCCGACAACGACGACATGATGATCGCTCATGACCTACCCCTTTGCGCCATTTCGCTAAGGCCAATGTGGTCATCGCTGCAACGGTTGCAACCGTCGTTTCGGCATATCTCCCCTGCATCGCTCGCAGTCGAGGGTTATCGGCTCCCTCGGCAATCGAACCTTGCTTTTTCAAGCAAGTTGTAGACTTGGCGCGCACCGTCGATCGCCAGAAGCTGAGGTTCGTTCGAGAGGCCGGGTGTCCAGACGCTTGCCATCCTGTATCGCTGATTGGAAGGCACGCTGAACTTAATCGTACCCCTGCCATGGCTGTCTTCTGCAAGACTGATCGACGGCAGGAGTTCGAGCTGAGTGGCGGAGAAATTGGGAAAGGGGCCACTCCTGCGAATGATCACGCGCCTATCGGTCAAGCTGTATTCAGTCCGGGCCCGCACGGCCGCATCGACGACAAAACGTCCGGCAATCAGATAGAGGCCTATGAGCACAAACGGAATACCCCACAGACGCATGAGAACCGGGGTGCCCACCGTATTCATTACACTCATTTCCCAAAATATTGCGAAGCCGCCCCAAAAAAGCGAGAATGGAACAAGGAGAAGATCCCACGGTGTCAGGCGAAACCCTTGTACGGGACGCCCGGACCACAGTAGTTTTTCCCCCGGCATGAAATAACTCTGAATATCGCTAGTGCCCATCTTATCGTAGCCCCTGAGAACGACGGTTCACCGGACGTATCCCACGGGTATTGCCATTCCATGTTTCAATTCTTCCATCGAAATCGACGCGGAGACATCAAAGAGTTCGAGCCGGCGCACGATCTGCTTATAGATCACATCGTAATGCTCGACGCGTGGCAGGACGATCTTCAAGATGTAATCGTGGTTACCGGTCAAACGGTGCGCCTCGACGATCTCGGGAATGTCACTGATGATCCTTCGGAAGCTTTCCGTCCATTCGTCGGAATGGTGTGCGGTCTTGACGAGTGCGAAAACCGTTGTCGGCACGCCCATCTTGTCCCGATCGAGCACGACGATGCGCCGGGCGATATGGCCGCTCTCCTCTAGCCGCTGGATGCGCCGCGAACAGGCCGACACCGAAAGCGCCACGCGCTCGGCAAGGTCGGTCACGGATATGCCCGCATCCTTTTGCAATGTATCGAGAATGCGCCTGTCGCGATCATCAAGCATGTGTCAAACGTAAACCCTTCGCCCAATTTTTGCATGCTTCCTTATAAACACGCAAAATAATATCACATATCTCACGCGAGGGACAAACAACGCAAACACGCCGCGCTGGGATTGGGGCATCATCCTTGTAGTTGAAAAGCTTGGGAGCATGAAAAGATGGAAACGATCGGCCTGATCGGCGGCATGAGTTTTGAAAGTTCGGCGGTCTACTACCGTCTCGTCAACGAGATGGTGCGTGACCGCAAAGGTGGCCTCGCCTCGGCCGAGCTCATCCTCCATTCGGTGAACTTCGAGGAGATCGTCGCGCTTCAGAAGGCCGGCGACTGGGATATGGCCGCCCGTCGCCTCGCCGACGTGGCTCTGCGCCTGCAGATCGCCGGTGCCGGCTGCATCCTCATCTGCACCAACACCATGCATCTGATTGCCGACAAGGTCGCAGACAAGATCTCTGTGCCACTGATCCACATCATCGACGAGACGGCGAAATCGCTGCATGCGGCCGGCCAGAAGCGCCCGCTGCTGCTCGCCACTCGCTACACGATGGAGCACGGCTTCTACAGCGACCGCATGAAGAGCCATGGTGTTGATATCATGGTGCCAGATGCTAGCGACCGCACGACCGTGCACGACATCATCTTCAACGAACTCTGCGCCGGCAAGGTGCTCGACAGCTCGCGCGACAAGCTCATGGCGGTGATTGCACGCGCCATCGACAACGGCGCCGACAGCATCATCCTCGGCTGCACCGAGATCTGCCTGATCCTCGACCCTGACCACCTCCCCCTGCCGGGCTTCGACACCACCGCGATCCACGCCCGGGCGGCGGTCGATTTCGCGCTGGGAATGGACGAGACCGCGGAAGAGGAAGCCGCCTGACATCGCCACGTTAGTTGACTCAGTCCATTAAATGCAGAACAAGATCTCCATCTGGAGATCTTTGCCGGACTGCTGACAAAGTCGGCCAACTCCTCTTTCGTCATGCTCGGGCTTGTCCCGAGCATCTGCAACCGGTGCAGCAGATCCTCGGCACAAGGCCGAGAATGACGTCGAGTAAAGGGCGATGTTTGTCAAAAAACTGACAAAGATCTCCATCTGGAGATTTTTGTCATGTCCGATATTGCCCTTATCGAAACCGCCCGTGATTTCAACCGCTTCTATACGAACTTCCTCGGCCTCCTGAATAAGGCCTATCTCGACACGCCCTTCACGCTGACCGATGCCCGCATCCTCTTCGAGATCGGCTCGCATGGCGGCATCAGCGCTGTAGCGCTTGTCCGCGACCTGCAGCTCGACCCGGCCTATCTCAGCCGCATCCTAAAGCGTTTTCGCGCCGAAGGGCTAATCGAAACCAGCCCCGATCCGGCAGATCTTCGCAGCCAGGTCATCATTGTCACCGATCAGGGACGAGAGACGTTCGAGGAACTCGGCCGACGCTCCAATGCGCAGATCGCCGCCCGTTTCGATCGCTTGGCGGCCGGCGAGCCGGAGGCCGCCGTCTCCGCCATGCACACGATCCGCGCGCTGCTCGACCCGGCGGCGAAGCCTCCGCCGGCCATCATCCGCGCCCACCGCGCCGGCGATATCGGCTGGATCGTTCAGAGCCAAGGCCGCTTCTACGCAGAAGAATATGGCTGGGATCTGCGCTTCGAGGCGCTGGTCGCCGAGGTCGCCGGAAAATTCCTCGCCAATTTCGATCCAGCCAAAGAATATTGCTGGATCGCCGAACGCGGCGGCATCAATGTCGGTTCGGTCCTCGTCACCAATGGCGGCGACGGCATCGCCAAGCTCCGCCTACTCTATGTCGACAAATCAGCCCGCGGTCTCGGGCTCGGCAAATTGCTGGTCGATGAATGCATCCGCTTTTCCCAGCAGAAGGGCTACCGCGAACTCTCCCTCTGGACCAACGACATGCTGGAGACCGCCCGCGCCATCTACGTCAAAGCGGGCTTCCGGCTTGTCTCCGAGGAGAGACATCGCATGTTTGGCCCCGAAGCGAACGGCCAGAACTGGGTGCTCGATCTCTGAATTTGCTGCGCAGCAGAAATTTCACTTGATTTGGAAACGATCATTCCCTAATTAGGCGCCATGACCGTTGCCACTCTCACACCAGAAGCAAAGACCCGCAGCCGTGGCCGTCCGCGCGAGTTCGATATGGACGCGGCACTCGATGCAGCGCTGCGCGTCTTTTCCGAACGCGGCTACCATGCCGCCTCCATCAGCGAATTGACCGAAGCAATGGGCCTTGCTTCGGGGAGCATCTACAAGGCATTCAAGGATAAGCGCGGGATATTCCTCGCTGCTTTCGCCCATTATCGAAAACTTGGCCGACGGCGCCTGGAAGCGATGATCGCGTCTGCTGAGACCGGTCGCGAGAAGGTCTTCCAAATGGTGATGTATTATACCGAGCTTTCCTATGGCGAAGCCGGCCGCAAAGGCTGTCTCGTCGTTGGCGGCGCCAACGACTTCGCCCTGCTTGACGAGGAAGCCGCTGCCCACGTCGTGACTGCCTTTACCGCGGACGAAAAGCTGATGGCCGATCTCATCCGCATCGGTCAGGCTGACGGCAGCATTCCGAAGACGGTAGACCCGGATGCCGCCGCCCTCGCCTTCCTCTGCTTTACCAAAGGCCTGCGCGTCATCGGCAAAACAGGACGCAGCAGGGAAGAGATGTTGTCCGCGGCCGAGGCCGCGATGAAGCTCGTGACCTGAACAGTCCACACCGTGGACGAGAGAAATACCGGCATTCGGTCAAGGATCGGGTGGCCGCAGTCAGCATTTTTGCATTCAATCCTTTCAATCTTTGAATACCGGAGTTTCTGATGAGCGTTTCAGCCACCACGCCGGATGAGGCCATTCCCAGCGCGCTATCCCCCTGGCTAACCTTCCTTTTCGCCGCCGCCTGCGGATTGGTGGCCGCCAATCTCTATTACGGCCAGCCGCTGGCCGGCCCGATCAGTGCCGATCTCGGCTTCACGCCTGCCGCCACCGGCCTCATCGTCACGCTGACGCAGATCGGCTATGGCCTCGGCCTGCTGCTGATCGTGCCGCTCGGCGACCTCACCGAAAACCGCCGTCTGGTGTTGATGCTGATCGCCGTCTCCGCCGTTGCGCTCATCGGTGCGGCGCTGTCGTCGACGCCCACAACCTTCCTCGTCGCCTCGCTCTCTATCGGTCTTTCATCGGTCGCAGTTCAGGTCCTGGTTCCCTTTGCCGCCAACATGGCGCCGGATGCAACGCGCGGCCAAGTCGTCGGCAACGTCATGAGCGGCCTGCTCTGCGGCATCATGCTCGCCCGCCCCTTCGCAAGCTTCGTCGCCGAAGCCTCCTCCTGGCACGTGGTCTACTACGTCACCGCAGCGCTTATGCTCGTGCTCGCCGTCGTCTTGCGCATCAACCTGCCGGTTCGCGTGCCGAAGACGAAGCTGCGCTATGGCGAGTTGCTCGCTTCTATGGGCCATCTGGCGCTCACCTCGCGCGTGCTGCAGCGCCGGGCGCTCTATCAGGCCGGCATGTTCGGCGCCTTCAGCCTGTTCTGGACGACGACGCCACTGTTGCTCGCAAGCCCAACCTTCGGCCTGACGCAGAACGGCATCGCTCTCTTCGCCCTCGCCGGTGCTGCCGGCGCCGTCGCTTCGCCGATCGCCGGCCGACTTGCCGACCGCGGCATGACAAAGATCGCCTCGACGCTTGCCATGCTGCTCGGCATGGCCGCCTTCCTGATCAGCGATTTCGCCGCAGACGGCTCGCTTACCGCCCTACTGCTTTTGACGGCAGCGGCGATCCTCCTCGATTTCGGCGTGACCACCAATCTCGTCTGCGGCCAGCGCGCCATCTATGCGCTGAACCCGGAACACCGCAGCCGGCTCAACGGCCTGTTCATGGCGACCTTCTTTGCCGGCGGTGCGCTGGGCTCAGCGCTCGGCGGCTGGGCCTATGCGACCGGAGGCTGGACGATGACGGCGTGGATTGGCTTCTGCTTCCCGGCGCTGGCCTTCCTGCTGTTTCTGACGGAAGGACGCGGCAAGTAGAAGAGAGCAGCCTATTTGTCGGTGGAATCAAAATGCGAACGGGCGGCGCGAACGGCATCATGGTTCGCTTCCGCCCAGTTCAGAAGCTGCGACAGCGGCTTGTAGAGCGAACGTCCAAGTTCGGTCATCGAATATTCGACGCTCGGCGGCTTGGTCGGGAATACCTCGCGGTCGATATAACCATCCCTTTGCAGGTCGCGCAGCGTCTGCGTCAGCATACGCTGCGAAATATCGGGGATCATCCGCCGCAGCTCGCCAAAGCGATAAGGCCGATCCGCCAGCACCTCGAGTAGCAGCGTCGACCATTTGCCGCCGATCTGCTGCATCATGTCCCTGACCGGGCAATTGCCGAAATCGAGGCCGGCGAGATCGATCTCGCGCCGCGCCCCCGGCACTCTGTTCTTCAGACTGACGACCGCACCGCTCATCTGCCGGTTCCCTTTTGGTAACGTAGAGCTGAAAAACTGCCTCCTTTACACTGCCTAGTCAATTCCTATTCTAGTGTTACTCTCTTTTCGAGACCACCTGCACAACACAGAAGGAAACGACGTATGAGCGAAATCATCCTGGTCACCGGCGCTGCGGGGCAGCTCGGCCAACGTGTCATCCATCACCTCATCGAGACCTACAAGGTCGCCCCCGGCAACATCGTCGCGGCGACGCGCAGCCCGGAAAAGCTCTCCGAACTCGAAAAGAAGGGTGTCGTCACCCGCAGGGCCGATTTCGATGACGCGGCAGGCCTGGAGAAGGCTTTCGCCGGCGTCGACCGGCTGCTGATCATCAGCACCGATGCGCTGGACACTCCCGGCAAGCGCCTCGCCCAGCACAAGGGCGCCGTTGCAGCGGCCGTCAAGGCTGGCGTCAAGCACATCGCCTACACCTCGATGCCGGCGCCGGACGATTCGCTTGTCACCTTCGCGCCCGATCATCTCGGCAGCGAAAACGCCATCAAGGCAAGCGGCATCGCCCATACGATCATCCGCGACGCCTGGTATCACGACAATTACCTGCACGGCATGCCGCACAACCTGCAGGGCGGCAAGTGGTATAGCGCCACGGGCGACGGCAAGATCTCGACCATCTCGCGTGACGACTGCGCCCTGGCGATTGCCGCAGCCCTTGCCTCCGGCACCTCGGAGAGCGCCACCTATACGCTGACCGGCGCGCAGTCGCTGAACAACCGGCAGATCGCCGCCATCGTCTCCGATGTCGCCGGCAAGCCGTTAGAGGTGATCGACGTCAATGATGAGCAGCTCGGCCAGGGCATGCGCGGCGCCGGCCTTCCCGGTTTCGTCGCCGACATGCTGGTTTCGGCCGACGCCAACACCCGCGCCGGCAAATTCGACATCGTCACCGAAGACTTCACCAAGCTGACCGGCAAACAGCCGCAGCCGCTGAAGGATTTCTTCGCGGAGCACAAGGCGGCGCTGACCGCCTGAGGCAACGCTTGTCGCCCCTGTCCTTTGGGTTTAACCTAAGGACAGGGGTGCAGTAGACACGGATCTTGACTCAAAAGAGCTTCATTCCAGGTGCGCCATTCACGACGAAGACGCCCCGCGGCTGGATTCTGCAACAATAACGTGACCGAGGGAGAATACCGCGCTGCTTCTCGACACGAGATCGCCCGACAGCTTCATGACGCGGGAAATAGCCGATCCTTAGAATTGCGAGACGAAGCGAGGCGGTTTTTCCCTAAGGTCCAGCCCGTATTCAAGCTCGGCCCGCATCCAGAGAACACCGCTTTCATAGGGATCGTCAGACATTGTCTCAGTTCGCGCGTCGGCGACATTGCTGTCAGGCCAGTTCTTGACGCACGCGCCGTTCTCGCGTTTCCGCTCGTTCCGGTCGATCGCACACCATTCTCGTCTCTCGTCGAACGGAACCCATGCGAGACCATCCCGGAAACAGGTGATGGCGCGATATCTCGGCTCGACGACGATATTCCCGGCGGCATCCGCGATGCCCCAAAGCAAGGTTCCGTTCGAATTCCTGGAGACGCGCTGTCCGCCGTCTGGTTCGCAACGCAACTTTGATTGCCGATCCTCCAGGCGGCGCGGCTCGGCGACTTCACGTCCTGATGCGTCGATCCAAAACTTCCGCGCATCCTTCGATACCGCATAGGCGCCGGAATCGGGCTGCATCTCATCGAACTGGGGAGCGAGGGCCAGTACGCCGCTGCTGTCCAGTATTCCCCACTTGCCGTCAACTTTGACGCTGGCATAGCCACCGCTGAAACCAAATTGGCTCTGAAATGACGGCGGATCGACAAGCAGTTTGCCGTCCTGCTTTAGAAATCCCCATTTTCCATTGTACCGAACCGATACGGGGAATTCGCAAGTCATGTGCGTGTCGTCAAAGAGATACGAAACCGTCGGCTTTTCGTCCGCTCCGACGACCTGAATACGGTTGCCGCTGTGCATGAATTTGATACCCGAAGGACATGCAACCAGCGCCTTCCCATCCTCCGGGTTGGGCACCAGATCCCCGGCACGGTTGAGCCCGATCCACTGGCCGTCGACCAATATCTTGGCCACCTCACCGGAATAATCGGGCAATCTCGCATCGTCAAACAAACGCCCGCCAAGCAACCGTCCCGCCTCGTCAAGGAGGCCGGCTTTCTGGTCTTCGGTCACACGGTAAAAACCGTTTCGATACCCATGAATCCTAAACTGCTGTGGGGCGAGAATAGTTTGACCGTCACGGTCGATCACGCCGCATTGGGTGGCGTCGGCCAGGCCATGTTGGGCGGACTGATCTTTTTGTCCGGCCGGCCGACCATAACAGACAATTGCTCTTCCTCCATGGAGTTTACCGACTGTTTCGAAGCGAGGCTCGATCTTCCAGGTTCCGTCGGGAGCAAGCAATCCGTATCGTTTATCTCCCGGTTGAGCGGCCCAGACGAAAGTGCCGAATTCGAATTCTTTAATGGCCAGCTTATCCTTCAGGATCTTTCCCGAAGGCAGATCAATGAGCAGATAGCGCAGATCGCCCCTCTCCACGACCAATTCACCGATCGTGAAGCGTAACATGCCAAAGGAATCCGACGCGATCGCTTTGCCAGGACGAACGAGGGCCGCCTCGGCTCCGAATGGGATGGCACGCGCGTAGTTCGGCGCCAATACGAGCTTTCCCGCCCTGTCGATGATTCCTGCCTTGTCACCGAGCACCACCTCGGCATGGCCTTTGCGAAATGCACGGGCAAGGTCGAACGCAGGCGCGATCACCATATTGCCACTCGAATTGATATAGCCGAATTTCCCCTCGGAGCGCACGGCGGCCAGCCCCTCCGAGAAAGGAAGTCCAACTTCGAACTTGCGATCGATCCGTGGTTCTAACGTCGCTCTGTCGATATAGCCGCAAAGAGCGTAGACGCCGCCGCACCTTTCCACCCATCTTTCCGGCCGGGGATCGGCGACCCCGGCTCCAACGGAGCAGAGCAAACACGCCCATGCTGCCGCGACAAACATAAATTGACGCGTAACAACTCTCATCCTAGCGCCCCCCGGTTGAAAGAACTAGGAGATGCTCGTGTGTTGGAAATATGGCCGGTCCGCAAGTCGGATGTCACGAACACAGGAATCCTGCGCGCGCGGCACGAGAGACCCTTGCAGGGCAAGTTAGTCGCCGCCCAATACGCAAGAAGGAAAAGACTTCCTCAAACCACCTGACCACAGGCCCGGCAGAAGCGCCGCACCGTTTCCGCCATGCCGTATTCCAGCGCATCGGCGGTCAGCCCATGGCCGATCGAAACCTCGGCAAGAGCGGGAATGCGCTTCACCAGATCAGGCAGGTTTTCGACCGTCAGATCGTGACCGGCATTGACGGCAAGGCCGATTGCAAGGGCTGCATCCGCCGTCCGTCCAAGCGCTTCAAGGATCGGGCCTGCCCGCTCCGGCGCATCGAAGCAACCGCCATAGGGGCCGGTATAGAGTTCGATCCGATCGGCGCCGACCGCCTTGGCGATCTCAACCGCCTGTGTGTCCCCGTCACCGTCGGCAAACAGCGACACCCGGCACCCCATCGTCTTCAGCCGCGCGACGGCATCGGTCAGGAACGCCTGGTGCTTGCGGAAATCCCAGCCGTGATCGGAGGTCGCCTGGGCGGGATCGTCAGGCACCAGCGTCACCTGCTCGGGTGCAGCCCCGGCGCAGAGTTCGAAGAATTCTTCGGTCGGATAGCCCTCGATATTGAACTCGGCCTTGGGGAATTCGTCGTCGATCAGGTTGCGGATCACAGGCAGGTCGGAAAAGCGGATGTGCCGCTGGTCGGGGCGCGGATGCACCGTCAGCCCGCTCGCTCCAGATTTCAGCGCGATACGCCCAAGCGCTTCGACGCTCGGCCAGGGCAGGTCGCGCCGGTTGCGCAGCATGGCGACGGCGTTGAGGTTCACAGAGAGCTTGGCGGGCATGGCGAGATCCATCGGTCACGGAAATGGGAGGCCTGCTTTTAAGCCAAGTGCTCCGCGATGGCCAACGAGATTCACAAATGGATGCGATGCCAATCGCTGATGGGGCACCGAAATTACGCTGAGCATTTGCCGCACGCGTACCGCAGATAGTAAATCCCGTCACCTTTGAAGAGGACCACGAGATCCCGCAGTGCAACACATGTTTTTGTGCAACACACCCAAGAACCCGGCAAAATATGCCGGTAAAGTTGCTATCCCATTTAAAAGAGATTATTTTTAGCACTTATAAAAAAGATCGTTCACGCATAACGTGGACATCGTATCGCGTAGAGTATGCCGCGTACTGCTTCTTTCCCAATGAGAAGAACGCCTAGAGGAAACCCCACTCGCCGCGCATGGGAAGCAACTGGCAAAGCCGCATGAGGTGCAACAACATGCCCCAGGAGGGTTCATGCCAGACGGTTCCAAACGCCTGTTTGCCACCGCCGGTATCGCTTCGGAGGCCCGATCGAAATATCGGTTCCTGCCTTCAGCCGCGCTACCGCCGGATCTACCTGATGGTCCGGTGCCCATTGCCGACATGGCAAACGCATTCGGCGTCACACACAGGACACTGCATTTCTATGAAGAGAAAGGGTTAATTTCAGCCAACCGCATCGGCCTGATGCGGGTCTACGGCCAGGACGATGTGATGCGCATGGCCGTGATCACGGTCTGCCGCGATACAGGTATGCCGATCGCCGTCATCCAGGAACTGATGGGCGAACTCCGCAACGCCGATTCGCAGGAAGCGGCCGAGGCAATGTTCCGCGAGGCCCTTGAGGTGCGCAAGCGCGAACTGACGGCGGAGATGTCGACGCTGCACCGCCAGCTCCAGCAGGTCGGCGACCTCCTGGACTACGACGGCAGCATCGAGGAGGCGCCGTTAAACGACAATCAGGACAGTGCAAGCCTGACCCCGCAGGAGCGGCGTTGCCTGGAACTGATGGCGGAGGGTTATTCCACCCAGCGCATCGCCCGGGCGCTCGACCTGAAACATGACGAAACCCGTGACCTGGAGGCCGGAATCATCCTGAAATTCCGCGCCAACAACCGCTTCCAGGCCATCGCCAAGGCAGTTCTGCTCGGTATCGTGCAGGCTTAGCGCCATCCGCCTAAGACACGGCCGCCACCGTTTCTTCCTCACCACTCCAGATCGGGAATGCGACCTGGTCGCAGGTGCGACCGGGATTAGCGGACGATCGTCAGCGTCTCCGCCGCGCGCGTGATTGCTGTATAGAGCCAGCGTTCCCGGGTATCGCGAAACGCCCAGCTCTCGTCGAAGAGCACGACATCGTTCCATTGCGAACCCTGCGCCTTGTGAACGGTCAGCGCGTAGCCAAAGTCGAATTCGTCGTAGCGTTTGCGGGTGTTCCAGGGGATCTCGCCCTCGACATCCTCGAAGGCCTGCTTCAGCAGTTTGATCTTGGCCGCTCCCCGGTCCATGTCGTCATCCTCAGGCCGGACGAGCAGATTGATGCCGGGCTTCGTCGTTTCCTTGGACGAGGTCATCACCTGCCAGAGCGAGCCGTTGAGCAGGCCCTTGGCCGGATCGTTTCGCAGGCAGACGAGCTTGTCGCCAGTCTGCGGATAATCGGCGTTGAAGCCCTTCAGCTCGCGCAGGCGCTGATTGTAGCGCCGCCGCGTGCGGTTGGTACCGACGAGCACCTGGTCGGCATCAAGCACCAACTGCTGCGTCACCTCGTTCTTCGAGATCACCTTGGCCGTGCCGTAATCGCCGTACATCACCTCATTGCCTTCGCGCACCTGCATGGCGAGCTTGATGATCGGATTGTCGCGCGCCTGCCGGTGGATATCGGTGAGAAGGTAGTCCGGATCCTGATTGGTGAAGTAGCCGCCGCCGGTCACCGGCGGCAGCTGGCCGGGATCGCCGAGCACCAGGATCGGCGTGCCGAAGCTCATCAGATCCTTGCCAAGCGCCTCGTCCACCATCGAGCATTCGTCGACGATGATCAGCGCTGCCTTCGCGACCGGGCTTTGCCGGTTGATCGAAAACATCGGCGCGATCGAGGTCTTGCCTGTTTCCTCGTCTTCCACCGCCTCCTCGCCGCGCGGCCGGTAGATCAGCGAATGGATCGTCCGGGCGTTGGAGGCGCCGCGCGAGCGCAGCACCTGCGCCGCCTTGCCGGTGAAGGCGGCAAACAACACGTCGCCATCGACATTTTCGGCAAAATGCTTGGCAAGCGTCGTCTTTCCCGTTCCGGCATAGCCGAACAGGCGAAAGAGCGGCGAGCGCCCTTCCTTCAGCCATTTCGAAACAGCCTTCAGGGCTTCATCTTGTTGCGGCGCAAATTGCATGATCGGACGACTTGGCAGGATTCGCGGGCTTTAGGCAAGGCGGAAAACGGCAAATCGCGCGGCCGGGCGATCATCAGTTCCACTGCCGGTCCGCGCCGCTGGCGCACATCGACGGGTCCTGCCCCATAGCCTCGATGAGAAAATCCAGAACCGTCTTGACGCGCAGCGGCATGTTGCGCCGCGAGGGATAGACAACGGTAACCGGCAGCCGGCTGGGCTGGAAATCCTTCATTACGGGGACCAACTGGCCGGCGGCGATATCAGGCATCGCGATGATGTGCGAAAGCACCGCAAGACCCGCTCCAGCAAGGGCTGCCCGGTGAATGGAGACGGCATTGCAGGCGGTCAGCCGCGGTGAGATCCGGACCGATATGTCTTCCGAACCGTTCGAGAAGGACCAGGTATTGGCCTCCCCTGCCCTGTTGTAGCACAGGCATTCATGGTCCTTGATCTCCTTCGGTGCGCGGGGAGCCGCCCTACGTGCGAGATAGGCGGGAGATGCAACGAGGAAGGCGGTCGTCCAACCGATCCGCCGGCAGACGAGGCTGCTGTCGGCGACGTGGCCCAAGCGCACTTCGAGATCCAGGCGCTCCTCGATCATATCCGACCCCTGCTCCCTGAAGATGAGTTCGACCGAGAGCTTCGGATGGGCGGCGAGAAGATCGCCGAGCCGCTCGCTGAGATAGAGGCCGAGTGGTGCTGGAACGCTGAGCCTGACCTTTCCCGAGGCCATGGTTCCGTCCGATCCGGCCGCATCGCCGAGCTCCTCAACCGCTTCGAGAATCCGCAGCGCCATCGGCAGCATCCGCTCCCCCTCTGCCGTCAGCGACAGGCCGCTCGTCGTGCGATGCAGGAGGCGCGTGTTGAAGTGGCCCTCGAGGGCTGCGACCTGTCGTGAGACCGCCGGCTGCGTCACGTCGAGATCGTGCGCCGCCGCCGAAAACGAACCCGTCTCCACGACGCGCTGAAAGGTCCGCAATGCCGAAACGATATCCACCCCTGCCCCTCATACTTTTGCGCATAGGCTTTATGCAGCCAGACTAAGCGAGAATGGCTTTACAGTCCAGCAATTAAGGATATCTTTTATCCATAAGGATATTTAATATCCTTAATTAAAGGAGAGACGCATGACCCAGCGACTGAACTACGCCCAGCAGTCCCCCGAGCTTTTCAAGAAATTCATGGAATTCAGCATGGCGCTGAAGAGCAGCGTGATCGACGAGAAGCTACAGGCCCTCGTCGAGACTCGCGCCTCGCAGATCAATGGATGCGGCTTTTGCCTCGATATGCATGTAAAGCAGGCCAAGATCCATGGCGAGACGGAACTGCGGCTCTACCACGTGGCCATTTGGCGGGAATCGAACCTGTTCATCCCCCGCGAGCGCGCAGCCCTTGCCTGGACCGAAGCGCTGACGAGGCTTCCCGAGGGCGGCGTTCCAGACGAGATTTACGAACGGGTGCGCGGCCAGCTATCCGAGAAGGAAATCTCGGACCTGACTTTCGTCGTCATGGCGATCAATGCCTGGAACCGCGTCAATGTCGGCTTCAAGACCGTGCCCGGTACGGCCGACAAGGCCTACGGCCTCGATAAGGCCGGCCTGAACTAAACCGCGCAATTTATTGAGAAGATTCAACTTTGACGCTGCCGCGCCGCGGCAGCGAACGGAGATCCATTATGAAAATCGTTGTCATCGGCGGAACCGGCCTTATCGGTTCGAAGACTGTCGAACGCCTGCGCAAACGCGGCCATGACGTGATTGCCGCATCGCCGAACTCCGGCGTCAACACAATCACCGGAGAAGGACTGGCAGAGGCGCTCTTCGGCGCCGAAGTCGTGCTCGACCTCGCCAATTCGCCGTCCTTCGAGGACAAGGCCGTCCTCGAATTCTTCGAGACCTCGGGTCGCAACCTTCTCGCTGCCGAGAAATTCGCCGGCGTCAGGCACCATATCGCCCTTTCCGTGGTCGGCACGGAGCGTCTGCAGGAAAGCGGCTATTTCCGCGGCAAACTCGCTCAGGAAAAGCTGATCAAGGCATCGGGTATTCCCTATACCATTGTGCATTCGACGCAGTTCATGGAATTCCTCGGCGGCATCGCCCAATCGGGGACGGTCGGCCAGACGGTCCGCCTGTCGCCGGCCTATGTGCAGCCGATCGTTTCCGACGACGTCGCCGATGTCATGGCGGATATGGCTCTCGCACCGCCCGCCAACGCGACGATCGAGATATCAGGTCCGGAACGGGCGCGCCTCAGCGAACTCGTCGGCCGATATTTGAAGGCCATGAAAGATCCGCGCACCGTCGAGGCCGATGCCGAGGCGAAATATTTCGGCGCGAGACTCAACGACCGGTCGCTCGTTTCCGACAACAACTCGCGGCTCGGCGCGATCACCTTCGAGCAGTGGTTTGCCAAGTCCGCCCAGCCGAAGTGATGCGACTTGCCCTGAGGACGCGGCCAGTCGGGCGCGTCTTGCCAAACCCTGCAACCATGGAGATTCCGATGATCAAAACATCATTCCTCGCCGGTGCGCTCGCCCTTCTGGCAGCCACGGGCGCCAGCGCCGATGAGAGCAGCAAAGCTGCCAAGGTGACGCTCGTCTATGAAAACGAACTTCCGAACGTACCGGGCAAGAGCATCAAGGGCGTGCTGGTCGAGTACGGCCCAGGCGGTTTCTCCGACGGCCACACACATCCCGATACGGCCTTCATCTACGCCACCGTGCTCGAAGGAGCGATCCGCAGCCAGGTCAATGACGGCCCCGTCAAGGTCTATCATGCCGGAGAGAGCTTCTCCGAAATGCCGGGCGACCGCCATGGAGTCAGCGCCAACGGTAGCAAGACGAAGCCCGCCCGCCTGCTCGCCGTCTTCGTCGTCGATACCAAGCAGAAAGAGCTGACCTATCCGCTCAAGAAGTGATGATCCGCCTATACCGCCTGCGCAGGCCCGATGCTTGCGCAGGCGGCCGAGATACTGAATCAGGGGCGGCTCGCCCCATTCCGGAGACAGAGAGATGATTGACGACGTGCTCTTCGGCAAGCCTCTGATATCCCTCATTACAGTTGGATTCGCCGGGATCATCATCTGGCATCTTCTCTCCCGCCAACGGCCGACGACGCGACTGGTGGTGCAAATCCTCTTCTTTGCGGCGATGACGTTGATCCTTGTCGGCAGCGGCATCGAACCCCACCGGTTTCAAGGATATGAGTCCGAGGACCCGCAGGCCCTGCTCGTCATCGTCGCAAAAACGCTCTGGTGGATCCATCTGGCATGGGCCGTCATCGGTTTCATCAGGCTGTATCTGGTACTGGAGGGTAGTCCGCGAGAAGCCCGACTGCTCCAGGATCTCGTCATCGGGGTCGTCTATATCGGCATGGCCCTGTCGGTTATGGCCTTCGTCTTCGGTGTGCCGATCGGCACCCTCGTCGCGACCTCGGGCGTGGTCGCCATCATTCTCGGTTTGGCGCTCCAGAATACGCTGGCCGACGTCTTCTCCGGCATCGCGCTGACACTCGGCCGGCCATACATCATCGGCGACTGGATCCTTCTCAGCGACGGCACGGAGGGGCGCGTCGTCGAAAGCAACTGGCGCGCGACACACATCCTGACTAGCGCAAACAATGTCGTCGTTCTGCCGAACAATTTTCTGGCAAAGCTCGGCCTGACGAATGTAAGCCGGCCGGACGAGAGCCATCTCCTGGTCCTCACCATCCGCATCGCCCCGACGCGGATGCCGGCATCGGTCCGGCAAGTCATGGCAACGGCGCTTGCGAGCTGCAATTCGATCGTGCGCGAGCCGCCGCCGGTCGTGGCACTGAAGGGGCTGGATGCCACGGCGCTGGAGGTCGAGCTGTGGTTCCGGGTGACGAGCCCGAGCCGGCGTGTGACGGCGCGAAACGAGGTGCTCGATCTCGTCTATCGTCACTGCAAATCAGGCGGCCTGCTTTTGGCTGTTCCGGCGGCGGCCTCGATCCTGACGGGCGATCTGCCGACCGAAGAAAGCACACGGCCGCCCCGTGTGACGCCGCTCGAACTGATCGAGGCCATTCCGATCTTTGCGACGCTGACATCGGATGAAAAGCAGAAACTCGCCGAGACCACGGCCGTGCGGGAGTTCCGCAAGGGCGATGTCATCGTGCGGGAGGGCGAGATGCTCCCGTCGCTGATGATGGTGCGGGCAGGTATCATCGCGGCGCGGCACGGAGATGAGGAGCGCGGGCGGCTTGCGCCGGGTGATGTCTTTGGAGAGACCGGCCTGCTCGCAGGCATGCAGGAAGTCTGCACCCTGGAGGCTCTTACCCCGGTGACAACCTATGAAATCGATCAGAAGGCCTTCGCGCCGCTGCTGAGTGAACGTCCCGCGCTGGCGGAAGAAATCGCCGAAGACCTCGCCAGCCGCGCCGAGCGCTTTCGCGACATCGCCGCCCTGCCGCCGGAACACGCCCGTAACGCGCACGCCATTCTGAAAACCATCCGGACCATCTTCAGGGCATAGAGCAATTCCAGCAAAAGTGCGCAGCGGTTTGGCGTCCGGAATTGCGAAAAACAAATACAGGGCATTTCCGCGGCTCGGAAAAAAGCGGAGATGCCATGAAGGGCGGCCATTCGCTCAGCCGGCGCGCTTAAGCACCCATGCGAAGGTGCTCTGCCAAATGTCGGACGGCACTTCCTCGGACAAGGTGCCGACCAGATCGGAAAGCCGGACGCGCCTCAGCGTATCCCGCCAGGCCTCGTCGGCCTCCCACATGATGCGCGCGACCGCGCATGGCTTGCTGTCGCAATATCCTTCCGGTCGGCAGGGATTGTTCGCCCGGATGTTCGTACAGGTAAAGCTGCGGGCCTTCCCCTCGACCGCCTCCACGATCTCGAGAAAATTGATGTCCGAGGGGGTCTTGGCAAGCCTGTAGCCGCCACTCGGACCGAGTGTGGTCTCGACCAGCGATGCCTGCGAAAGGCTCTGCAGTGCTTTGGATAGATATTCCTTCGGCAGACCATGAAGCTCCGCGAGCGCCTTGGTGGAAAGATACCTGCCCTCTGGCAGGCCCGCGAGAATGGCACAGCAGTGAAGCGCCCACTCGACTTGGCTTTTCAGGATCATTCAGCAACTCGTGTGGATGGCTGGTTCTGCCAATGGAATTAAGGATATACCATATCCGAAAACCGACACGATGTAAATGCGCTGCAAAAGCAGCGTGTTGTTGCCTGAACGGCGATGCGGGCTCCGGTCTCCGCTCAGCCCCCGTTCTCGTCCTCCCCGCGCGTCTGCTCATTTTCAATTCCGGCGATCAGCTTGCGCAGCAGCGCAGCGAGCGCCTCGCGCTCGTTTCCGTCAAGAGCCTGCAGAAACGAAGCTTCGCTCGTCATGTCGGTGCGGAAGGCCTTTTCGGCGAGTGCCGCACCCGCCTCGCTCAATGCCACCAGCACGCTGCGCCCATCGCGTGGTGATTTCTCCCGGCGGATCAGTCCCGCCTTCTCCAGCCGGTCAAGCCTGTGGGTCAGGCCTCCCGAGGAGATCATCAGCGCCGAATATATCTCCGTCGGGGTCATCAGGTAGGGCGTTCCGGAACGGCGAAGCGTTGCGATCACGTCGAATTCGCCGCGGTCGAGGCCAAAATCGGCAAATGTCGCCTCAATGCTGGGGCGCACCAGGTTCGACAGCCGGAAGGCCCGCCCCAGGATCGCCATCGGCTCCGTGTCGAGGTTGGGCAGTTCCACCGCCCATTGCCGGCGCAGCCGGTCGACATGGTCATCCGCGGAGCGGTCACCCTCCCTGGGGCGGTCCTCGTCCCCCCGGCGGTCGCGGTCTCCTTCAGTCCCATTCATCATTCTCTGCCTCGTATGCCACCACAGCCGAGACATACACCTTCCATTCGATTCAAGGAAGATATCTTGACAGGAAGATACCTTTAAGAATATATCTTCTCACGAAGATACTTTGTATTCGCAAACGACACGAGCGGGAGGCAGGTGATGTTCAGGATAGTTCGCCACCAGGAGCCACAACCCGATCAGAGCCGGACGGTCCGCTTCGAGGGCCGCGACTACGGCGGCGAGATCTCGCTCTTCATTGTTGACAATGAACCGGGTCAGGGGCCGGGCCTGCATGTCCATCCCTATTCCGAGACATGGGCCGTCAGGAAGGGCGAGGCCGAATTCACCGTGGGTGAGACCACGACCCGCGCCTTTCCGGGCGATATCGTCGTCGTGGCCGCCAACGTTCCGCATCGTTTCGAGAATGTCGGCTTGGGACGGCTCGAAATCGTCTGCATTCATGCCAGTGACACGATCGTGCAAGAGTTCTTGTGAGGCGAGACTGTCCCCTGGAAAACAACTGAAGAGGAGGAAACTGCAATGCCCAAGATGATCTTTGTGAACCTGCCGGTGAAAGACATTGCTGCTGCGACCCGCTTCTACGAAGCGATCGGATGCACGAAGAACGAACAGTTCAGCGACCATCAGGCGTCGAACATGGTGTGGTCCGACGCCATCATCTTCCACTTGCTGACGCGCGATTTTTTCGCGACCTTCACGCCGAAGCCGGTTGCCGAAGCGCAGAAGACCAGCGAGGTCCTGTTAGCCCTGGCACAGGACAGCCGCGAAACGGTGGACGCCATCGTCGAAGCGGCAGCAACCGCCGGCGGCAAGGCCGATCCGCGCGCCCCAACCGACATGGGCTGGCTCTACAACCGCGCCTTCGAGGATCCCGATGGCCATATATTCGAGGCGGTCTGGGTCGACATGGCGGCAGTGTCCACCACCGGAGAATAGCGGCAACACCGGCCACATTGATCTGCGGCATGGCATCAGGTGCAGCGGGCTTCCATCCGCCTCACTCGTCTTAAAAACATTTCCCACCCATGGAATAAAAGCGCCTCGGCTCGTGTCTCATGTCAGGTACCGCAAGACTGCGTGCCCAATCTGAGGAGAGACACCATGAAATTCGTGAAATTCCTGTCCGTCGTGGCGGCTGCCGCCTTTGCCGCGACCGCTGCTTTCGCCGCCCCTCCTGTCAAAACAGTCGAATCCGAAAAGGGCAAGGTGCTTGCCGGCGAAAACGGCATGACACTCTACACCTTCAAGAAGGACGTGAAGGGCGTTTCCAATTGCAACGGCGATTGCGCAAAGAACTGGCCTCCGCTGATGGCTGCTGGCGATGCCAAGGCCGATGGTGCATATTCGATCGTCGAGCGCAAGGATGGCATGAAGCAATGGGCCAAGGACGGCATGCCGCTCTATTTCTGGGTGAAGGACAAGAAGATGGGCGACATCACCGGCGATGGCGTCGGCGGCAACTGGGATCTCGCCAAGCCTTGATCGCCAAGATCCCGATCACAAGCGAGTTGCCGGCGTGAAAACACCCGCCCCCGAAACCTTCGAGGGCCAGATCCTGGCCCTCCTGCCCTCGCTCAGGCGCTATTCGCGCAGCCTGACGCGCTCGGATGCGGATGGCGAGGATCTGCTCCAGGATTGCGTCGAGAAGGTTCTCACGCGCCGCGGCCAGTGGCGCGGTCTCAACCTGCGCGGCTGGGTCCTGACCATCATGACCAATCTCTATCGCAACGGCCGGCGCGGCAAGACCCGCGACGGCCTCGTCGAACTCGACGCCGCAACGGACCTGGCCGCGCCTGAAGTGCCGGCCGATCCGCAGGAGCGCGCGCGGCTGGACGATGCGCTGAACAGCCTTTCGGAGGAATACCGCGCCGTGCTGATGCTTGTCGTTATTGAGGGATACACCTACAGCGAGGTCGCAGCCGCTCTCGATATCCCCATCGGCACCGTCATGTCCCGCCTGTCGCGCGCCCGCCAGCGTGTCGCCGAGCGGCTGAAAGCCGACAATATCATTACGCTCCGGAGACCGAAATGAACGACACCAACCCGAGCGTAACCGAAGCCGACCTCCACGCCTATGCCGACGGCCAGCTGCCGGAAACGGCACGCGCCCGCATCGATGCCTTCCTGGCAGACAATCCCGACGAGGCGGCGATGATCGCCGAATGGCAGGCGCAGAATACAGGCATCAGATCGCTGTTTGCAGGCTATGAAAAAACAAGGGAAACCGACGCTCTCCTGGTTTCGCCGCCCCGCGGCATCTCTTCCGGGCGGAAACGCGCGGCGATCGCCGCAGCCGCCCTCGTCGTCTTCGCGCTCGGCGCCGTCAGCGGCCATTATGGTCCGGCCCTTCTGGAAAAACCGGAGTTGCAGCTTGCCGGCTCCGAAACCCTGCCGAAACAGGCTGAGACCGCCTTCATGGTCTATGCCGCCGAGGTTCGCCACCCCGTCGAAGTCTTCGCCAACGAGGAGGCCCATCTCGCCACCTGGCTCGGCAAACGCCTGGCGATAGAGAATCTCAAGATCCCGAACCTGCAGTCGCTCGGCTTCAAGTTGGTCGGCGGCCGCCTGCTGCCGGTCGATGGCAGGCCGGGCTCCATGTTCATGTATGAAAACCAGGCCGGCGAGCGCCTGACTGTCCTGGTCGGCCGCAACACGGAAAACCGCACGACGAGCTTCCGCTTCGCCTCATCCGGAAATGTCGAGACCTTCTACTGGATCGACGGCGAACTCGGCTACGCCGTCACCGGCGAAATCTCCCGCGAGACACTGCGGGAGGTAGCCGAGGAGTGCTACAAGCAATTCCCGTCATGAGGATCCGCGCGAGGGATCGTTGCCGAGCTCGATCGGCCGTCCGTGCGGCGTCGCTTCCGCCGCCCGCTGCCAGCTTTGTTGCAGTGCCAGGATCGTTTCCACATCGGCGATGCCGTTGTCGACGATAAGGTCGGAGAGTGCCGCCACCCAGCAGTCAAAATAGTCGCTGCCATCTTCAGCCCGGCCAGGCTTGTGCAATTGCGCGGAAAGCGTTTCAGCCCATTCGCTCCAGCTGAACAGGCCCTTTGCATGCAGGTGCACAGTCATGGCAAAGGCTTCGGCGGCCCATGGCTCGGGAAAGACCGGCTCGCCCTCCGGCGACCTCGGCAGGCTGGGCGATTGCGTCAGCGGCGACATTTCATGCTGGTTCAAGATAGCTCTCCCAGGCATCGATTGACACGGTCAGCGTCGGATCGGCATCCTCGCCCCAGATCTCCGCGCCGTCGAAAACGACCGTATAGAGCCATTGCGGGTTCTCGCCCTTGCCATGAGCATTGTCGTCGGGAAAGACGAACGAACCCTGCACCGCCTCGACCACACCGGTCCTGGCCCTGGCATAACGCGGCAGGCGCGTATGCGTCGCCGGATTGAAATTCTTCGTCCTCACCGTCTCACCGACCACGAAGAGCGGCGCTGCCTCGACGGGACGATCGCAAGGCCCACCCTTTGCCAGAACGGCTGGCACCATGTCCGCCTTCAGCACCCGCTTCGGCACGGCGCCGTCTTGCAGCTTCCGCCCAGAAAGCAGCTCCTCATGCGTCGCAAAGCCGTGCCGTTCGAGCAGCTTGTCGATGCCGCGGATCCAGATCTCGTAATAGCTGGCGGCAAGGTAATCGGCCGGCGGAATGTTTTCGCGCGCATGCCGGCTTTCATCGATGGTCCAGGCGCCGAAGGCGCCGCAGGAAAGGGTAATTCCGAGCGCGCGCTTCTCCCATCCGGCATGGAAATAGGGCTCGTCCTTTTCCGGCGCGACAGGACCGAAGCCCATCTGCCCGCCGAGATCGTGCGGTCCGTTCATGTGGCGCTCTCCGGCTTGCCGGCAACGGCCGTGCCGATCATCGCATCGCGGCTGACGAGGTCGGCGAGCGTCTGCTCGTCAATTCCCTCTGTCCCTTCGGGTCGCTCGGGAATGACGAGATAGCGCAGCTCCGCCGTCGAATCCCAGACGCGGACCTTCTTCTCCTCCGGCAGCGTCAGCCCGAATTCGGCCAGCACGCCGCGTGGATCGATGACGGCGCGTGAGCGATAGGCCGGCGCCTTGTACCAGACCGGCGGCAGGCCGAGCACCGACCAGGGATAACAGGAGCAGAGCGTGCAGACGACGAGGTTATGGGTCTCGGCCGTGTTGAAGACGGCGCGCATGTGCTCGCCCTGCCGGCCGGTGTAACCGAGGCTTGATATCGCCGCCGTCGCGTCGCGCTTCAGCCAGTCGGCGAAATCGGCATCGCTCCAGGCCCTGGCGACGACATGGGCGCCGTTTCTCGGTCCCACCTTCGTCTCGTAGGTCTCGACGATCGCATCGATCGCCGCCGGATCGATCAGCCCTTTCTCCGTCAGCAGCGTTTCCAGCGCCTTCACGCGCGCCTGCATGTCGGAATAATGGTTGTCGTGGTGGTCATGGTCGTGCAAGGCAATGTCCTCCCGGTACGTCAGAGAGGCGGCTCTCACCCTCTCTGACGGGTCTGAAAAGTAAGCGAGGTCCGCGGCTTGGTTCCCTATTCTCCCCAGCGGGGAGAAGCTGGCCCGAAGGGTCGGATGAGGGGGCCGCACGGCACAACCATCAATATTGCCCTTCGCTTGCGCTTAGCGCATTCACTGCTTCGCCGCTCACCCCCTCATTTGCCTGCCGGCATCTTCTCCCCGCTGGGGAGAAGCGGAATCGTGGCAGCGTGTCGCATCCCTAAAAACGTCCTCTCTGCTACTTCTATCACACACCGCACGCCCGCCAAGCCCTCCTATACCACTCACGCTTTTCCGCTAATCTCCTGTCATGAACATCCTGATTCTCGGCGCAACCGGCTTCATAGGCTCCGTCGTCGCCGCCCGGCTCGTTGCCGACGGCCACACCGTGATCGGCCTCGGCCGCAATCCCGCGCGTGCGCGCCTGAAACAGCCGGCGCTCGACTGGCGGCGCGCAGATCTATCGCGCATGACGAAACCAGCGGATTGGGACGATATCCTCAAGGACCAGCATGTCGTCGTCAATTGCGCCGGCGCCCTGCAGGACGGCCTGTCGGATGATCTGTCGGCCGCCCAGGCAGAGGCGATGCTGGCGCTCTATTCCACCGCAAAACGCTCATCGCGCCCGCTGATCGTGCAGATATCGGCAAGGACGGCGGGAGCCGCTGGCGATCTTCCCTTCCTCGCCACCAAGCGGCAAGCCGACGAGGCGCTGGCTGCAAGCGGCCTGCCTTACCTCATCCTGCGCCCTGCCCTCGTTCTCGGCCGCAATGCCCACGGCGGTTCGGCCCTGCTGCGGGCGCTTGCCGCCTTTCCCCTCATGCTGCCGCTGGTCCATGCCGAAAGCCCGATCGAAACACTTTCGGTGGACGATGTGGCGGAAGCCGTGTCGCGGGCAATCTCCGGCGGCATCTCCGGCGATATCGATCTTGCCGCCGACGAAGTTCTGACGCTCGCCGAGCTCGTCCGCCTTCACCGCCGGTGGCTCGGCCTGCCGCCCGCCCGCGTGTTTTCCCTTGCCCCCTGGCTTGCTAGGCCGGTGACGTGGCTGGCCGATATGTCTGGCCTGCTCGGCTGGCGTTCGCCGCTGCGCTCGACAGCCATGACAGTGATGTCGGAAGGTGTGCAAAGCTCGAAATCAGGAAGCGGCCTTGCTGCGACATCCGCGACCGCAGCGCTCTCGGCCAATCCCTCCGGCGTGCAGGATCTCTGGTTTGCCAGGCTCTATCTTCTGAAGCCGCTCGTCATATCGGGCCTGTCCGTTTTCTGGCTGCTCTCCGGGCTGATCCCGCTGCTGACACTGGAGAAGACGTCCGCTCACTTCCTGCCGTTCATGCCTGAGGCCGCTGCAATGGCGCTGACGCTTGCAACCTGCCTGATCGATACCGCTCTCGGCGCTGCCGTCCTCCTTCGCCCGCTGGCGAAACGTGCCCTTGTCGGCATGCTGGCCGTGTCGTTCGCCTATCTTACCGGCGCCAGCCTGCTCGAACCCGCGCTCTGGCTCGATCCGCTCGGTCCCCTCGTCAAGGTGCTGCCGTCGATCCTGCTGGCGTTCACCGCACTTGCCACCCTGGATGAACGCTGATGCTTGAGGAATGGCTGCTGCTTGCCCATGTCACCGGCGCGACCGTGCTCTTCGGCACCGGCGCCGGCATCGCCTTCTTCATGGTGATGGCGCACCGAACACGCGATCCCAAGCTGATCGCCCATGTCGCCGGCACCGTCGTGATCGCCGACACGATCTTCACCGCCACCGCAGCCATTCTCCAGCCGGTGACCGGCTACCTGCTGGCCCGGTCGATCGGTTGGGACCTGTCGGAGGGATGGATTGCGCTTTCGCTGCTGCTTTATGTCGTGACCGGCCTGTTCTGGCTGCCGGTCGTCTGGATTCAGATTCGGCTGCGCGATCTCGCCCGCGCCGCAGCCGCGGCGGGAAAAGCACTGCCGCCAGCCTATTTCAGCCTCTACCGCATCTGGTTCGCCTGCGGTTTTCCGGCTTTCTCAGCCGTCATCGGCATTCTCTGGCTGATGCTGACGAAGCCGTCGATCGCTCTATTTTAGCATCGGCCAGAGGCTTAGCACCAACAGCACCGCCATGCTGATATTGAACCACTTCAACCGCACCGGATCGGAAAGCCATTCCCTCAGCGCTGAGCCGAAACCTGCCCAGGTCGAAACGCTGGGCACATTGACCGCCGCGAAAGCGAGACCGACGATCAGCACGCTCGCGAGATAGAGTTGCGGATTGGTGTAGGTCGCCATCGCGGTCACCGCCATCACCCAGGCTTTCGGGTTGACCCACTGGAAGGCGGCCGCCGCGAAGAACGACATCGGCTCGACGCCAGTGCTGCTTTCGCTGAGCGAGCGCGAGGTAGCGATCTTCCAGGCTATCCAGACGAGATAGGCGCCGCCTGCAAACTTCAGCGCCGTATAGACTACGGGCACCGTGTGGAGCAGCGCGCCGAGCCCGAAGCCGACGCCGATGAGCAGCGAGAAGAACCCGACGCCGATGCCGCACATATGCGGGATTGTCCTGCGGAAACCGAAATTCACGCCTGATGCGAAGAGCATCATATTGTTCGGCCCCGGCGTGATCGAGGTCGTGAAGGCGAAGAGAACGAGGGCGAGAAATGTATCCAGCGGCATGCGACCTCCCGAAGCCAGCTTTTCTGCGGCCTGTTTATTTAGGTCAGCATAACTGTCCTAAACCATCGATGCTATTACATCATTGTCATGGTGACAGGATTACTTGAAAGATGGCGACCCGGCCCAATCTCTTGTCAAAGGGACAGAAAACCATGCAGGACGACCCGATTCCATCGATCACATTCCCTGATGGCACCGAGGTGCCGGCGCTCGGCCAGGGCACCTGGGCCATGGGCGAGGATGCCGGCCACGCGAAGGCCGAGATCGGCAGTCTCAAGGCCGGCATCGATCTCGGCATGACGCTGATCGATACCGCCGAAATGTATGGGGATGGTGGCGCCGAAGAGATCGTCGGCCAGGCGATCAGGGGCCGGCGCGACGAGGTCTTCATCGTCAGCAAGGTCTATCCTTGGAATGCCAGCCTGAAAGGCACGATCGAGGCCTGCGAGCGCAGTCTCGAACGGCTGGGTACCGATCGCATCGATCTCTATCTGCTGCACTGGCGCGGAGACCATCCGCTCACAGAGACCGTCGCCGCCTTCGAAATGCTGAAGGCATCGGGCAAGATCGGCGCCTGGGGCGTCTCCAATTTCGACACCGACGACATGGAGGAACTGCTTGGAGTGCCCGACGGCGCCAACGTCGCCGCCAACCAGGTGCTCTATAACCTTTCCCGCCGCGGCATCGAATTCGATCTGCTGCCCTGGTGCCAGAACCGAGGCATTCCCATCATGGCCTATTCGCCGATCGACCAGGGAAGCATCCTGCACCATCCCGAGCTGATCCGCATCGCCAAGGCCTATCAGGCAACACCCGCCCAGTTGGCGCTCGCCTTCCTGCTGGAACGCGACGGCGTCATCGTCATCCCGAAGACCTCGAATGCCGAACGCGCGGCGGAGAACCGCGACTGCGTCTCGCTTGATATCACCGACGACGACTGGGATGCCCTCGACGCCGCCTTTCCGCCGCCCACAAAGAAAAAACCGCTGGAGATGCTCTGACCTTCAGCGGCTTTCCCGATTATTGCAGCATCGGACTTACATGCCCAAGCTGTAATCTTACATGCCTTGGCGGTAATCTTACATGCCCGGGCTGTAATCTTACATGCCCTGCACGCCGCGATTCATCGCCGCAATGCCGGTACGGCAGACCTCGATGAGGCCGAGCGGCTTCATGATCGCGACGAACTGATCGATCTTCGACGATTTGCCGGTGATCTCCAGAATGAAGTGACCGACCGTCGCATCCACCACCTTGGCATGGAAGGCATCGGCAAGGCGCAGCGTCTCGGCGCGCATCTCGCCCTCGCCGATCACCTTGATCAGCGCCACTTCGCGCTCGATCGGCCGGTCCTGGCCGAGCTCGCGGGCACGCACCGTCAGGTCGACGACGCGATGCACCGGCACGATGCGCTCGAGCTGCGCCTTGATCTGCTCCAGCACCTGCGGCGTGCCGCGTGTGACGACGGTGATGCGGGAAAGATGCGCCTGATGCTCGGTCTCGGAGACGGTCAGGCTCTCGATATTGTAGCCGCGGCCGGAGAACAGGCCGATAACCCGGGCAAGAACGCCCGGTTCGTTGTCGACGAGAACCGAAAGCGTGTGGCTTTCGACGGCCGCCGTTTCCGGCGAGATGAAATAGGCGGAGCCCGTGGGCTGTAAGTGTGCGTTCATGGCGATGTTTCCTCTTCCCTTTTTAGACGAGCGCGCGGCCCTTGGCGTCGATCGCATTGGCGACCGCTTCGTCGGTGGCTTCGTCCGGCAGCAGCATTTCGTTATGAGCCTTGCCCGAGGGGATCATCGGGAAGCAGTTCGCGAGATTGGCGACGCGGCAATCGAAAATGACCGGCTTCCTGACCTCGATCATCTCCAGAATGGTGTCGTCGAGATGTTCCGGCTTTTCGCAGCGCAGGCCGACGGCGCCATAGGCTTCTGCCAGCTTGACGAAATCGGGCATCGCCTCCGTATAGGAATTCGAAAGGCGGTTACCGTGCAGCAGCTGCTGCCACTGGCGCACCATGCCCATATACTGGTTGTTCATGATGAAGATCTTGATCGGCGCATCGTGCTGGATCGCTGCCGACATTTCCTGGATACACATCTGGATCGAGGCGTCGCCGGCAATGTCGATGACGAGGCTATCGGGATGGGCGATCTGCACGCCGAGCGCGGCCGGCAGACCATAGCCCATCGTGCCGAGGCCGCCCGAGGTCATCCAGCGGTTCGGCTGCTCGAAACCGAAAAACTGCGCCGCCCACATCTGGTGTTGCCCGACTTCTGTCGTGATGTAGGTATCGCGATCCTTGGTGTGGGCGAAGAGCCGCTCCAGCGCATATTGCGGCATGATGACGTCATTGCTCTTCGTATAGGCGAAGGAGTTGCGTGCCCGCCAGCGGGCGATATCGGTCCACCAGTCGTCCAGGCGAGCCTTTTCCGGCTTCTTCGGCAGCGCCCGCCACAGGCGGACCATGTCTTCGAGGACATGGCCGACATCGCCGCGGATACCGATATCGACACGGACGTTCTTGTTGATCGAGGATGGATCGATATCGATATGGATCTTCTTCGAGTTCGGCGAAAAGGCATTGAGACGGCCGGTGATGCGGTCGTCGAAACGGGCGCCGATGCAGACCATGACGTCGCAGTCGTGCATCGCCATGTTGGCTTCGTAGGAGCCGTGCATGCCGAGCATCTTCAGCCAGTTCTTGCCCGAAGCAGGATAGGCGCCGAGGCCCATCAGCGTCGAGGTGATCGGGAAATCGGTGAGCTCGACCAGTTCGCGCAGCAGCTTGGAAGCCTCGGGGCCGGAATTGACGACGCCGCCGCCGGAATAGATGACGGGACGGCGCGCATTCGCCATCAGCTCGATCGCCGCGTGGATCTGGTTGAGGTCGCCCTGGACCT
Organism: Rhizobium brockwellii; assembly: GCF_000769405.2. Taxonomy (NCBI): domain Bacteria; kingdom Pseudomonadati; phylum Pseudomonadota; class Alphaproteobacteria; order Hyphomicrobiales; family Rhizobiaceae; genus Rhizobium; species Rhizobium brockwellii. The sequence continues at coordinate 2,786,514 of NZ_CP053439.1, forward strand.
TCGGCTGGTAGCTCTTCTGGATCGAGTAATCTGCCGGCGGGGTGTAGGTGCCGGTCGCAAACTGCACGTCCTTCGGAATATCGACGACGACAGGGCCCGGACGGCCGGACTGGGCGATGCGGAAGGCCTCGTGAATGACGGCGGCGAGTTCGTTGACATCCTTGACCAGCCAGTTGTGCTTGGTGCAGGGCCGGGTGATGCCGACCGTATCGCATTCCTGGAAGGCGTCGGAGCCAATCAGCGAGGTCGGAACCTGGCCGGTCAGGCAGACGAGCGGGATCGAATCCATCAGCGCGTCCTGCAGCGGCGTGACGGCATTGGTAGCGCCCGGACCCGAGGTGACCAGCATGACGCCGACCTTGCCGGTGGAGCGGGCGTAACCCTCGGCCGCATGGCCTGCCCCCTGCTCATGGCGGACGAGGATGTGCTTGACATCTTCCTGCTGGAAGATCTCGTCATAGATCGGCAGGACCGCGCCGCCGGGATAGCCGAAAATATGTTCGACGCCGTTGTCCTTCAGCGCCTTGAGAACGATCTCCGCTCCCGTCATCCGATTGCCTGCCGCCTGATTGTCCGTGCTCATCTGTCTGTTCCGTTTGATGCTGGGATTGCGTTTGTGGCCGGAAGCCCGAATTTCGGGCATAAAAAAAGGCCCCTGAGGAGCCTGTCATCTAGCGCATGGGTGGCTATCGCCGGATGGTTACACCATCCTGCCCATGCGCTTTCCCACCACGATAAGAGCCGTTGCGATTTTCATGGTCGGAAGTGATAGACAGAAAATTTCGCAGCGTCAACGCATGCCGCAATAAAAAACTGCCCACGCCTGCGCCCCCGAAAATCGATAGGATGAAGGATTTGTTAAAGGATCGACTTTATTCTTCTACGCTACCGCATGGAGTAGCCCTTTGCTCAACAACGACTTGCACCCGTCTGGCAAGGCGGGTGAACAGGATCGCCGCGATGGCCATACACCGGGGAACCGCTTTCTCGGCCGCGTCGTTGCATGCAGCGGGTCGCGGGCCACCATCGCCGCCGTCGCCGAACAGGGCGGCACCGATCTGACCGAACTGTGGTCCGTGGGCCGGCTGATTTCGATCAGCGTCGGCCGCAACCGCGTCGTCGCGCTCGTCTATCAGATGAACACCGGCAGCCATGCCTGGGGCGAAGGCGAAGACAATATTTTCAAGATCGAGACCGAGCTGCTCGGCGAGGTCCGTGTCGACGAGGACGGGCGCGAGGAATTCTCGACCGGCATCTCGCGTTATCCCTATCTCGGCGCCATCGCGCACCGCATCCGATCCGCAGACCTGATGCGCATCTATGATGCCGGCCAGGGCACGACCGCCGTCATCGGCAAGCTGACGCAGGACGAAAGCATCGATGCGGCGATCCATATCCCTTCGATGCTCTCCAAGCATTTCGCCGTCGTCGGCTCGACCGGTGTCGGCAAGTCGACGGCCGTGTCGCTGCTCCTGCACAAGGCGATCGCGGCGGACCCGAAGCTGCGTGTACTGATCCTCGATCCGCATAACGAATTCGCCGCCGCATTTCCTCAGCACGCCGTCACCATCGATACCGATACGCTTGATCTGCCCTTCTGGCTGATGCGGCTTGAAGAGTTCGCCGAAGTCGTCTTTCGCGGCCGCCCGCCGGTGCCCGAAGAGCTCGATATGCTGCGCGATATCCTGCCGGAAGCCAAGCGCGCCTTCCGTGGTAGCGACAATTCACTGGTGCGCCGCACGACCGAAAAGAGTTCGATCACCGCCGACACGCCGGTTCCCTACCGCATGGCAGATTTGCTGGCGCTGATCGACGAGCGCATCGGCCGCCTGGAAGGCCGTTCGGAAAAACCCTTCCTGCGTTCGTTGAAGATGCGCATCATCGCCGCAATCAATGATCCGCGTTATCATTTCATGTTCTCCAACAACACGATCACCGACACGATCACCGACACCATCGCGCAGATCTTCCGCATTCCCGGCGAGAACCGGCCGATCTGCGCCTTCCAGCTTGCCGGCATTCCTTCCGAGGTCGTCAATTCGGTCGCTTCCGTGCTTTGCCGCATGGCCTTCGAGGTGGCGCTGTGGAGCGAGGGCGCCATCCACATGCTCGTCGTCTGCGAGGAAGCCCACCGCTATATCCCCTCCGATCCGAGCCTCGGCTTCGTGCCGACGCGCCAGGCGATCGCCCGCATCGCCAAGGAAGGCCGCAAATACGGCGTCTCGCTTGGTATCATCACCCAGCGGCCGGGCGAGCTCGACCAGACGATCCTGTCGCAGTGTTCGACGCTCTTTGCCATGCGCCTCGCCAACGACCGCGACCAGGAAATCATCCGCTCGGCCATCCCGAATTCGTCGATCTCGACGACAAGCTTCATCTCCTCGATCGGCAATGGCGAAGCGATCGCCTTCGGTGAGGCGATCAGCGTGCCGATGCGCATGCGTTTTTCCCGCGTCGAGGAGAACCTGCTGCCGAAGGCGAGCAACGCCAACAGCAAGCAGAGCGAGGAAGATCCGGATACGGTCGATTTGCGCAAGATCGTCACCCGCATGCGGGCGGTGACCGTCGGACCCGACATTTCGAATTTCCAGCAGAACTATGCCGCGTCCGCGGCAGGTTTCGACGAGACCGACGCAGCCGACGAGGATCTTGACGCGAAGCCATACACGCCGCCCGCCTCTTCCGCCGCGCCGCCCGCCTCCGCGCCGCTCGAAACCTACCGGCGGGAACTGCTGCCGCAGACGCCGCGGCTGGACCCGGCCACGTCACCCGCGATCGATCCCCGGCTGGACGCGCTTCGCCGCGAGATGCGCCGCGACGAGCCGGTCTTTCCCCGGCCGGCACCACCGACGGACCAGTCCGCAGCCTCCCGCCGGGAGCCCGGCACGTCGCTGCGCGAAAGCATCCTGAAAAAACCGCTGAGCAGCCTCTACAACAAGGATTGACGCTTCAGCTCGCCCTCCAGGGCGATCAGAGGCTCGACGGCGTCGAGCACACGCTGCCGGTCCATCGGCCCGAGCGGCAAGAGAGGGCGTGGGAGCTCTGCCCTGGCGAGTGAGAGAAGGTCGACCAGCGTATAGACCACGCGAAGGCTTCCGAACGCCTTGAACGTTTTCCAGAGCGGCTCGAGAAGACCATCGAGCCGACGCACTTCGCCGCCCTCGCCCGCAATCGCCGCCTTGGTCAGGGCAAGGGCGACGCGCGGAAGCAAGCCGCCGATGACGCTGTACCAAGCGTCGGCACCTGAAAGCAGCGCTTCGGCCGCGCCCCAGTCGCCGCTGTAGCCGATCGCAAGCCTGGTCTTCTCTCGCAATGCCGCCAGCTCGCCTGCGAAATCACCGTCAACAGGCAGAGGCATCTTCACGGCCCTGATCGTCTCGATATCGGACAGGCGCTGCAGAAGGTCCGGGCTGAAGGTGAAGTGGGTCGTGCCGGGATTATTGTAGATACAAAGCGGCAATTTCGCGGCCTCCGTGACCGCCAGGAAATGCTCGTAGGCTTCATCCTGGGTCAGCGGCGTGTAGGACACCGGCGCAAGCAGAAGAGCATCTGCACCGGCAGCCTCGGCATCCCTAGCCAGGTTCCGGGCATGGTCTGTCCTCAGAGCGCCGACGCCGACGACGAGGGGAACACGACCGCGAACGCATTCGACCGCGGCCTCGACGGCTCGCCGTCGTTCCTCGCGCGTGAGAAAGGCGTAGATCCCGGTGCTGCCGAGAAGGCCTATCGAAGCGACGCCTGCATCACACAGGCGTTCCAGCAGGCGGCAGAGGGCTTCGGTGTCGACCCGGCCATCCCTATTGGCGGGCGTGGGCGGAAAGGCCGAAAGACCATGAAACGGAGAAGCGACAAACATGATGCGATCCTGAAAATCCGGTCAATGTAAGAACAGAAGGCGCGATCCGGCGCCCGCGAAGAAGACGGCGAGACTACCCTCGATCCACCGCCGCGCACGGGCGTAGCCGCGCACCATCGGCGCCGTCGAGAAAAGCACGGCATAGCCGGCAAATATTGAGATCCCCAAGAGCACGCAGCCGCCGAAAGCCGTGACGGCCATCTCCGGCGAAGCGCCCGGCTTGAGGCCAAGCGACATGATCGCCACCCAGGCCAGAACCGCCTTCGGATTGCCGAGATGCATCAGAACGCCGCGACGATAGAGCACGCCAAGTTGCGCGGCAGGCCGGACGACCTCGCTTGCCGGCATATCCGGGGCTGCTGCCGAGCAGGCCGCCCTCCAGGCGAGCCAGAGAAGGTACAATCCGCCTGCGATCTTGAGAAACAGCAGGGCATGGGCATAGCGTACCAGCAGTGTGGAGATGCCGGTGACCGCAATCAGCCCCCAGCATGTCGACATCGTTATAACCCCGGCGGCAAGGGCGAGCGCCGGTCGACGCCCTTGCCGCATCGCCACATTCATGATGGCCATATTGCTTGGTCCGGGACTGCCTGCAGCGATTGCGTAGGCGATGTAGACGACGAGAAGATCCTGCATTTGCGTTTTATCCAGAAGTTTGCGCTCGCACGACCCACGAAGACAAAGAATGCGCCATCGGGGAACCGCCAATACGCTTCCTTTTCTTCGAAAATTGGTTCATCATGAAGCGCCATTTTGAAGAATTTGTATAGACCACTTTGCGATGTCCAAACGGCGCAGCACCATCGAAATACCGTCGCTCAAGGCGATCGATCGAACGGTCAACGTCAGCCGCCAGCTTGCCCAGGCCCTGCGGAATGCAATCGCCTGCGGTGAGCTGAGGCCAGGCGAACGGCTTCCTTCGACGCGCAGCCTTGCGGCTTCGCTGAAGATCGCGCGCGGCACCGTTGTCGAAGTGTTCGATCAGTTGACCGCTGAAGGCTATCTCGAAGCGCGGGTCGGAGCCGGAACCCGTGTTGCCACCGATCTGATGCACACCACGCCGGCGCCCCCGCTTGCACCGGCTGTGCCATCTACCGCGGATGCCGTCGATCTGCCTTCCCAGGCTGCCCGGCTGATTGCCGTCGCCCGTGCGCTCACCCCGCACCCGCCCGTTCCCTTCGCCATCGCCGTCCCGGCTTGTGGCATTGCGCCCGACGACAACTGGCGCCGTCTGGGCAACCGCGTGCGCGCGTCGCGACAGGCCGCACCCTCTGGTTACCACGATCCTATGGGTTTGCTCGAACTCAGGCTTGCCATTGCCGACCACGTCCGCCGCGCGCGGGCCGTTCATTGCGAGCCGGAACAGGTCATCGTCACGTCAGGCACCCAGCAGGGCCTCTATATGGCGGGCCGGGTCCTTCTCTCGCGTGACGATGCGGTATGGGCCGAGGACCCGGCCTATCCCGGCCTGACGGCGGTGCTCGATGATCTCGGTGTCCAGACACACCGCCTGCCGGTCGATGCACAAGGAATGAATGTGGAACGCGGCCTCGAGCTATGCCCGCAGGCACGCGCCGCATTCGTCACTCCGTCGCACCAATATCCGATCGGAATGCCGCTCAGCATGGCTCGGCGCAATTCCTTGATCGCCTGGGCCGACCAAAATCGCGCCTGGATCGTCGAAGACGACTACGACAGCGAGCTGCGTTATGCCGGACACCCCTTTCCCTCGATGCAAGGGTTACGTCCCTCACGCGTCATCTATCTCGGCACGTTCAGCAAGGTGCTCTTTCCTTCCCTGCGCCTCGGTTACGTCATCGCCCCTCCGCCGCTCGCAGAAGCCTTTGCCGGCGCCCGCGCCATTCTCGACCGGCATTCGCCGATCGCCGAACAGCACGTTCTGGCGGCCTACATGCGGGAAGGCTATTTCGAAGCGCATATCCGGCGCATCCGCGGCCTCTATGCCGAGCGCCGCGCTGTTCTGCTCTCGGCGCTCGATCGTGCCTTGCCTGAGGGCTGCCGCGTCCAGGAGAGCGACCAAGGCATGCATATTCTTCTATGGCTGCCCGAAGAGGTCGACGACGTGCAACTTGCAGCCCGTGCCCTCTCGGCCGGCCTCGCCGTGCGTGCGATTTCCCCAATGTATGCCGCGCGGCCGGCGCGCACCGGCCTGATGCTGGGCTTCGGCGGATTTCTGCCGGACCAGCTGCAGGCGGCGGTCAGCGAACTCGTCAAAATGCTGAGCCAGCAGATGTCTCAAGCGGGAGGCCCGCAACAAGCTGAAGCCTAAACTGTCAGCCGTTCCCAGCTATCGTCCATCTGGTTGCGAAACCATGTCATTTGCCGCTTGGCATATTGCCGTGTCGCCGCAGCCCCCTTCTCCAGCACCTCGTCGCGCGTCATCTCGCCTCTGACCATCGCCGTAATCTGCGACACGCCGATTGCCTTCATCACAGGCGCCTCGGCCGGTAGATTGAGCGCAAGCAGCGCCCGAACCTCGTCTTCCGCGCCTTGCTGCAGCATTTTTTCGAAACGCCCGTTGATGCGCTGATGCAGCACCGCCCTATCCGGCAGCACGACGATCTTGCGGGCCTCATCGGCGTCGATGATCACCGGTCCCGACCGGCCCTGGAAATCGGCGATCGACCGCCCCGTCGCCTTCAAGACCTCCAGCGCGCGGACGATCCGCTGCCCGTCCTGGCGGTTAAGGCTTGCCGCCATGGCGGGATCGGCCGCGGCGAGTGCGGCATAGAGCCCGTCCGGGCCCTCCTCCAGCAGCCGCGTCCTGAGGGTCTCCCGCAGCGCCTCCGGTATCGCGGGCATATCGGAGAGACCGCCGGTCAGCGCCTTGAAATAAAGTCCCGTGCCGCCGACGAACACCGGCAGCCGTCCCGCAGCCCTGAGCGCGGGTAGTAGTGCTGCGACATCGCGCAGCCAGGCGCCTGTGGAATAAGCTACACCCGCCGGCGTGTGGCCGTAGAGATGATGCGGCACACCCTGCATCTCCTCTTCCGACGGGCGCGCGGTCAGCACCCGCAGTGTGTCGTAGACCTGCATGCTATCGGCGTTGACGACCGCGCCGTCATGACGCTTGGCCAATTCGACGGCGAGCGCGGACTTGCCGCTGGCGGTCGGCCCGGTTATCAGGATCGCGTTCACTGTGCTCAGAAGGTTTTCCATCATGGCCCTCGTTGCCACGCTTGTTGCCAATCCGTCAAATCCCGTGCTGACACCCACGATCGCCGAGCAAGCGGCGGAGGCCGTGAACGCTTCAGGCCTCTACTGGCTGGCAGACGGCATCGCCTGTGACATCGCGCTGCGCGACGGCACCGATGCGCAAGCGGCCGAGGCCAATATCCTTGCCGTCATATCAAGCGCGCCGATCGACCTCGTTATCCAGGAGCAGGAGACCCGCCGCAAGAAGTTGCTGATCGCCGATATGGATTCGACGATGATCGGCCAGGAATGCATCGATGAACTCGCCGCCGAAGTCGGCCTGAAGGAGAAGGTCGCGACCATCACTGCCCGCGCCATGAACGGCGAGATCGCTTTCGAGCCCGCCTTACGTGAGCGTGTTGCCCTGCTGAAGGGCCTGCCGATATCGGTCGTCGACGAGGTCATCGCCAAGCGCATCACGCTCACGCCGGGCGGCCCAGAACTGCTTGCCACCATGAAGTCGAAAGGCCATTACACCGCGCTTGTCTCCGGCGGCTTCACCGTCTTCACCAGCCGTATCGCCGCCACCCTCGGCTTCGACGAGAACCGCGCCAACACGCTGCTCGAAGACGGCGGCATCCTCTCCGGTTTCGTCGCCGAACCGATCCTCGGCAAACAGGCGAAGGTCGATGCGCTGAACGAGATTGCGGCGCGCCTCGGCATTTCGCCGGCAGAAGCAATCGCCGTCGGTGACGGCGCCAACGATCTCGGCATGCTGCACCTCGCCGGCTCCGGCGTCGCCCTTCACGCCAAGCCGGCCGTCGCCGCCGAGGCGCAGATGCGCATCAACCACGGCGACCTGACCGCACTGCTTTATATCCAGGGTTACCGGAAGACGGACTTCGTTTCCCGGTAAACCGCTCGGACGACCTTTGATTGATAAGCAGTTGGACGAACTCCAGGCACTGGAGAAGCGTCACGACGAGAATATCGACACCAGCGGTATTTCTGACCGACGAACCGTAGCGAGTTGCGCGCAAAGGCAATCTGTACCGGCCTGGAAATCAAAAAAGGAGCGGCTGACCGCTCCATTTTCGCTTATTCCATCGGCACCGCAACGAACCGCAGATCGCCATTCGCCGATGCGATCATCAGCTGGGCGTTGCGGCGGCCTTCCTGTTTCAGCGCCTGCACCTTGGCGGCGACCGCATCCGGTGACTTCATGAACTCCTGCGCCACCTCGACGATCACGTCGCCGGGCTTCAGCCCCTTTTCAGCCGAAGCGGAGCCGGGCGTCACTTCCGTCACGACGACGCCATCGACGCTCTCGGCGATGCCGAAGACCTTGCGCGTCTCGGCGCTCAACAGCGACAGCGACAGCCCGAGCACGTTCTTCGGCGTGGCCGCATCCGGCGACACTTGGCCCTTATGCTGGTCGGGCGTGCCGGGTGCGGGCTTGGCCTGATCGCCTGAATCCGGCTGGTCCATATCGTTGTTCTCGCCGGGATCCGGAGCGATCACGCCGTCGTCCTGCGAGCCATCGGGCGCCGCATCGTCGGATGCAGCCGCCTGATCGCTGTCCTCGAGCCGGCCGAGCTTCACCTTGACGTTCTGCTCCTTGCCGTCGCGCAGGACCACCACGTCGACTTCCTTGCCGACCGTGCTTTCCGCCACGACACGCGGCAGGTCGCGCATTTCGCTGACGGTCTTGCCGTCGAATTTCAAAATGACGTCGCCCGCCTTGATCGAGCCGTCGTCGACGGGGCCACCCTTGATGACGCCGGCGACCAGCGCGCCCTTTGCAGTGTCGAGCCCGAGGCTGTCAGCGATATCGTCGGTCACCGGTTGGATGCGCACGCCGAGCCAGCCGCGCCGCGTTTCGCCATATTCGCGCAGCTGGTCGACGACGCCGGAAGCAAGCTCGGATGGCACCGAGAAGCCGATGCCGATCGAGCCGCCGCTCGGCGAAATGATCGCCGTGTTGATGCCGATCACTTCACCCTTCATGTTGAAGAGCGGGCCGCCGGAATTGCCCTTGTTGATCGCCGCATCCGTCTGGATGAAGTTGTCGTAGGGGCCGGCATTGATGTTGCGGCCACGCCCGGAAATGATGCCCACCGTCACCGAACCGCCGAAGCCGAACGGATTGCCGATCGCCATCACCCAGTCGCCGATGCGCATCGTGCTGGAATCGCCGAATTTCACGGATTTCAGCGGCGCCTTCGGCTCGACCTTCAGCACCGAAAGATCGGTCTTCGTATCGGTGCCGATCAGCTTCGCCTTGAGCTTGGAACCATTGGCAAAATTGATCTCGATATCGTCGGCACCCTCGATCACGTGGTTGTTGGTGACGATATAGCCGGCCGGATCGATGACGAAGCCGGAGCCAAGCGAGCTGACATTGTGGTTGCCGCCCTTGTTGCCCTGCTGCTTGTTGAAGAAATCGTTGAAGAATTCCTGGAAGGGCGAGCCGTCGGGCGCGCGCGGCGCCGGGCCTGCGCCCTCATCGTCCTTCACATTCTGCGAGGTCGAGATGTTGACCACGGCGTCGAGCAGCCCCTCGGCGAGATCGGCGACAGAAGCCGGGCCGTTGTTGGGCACTGCGGCCTGGACCGGAGCAGTCTGTTGCTGTGCGGCGGGTGCGAGAGGCGTAGGAGCGGGAGCGGCCGTTTCCGGAGCAGCGGGTGCCGCAACCCCAGGTGCCGTCGTCTCAGGAGCGGTTTGAGCATAGGCGACCCCGTTCATGCTGGCATGCGCAAGAATTGCAGCGCTGGCCATAAGCGCGAGCGTTCGTCTGAAGGGCGAGCGAATCGTGGGGGCCATCAAGCTTCCTCATAAGGGTGCATGCGCACATTGAGCATCAGCATAAGGCGGAATGATGGAGGGTGAAATCACCTTTTCGCGAAATCCCCGTGCAATGTGACGTGGCCTCGCAAAAGCCGGATCGTCTCAATCATTCCACGAAAAAAGGGCCGGCGCTCGGGCCGGCCCTTCCAGGATTGTCGGGGTCGTTTCCCCGCTGTCAGTTCGTCGGCTGGGCCGGTGCTGCGGGAACAGCTGCGCCGGGAACTGCCGGAACTGGTGCGGCCGGATTTGTCGGCTGCAGGGTGCCGGCGGCATTGTCGAAATAGCGGAAGAATTCCGAATTCGGCGACAGCACCAGCGTCGTATCCTGCGACGAGAGAGCGGAGGAATAGGCCGCCATCGAGCGATAAAACTCGAAGAAGGCTGGATCCTTGCTGAAGACTTCGGCGAAGACGCGGTTGCGTTCCGCATCGCCCTGGCCTCGAAGGATTTCCGCATCGCGCTGCGCGCCTGCGGTGAGCTCGACAACCTGACGGTCGGCGATGGCGCGCCGCCTCTGGCCTTCCTCATTGCCCTCGGCACGGATACGCTCGGCCTCGGCAAGGCGTTCCGAACGCATGGCATTATAGGTGTTCGGTGCAACCTCCGGCGAAAGGTCGGTGCGGCGGATGCGAACATCGTCTATATGCAGGCCAAGATTTTCGGCATCTGTGCGCAGGTCGTCGCGAATCTCCAGCATCATCGCGACACGCTCTTCCGAGAGTGCAGCATTGTAGTCACGCAGACCGTAGACGCGGCGAAGCGATGAATCGAGCTGCGCTCTCAGCCGCGCTTCCGCGGCTTCGCGATCGCCCGATACCGTTTCGCGGAAGCGGCGGACATCCGCGATGTTATAGATCACGAAGGCATCGACGTCGAAGGTCTGGCCATCCTGAACCTGAACGCGAATATTGTCGAGATCGAGCCTCAGCGCCTGCTTTTCGACCAGCTGAACACGGTCGGCATCCATGAAGCCGAAAGGCAGCTTGAAATAAATGCCAGGCTCGGTCTTGACCGACTGGATCTGGCCGAAACGGACGACGATGGCCTGCTCACGTGCATTCACCACGAAGATGGATGAATAAAGCCCGACCAGCACGATGGCGAGGATGATGAGAATGATGGGAAGTCTGTTCGATGTCATGACTCAACCTCCCTGCTGCGCCGGCTTGCCGAGCTCATTGAGCGGCAGATAGGGCAGGACGCCCTGCTTCTCATCGATGATGACCTTCCGGGAGTTCTTCAGCACCTGCTCCATCGTTTCGAGGTACAACCGCTTGCGGGTCACATCGGGTGCCTTGGAATATTCGTCGTTGATCGCCGTGAAGCGCTGCGCTTCACCTTCCGCTTCTTTCACGACACGATCCTTGTAGGCGGCTGCATCTTCACGGATTCTGGCCGCATCGCCTCGCGCCTGGCCGAGCTTCTGGTTGGTATAGCGATTGGCTTCTTCGATCGTGCTATCGCGGTCACGGCCCGCACGCTGCACTTCTTCGAAAGCATCCGCGACTTCCCGCGGAGGTGCCACGTTTTGGATCGTCACGCCGGTCACGGTCACGCCTGCGCCATAGCGGTTCATCGTGTCCTGCAGGATATTGAGCACATCCACTTCGATCGGCTGGCGATTGCTGCGGAAGGCGTCCTGCGCCGGGCGTCGGCCGACGATTTCACGCATGGCACTGTCGGAAACCTGCTGCAGCGTCTCTGCCGGATTTTCGACGTTGAAGAGATAGGCCTTGGGATCGCTGACGGTGTAGAAGACAGCGAACTGCACGTTGATGACGCTCTTGTCGCTGGACAGCATCAGGCCGTTCGAAGACGATGCCGAAGTCGCCCCGATGTTCAGCTGCTGCACGGTCACCTTGACCGTCTCCACGGTCTCCATCGGCCACAAGTGGAAATGCAGGCCCGGCATCGAAATCTCATCCTTCGGCTTGCCGAACCGCAGTTCGACGCCGCGTTCGTCCGGCTGCACGACATAGATGCACTGGATCAGCCAGAATACGGCGACGATCGCCGCGACGATCACCGCCACGCCGCCGTTGAATCCGCCGGGAATGATGTTGCGCAGCTGGTCCTGGCCGCGCCGGATGATATCTTCCAGATCAGGCGGTCCGCCCTTGCCGCCGCCACCGCGCGGCCGGTTCGGCCCCTGTCCCCATGGTCCCTGATTATTACCGCCGCCGCCGCCCCAAGGGCCGCCGCCGCCATTCTGATTGCTCCAGGGCATCAAAACCTCGTTGTTCGTTAAGTCTCGACGCATCCGAAACCGTGGGGGCTGACCGGCGGACGCGTTGGTGACCGTTATAGGTATCACCGCACCGGCTTTCAACGCAGCGTGAGAAACTTGGTCAATTTAATTGGAAAATAGTTCATTTTCAGGCGTATCGGCGCTCATAGACGATGAAACGCGTGGGATAGCTGTCCTTTTCGCCGGCCGGAACCGCGATCGCCTCCCCCGCCTGCCAGATGTCGGGATCGATCGCGGGAAACGACGCGTCTCCGTCGAGATCGGCCTCGACATGCGTGATGCACATCCGGTCGGCAAGACCGATCGCCTGCGCATAGACCTGCCCGCCGCCCAGAATGCAGATCTCGTCGACGCCGGTTTCGAGCGCCAGCCTTTCGGCCGCCGTCATCGCCTCCGGCAGCGAATGGGCCATGGAGACATCAGGATGGCCTATCGCCGCCTGCCGCGAGATGACGACGTTCGGCCGTCCCGGCAGCGGCTTGCCGATCGAATCGTAAGTCTTGCGGCCCATCACGACAGGCTTGCCCAATGTCAGCGCCTTGAAGCGCTTGAGATCGCTCGAAAGCCGCCACGGCATGTCGCCGTCACGGCCGATAATGCCGTTGCGGGCAACGGCGGCGATAATGGTCCTGCGGATGTCGGCCATGGAATGTCCCGGATCAGACGGCGATCGGCGCCTTGATGCTGGCATCGGCCTCGTAGCCGATCAGCTCGAAATCGTCGAAGGTGAAGCCGAAAATGTCCTTCACATCAGACTTGATGCGCATGAACGGCAGCGGCTTCGGCCGGCGCGCCAGCTGCAGCTTCGCTTGGTCGAAATGGTTGTGATAGAGATGGGAGTCGCCGAGCGTGTGAACGAAATCGCCAGGCTTCAGCCCGGTCACCTGAGCCACCATCATCGTCAGCAACGCATAGGAGGCGATGTTGAACGGCACGCCGAGGAAGATATCGGCCGACCGCTGGTAGAGCTGGCAGGAAAGCTTGCCGTCAGCCACATAGAACTGGAACAGGCAATGGCAGGGCGGCAGCGCCATTTCGTCCACTTCGGCCGGGTTCCAGGCCGAAACGATGTGGCGACGGGAATTCGGGTTGTTGACGATGCCTTTGACGAGATTGGCGATCTGGTCGATATGGCCGCCGTCGGGCGCTGGCCAGGAGCGCCATTGGGCGCCGTAGACCGGCCCGAGATCGCCGTTTTCGTCGGCCCATTCGTCCCAGATCGAAACGCCGTTCTCCTTGAGATAGCGGATATTCGTCTCGCCCTTCAGGAACCAGAGAAGCTCGTGGATGATCGAGCGCAGATGCAGCTTCTTCGTTGTGAGGACGGGGAAGCCCTCTTCGAGGTCGAAGCGCATCTGGTAACCGAAGACCGAGCGCGTGCCGGTGCCGGTGCGGTCGCCCCGGTCGGAGCCCTTTTCCATCACATGATTCAAGAGATCGAGATATTGCTTCATGTCGCGCTGATTCCGTTTCGGCCAATTTAAGCCTTCGGAACTGGGAAACCAATCACCGGCTGGCATTTTCCCAATCTTTCTGATGGGTCGCATAACGCTTTTGTGACGTTTGCCCTTTCCTTGGGCTGAGGAAACCACTATATCAGCCTTGCCGGCTTTCGGGCCGGCTATGGCGATAAATGAGCGGTGTAATAAACCTATTGGACCCGGGGGCGGTACCCGGCGCCTCCACCAAAAACCGGCGGTCTTAAAGGCCGGCTTTTGATGGGGGCGAAACAGGATCGACAAGGGTGTAAAGATCGTCTTTTTGCTCGGCATTGTACCGCCGTTATCGGGCTAAAATTGTAGTTGCAAACGACAACTATGCGGAAGCTCGTCTCGCTGCTTAATCGCGGTGTGACACTTCAAATAAAGTCCTAGTGGTTCGCACCTCTAGGCGGGGTCCGAAGGCACCTGGCAACAGAAGCCTTCACCTTCTCCCTGCCGCCGAAATCATGTATGCTGCTTAAAAACGTGACTCGGCTCCGGTCTTTCCCAAGGCGCCCGAACGTGGCATACAACCTTGTGAAAAGACTCCGAACCGACGAAAGACAGGAAAAGCATGGGGCAGGATCATATCCGCTACGACATTCTGGCACAGGATGCACTTCGCGGCGTCATCCGCAAGGTATTGGCGGAAGTCGCAGCCACGGGCCGCCTGCCCGGTGATCATCACTTCTTCATCACCTTCCTCACGGGCGCGACCGGTGTGCGCATCTCCCAGCACCTGAAGTCGAAATACCCCGAGCAGATGACTATCGTCATCCAGCACCAGTTCTGGGACATGAAGATCACGGAGACGCATTTCGAGATCGGTCTTTCCTTCTCGGACGTTCCGGAAAAGCTGGTCATCCCATTCAATGCGATCCGCGGCTTCTACGATCCCTCCGTTAACTTCGAGCTCGAGTTCGACGTGCCTCTCGCCGACGGCGAGGAATTGCCGTCCGGCGAAATCACCGCCTATCCGGTGGATGCGGCAGGAAAGCCCGATGACGCCGCAGGCGCAAAACCCGCCGACGGCGAAGAGAAGAAACCGGGCTCCGTCGTCTCGCTCGACTCCTTCCGCAAGAAGCAGTGATTTGAAGGGAGGCCAAGCCTCCCTTTTTCATAGGGAATCCAGGTAACCGCATGAGCGCCGAAATCATCAATCTGCGCCAGTTCCGCAAGAAGCAGGCTCGCTCCGAACAGGAGAAGCAGGCCGAGCAGAACCGCATCTCCTTCGGCCGCACCAAGGCCGAAAAGCAACTGACCCGCAGCCTGAACGACAAGGCCGACAAAGCCCATCGCGACGGCCGGATCGAGACCGATGACGACGGCGCGTGACGGTTTCACGCAAAGCTTGAAGAGCCGGAATGGAACCTGTGATCAGCCACTTGCGCGGTTTCCTTGAATCGATCTGCCGACCCACGCATGATTTGATAGAACGTCCTGGGGGCGTCCTCGCGGACGCGCCGCGCTCTAACCGGGATGTGAAGGCGCTCCATGATCCGCAAGCATTCGGCGACATTGCACGGCCACCGCACCAGTTTCTCGCTGGAGGATGAGTTTTGGGCTGAGCTGAAGACCGTTGCCACAGCCCGTTCGATACCGCTCGCCGCCCTGATCTCCGAAATCGACGACCACCGCCCGCCGGACAGCAACCTGTCCTCAGCGCTGCGCTTGCATGTCCTTTCCTGGCTGAAGGCCGGCGCCGGCCACCAGCCCTGATGCATGTTGCTTAAAATCGCGTAGCGATCGGGGACGACATCAATGAAAACAAAGACCTGAAGCGTCTTCCATGAATCAAATTCTATGCGCTTTCACTGCGCCTGAACGCCCGGCAACTGGTCGAAATTGAGCGGACCGGGCTGCGCTTGTCCGCTACGCCGTGCTGCTTCCGCCTCTGCTGCGGCCCTCGCCTGCGCATCCGCATCCGCCTTCGCTTTGGCTTCCGCCGCGCGTGCGGCCTCCGCCTCGGCAGTAGCCTTCTCAGCGGCTGCTTTCTGCGCCAGCGCGCGCAACCGCTCTTCTTCCGCCTGCCGCTGTTGCTCGATCTCGGCCGCCTTGATGCGCTCGGCGTCGTTGAACCGGTAGAGCGCCACCTCGCGGCGCAGCCGCTGTTTTTCGAGCACGACCGCCTGCAGCCGCTCGACGCGCCGGCGCTCCCGCTCGAAGGCGCGCAGCGACAGATAGCTGGTGATATCGGTCACATCCATCGTTTTGCCGGGCGACGGCAGCATGCCGGAAAAATTCAGCCGGAGCGCCGGCTCGGCGCCGGAAAGCGCTTCCGTGCCAGGATTGAACCCGACACCCAGCGTCGCGCTGATCCGCTCTTCCGGCAGCGCGATCTGCGCATCGGCGGTGATGCGGGCGAGATCGTTGGCGACGGTGACATTCTGCACCCTCAGCGTCCCGTCGGCGATGTTGAAGGGGACGCCGAGCGGCGGCAGCTTTGCCTCGCCGTTGCTGAGCAGCGTCTCGATGATCGGATGCACCTTGCCGGCATTGATCTGCTCCTGCATCGTATCGGTCGCGGCAAGCAGCGGCGGAAGGATGGCAAGGTTCAACCCGCGTATGCTGGTTTCGCCGAGCCTCAGTTCGCCCGAACCATTGAGCGAGCTGGCGATCTCGCCGATCGTCTTGCCCGAAGCCTCCATCGATAGCGACAACCCGAACTTGCCGTTGGCGATCGGCGCGCCGTCGCGCAGCCAGACGACGCCGGAAAGATCGGAATCGGCAAGCGCAAGCTTCGTCTGCACGAAACCTATACCGTTGGCATTGGTGAACAGCAGATTGCCGGAGAGCTTTCCACCGTCCCAATTGCCGGCCATGTCGTTGAGCTGCAGCTCGTCGCCTTTGTAGGCAATGTTGCTGGTGAAGTCCGACACCGCCGTTTCCGGCAGGCCGGGCCAGAACTCCTTGGCCGCCAGCTTCACGTTGACGTCGAGATCTTTGAAGATGGGCAGCCCCAGCGGCGCCGTCGTCAGCTGACCGTTGGCGGGATCGACGATCTGGCCGAACACCGCCTCGCCCAGCCAGCCTGCATCGGCCTTGGAGAGTGTCAGCCCGCCGCTCGCGGTCGTCTTCGCAGCCTTCCGGTCGAAGGTCAGCGCACCGGAAAATTCGTTGTCGGCCGCATGTCCCTTGAGATCGGAAAAGACGATCTTGTCGCTGTCGACGGCGGCATTGACCTGCAGGCCGAACGGCAGCCCGGTTCCGGTCTGCGGCAGGGCGATGCCGTTCATGATGAGATAGGGGTCGATATCGGCGCTGTCGAGCGAAAGCGCGATCTGGCCGTTCATGAAGGTCTCCGGCCGGACATCGACCTTGCCGTTGGCCATGAACGAGGTCCGGTCGGTCGCAAAGGTCAGTGCCGCGTCGGCGGGATCGTTGCCCGATGCCTTCACCTTCAGCGTCAGTCGGCCATTGGCGCCGACATCGACCGGCAGCGGGTCGAGCCCGGCCTGGCCGAACAGGACTGATGGCACGGCGTTTTCGAGCGTCGCCTCGAGGCTCGTCGTGCCGTTGCCGGTCAGCGCCAGGAGGTCGGACATGCGGTAATCGAGATTGACGCGGCTGCCGTTCGCCACGCCGGCAAGCGTCACCGTCAGCGCATTACCCTCGTCGCCGCCAAGCGTCAGCGCGCCGCGAAGCGCCGTATTGCCGTACCAGCCGGCATTACGCACCAGCCGGTCGAGCACCGGGTGATGCGGCAGGTGCTCGCGCAGCATGGTGAAGAAGCCGCCGGGATCGGCCGATTTGAAGGTGATTTCGCCCGCGCCCTTGTAGTCGAGCAGCGAGCCTTCCGCCCTGCCCGTCGCCGTCAGCTCGGCGCCGGCGATATTCTTGATCGACAGCCGGTCGACGGCAAGCGCCCCATCGGCGATCGTAAACGTGGTCTCGACATTCTCGGCACTGACGCCGAAGGCGGTGAACTTGTCGGCCTTGAGCTGGGCGGCGATCTTGTGGTCGAGCACGTTGTCGCCGGCATCCTGGCCGGTCATGAGCCCGCTCAGCGCCTGCAGCGCGTCAAGATCGAGCGTATCGCCGTTCAGCACCACCGATAGCGTCGGCGTTTGGCCGGAGATCGCCTGGCGCTCCACCCGGCCCTTCAGCGTCGCCGGTCCGATTGCGATCTCGAGATTTTCGAAACGCTGCAATTCATGCGTCAGGCTGACATTGGCGGAAAAGCCCGCCTGCCTCAATTGCCGGATAGCCGGATCGACCGAGCCGGCTAGCCAGGAGGCAAGCCCCGTCGGCTGGCTGGAGGCCACCAGGATCTGGCCGTTGAACGAAGGTTCGCCCTGAAGCAGGAGCTTGCCCTTGCCTTCCACCTGCGTGCGCCCCGGCAGCGTGCCGGTGGCACTGTCGATCATCCAGCCGGTGCCGGCCGGTTCGAGCTCCAGTTGCACGTCACGCAGGGTCGTATCGCCTGCGACGATCGCCGGCAATTTGACGCTCGCCTTGCCCGGCACCTGCGGGATCGGCACCTGCGCGACGATATCGATCAGCGAATTCAGCCGCTGGCGCGCCGAAACAGCGGGATCCCGCGTCGTCTTGCCGGCTGACCCCTGATTGCCGATACGGTTGACGTCGATCTGCTGCCCGTCGGCGGTCAGCAGGAATTCCGGCGCATTGCCGGTATCGAGCGTCGCCTCGCCGGTTATGACATAGGGGTCGTCCGTCGGGCCGATCTCCATCCGGTATTCGGGGATGCGGATGCGTTCATTGGTGAGCTCGAAGCGGCCCTTGACGCGCGGCGGCTGCTCTTTCTTGTTGGCGGGCTTGGCGCTGTTGCGGATTTCGATCGCGGCCGAAAGCTGACCCTGATAGTTCGGCTTGCTGTCGACGAGCTTCAGCTCGCCGTCGAGATCGACGCTGACAGGGTGCTTGTCCGGCGAAAGCCTCGTGCGCATGCGCAGCACGCCCTTCTCGTCCGGCTGACTGCTCGAGATCGAGAAGCCACCGTGCTCGCCGTCGAGCGCAGCGTCGCCCTCGATGCGCCAGGGACCGGCCAGCGACTTTGCCGACATTTCCGCATTGAGGCCGGTGATGCGACGCGAGCGGCCCGACTGGTCGTCGATGAATTCGACCTCGCCGCCGCTGACGTGCACGTTTTCGAGAACGACGGTCCTTGCCGGTATTTCCGCGCGGCTGCCGCGCATCCAATCGAGCGTACCGTCCTTGAGCAATCTCAAGCGCACCTTCGGATTGACGATGCGCATGTCGAAGATCAGCGCTTCGCCCGACAGGAAAGGCGCGAGTTCCGCATCCATGGAGAACTGCTCGACCTTGACGATCGGCGTGCCGTCTGCTTCCTGGCCGACGCGCACGTCATGCAGCGTCACCGATGGAAACGGCAACAGGCGCGCATCCACCGTGCCGTAGACGGTGACCTTCTTGCCGATAATGCGGCTTGCCTGATCCTCAAAATTCTTGCGGAAGTCCGTCCAGTCGATGAACAGCGGCGCAAGCAGCGCCACAAACAGCACTACGACGATCACTCCCCCCAGAAAGACGAGGAACCGGCCTACCAATGCAAAGCGTCTCCATTCGGGATTCTGTTGCCGACACTAGAGCATGATGCCGAAAAGTGTGAGCGGTTTTCGGACGACATCATGCTCTAACTCTTTATTTGAGAACAGGATTCAGATTTTAGGTTGAGCCGGCCCAACATCATCTTGTTCTAGCGCTATTCATGCCGGGGGCAAGACCCAACTTCATGAGAATATTCCGTTTTCAGCCATGGTGGAAAATCTTGCCGGGATTGAAGATATCGTCCGGATCGAGCGCCTGTTTCACCTGTCGCATCAGATCCACCGCGCCGCCGAGCTCCTGTTCCAGAAACGCCATCTTGCCTTGCCCGATCCCGTGTTCGCCGGTGCATGTCCCGTCCAGGTCGAGCGCCCGCCGGTTCAATCGCTGCACGAAGCTTTCGGCCATGGCGATGTCTTCGGCACTTTTGTCGTCGAACAACAGCAGCACATGGAAGTTCCCGTCGCCGGCATGGCCGACGATCGGCCCCAGCAGCCCGTGTTCCTCGATATCCGCCTGCGTTTCGGAAACACAATCGGCGAGCCTCGATATCGGAACACAAACATCGGTCGAAAGTGCGGCAAGCCCGGGCGCCAGCGCCCTTGCAGCCCAATAGGCGTCGTGGCGCGCCTTCCAGAGCTTCGTCCGTTCCTCGGCATTGGCGGTCCACAGGAATTCGCCGCCGCCGCATTCGGCGGCGATCTCGGCAAAGGCTGCCGATTGCAGCGGCACCGTCTCGTCGGTGCCGTGGAATTCGAGGAACAGTGTCGGGCTTTCGGCATAGGAGAGCTTTGAATAGGCGTTGCAGGCCCGCATCTGTACCGTGTCGAGCAGCTCGATGCGCGCCACCGGAATGCCCATCTGGATCGTCATGATGACGGCATCGCAGGCGGCCTTGATGCTCGGAAAGGCACAGGCCCCTCCGGCGATCTTCTGCGGAATCGCCTGCAAGCGCAGCGTCACCGAGGTCAGGATGCCGAGCGTGCCCTCGGCGCCGACGAAGAGCCGCGTCAGGTCGTAGCCGGCAGAAGATTTGCGGGCGCGCCTGGCCGTACGGATCTCCTCGCCATTGGCGGTGACGGCGGTGACGGCAAGCACATTGTCCTTCATCGTTCCGTAGCGCACCGCATTGGTGCCGGAGGCCCGAGTCGAGGCCATGCCGCCGATCGAGGCGTTGGCGCCGGGATCGATCGGGAAGAACAGGCCGGTATCGCGCAGGTGGATGTTCAGCGCCTCGCGTGTCACACCCGGTTCGACGGTGCAGTCGAGATCTTCGGGATTGACCTCGAGCACCCGGTTCATGCGGCTGAAATCGATCGAAATGCCGCCATTGGCGGCATTGACCTGGCCCTCCAGCGAGGTGCCGACACCGAAGCCGATCACCGGCACCTTGTGGGTCGCACACGCTCTGACCGCCACCTTCACGTCCTCGGCGCTCTCAGCGAAGAGCACACCGTCCGGCAGCTGCGGCGGGATGTAAGTGGTCGTATGGGCATGCTGTTCACGGAAGGACTGGCCGGTCTGGAAACGCTCGCCGAAGCTCTGCTTGAGAATACCAAGCACCGCGGCAATTCCCGCCTCGTTGCGTGTGCCCGCCTTCGCGTCCTTCAGCGCCATCCCTTTGATCTCCCTGCCATTCCGCAGAAACCATATCATGTTCCGCAGGTCAGGCTGGGTATGCGGCAAGTCAAAGCGGCTGTCCAGTTAAGATTGGCAGAAGATTTCATTCCCCTTTTGTTATAGGCCGGTTGCTATTGCCAAGTCCGCCGCCTCGCACCTCAGACAATCGGCGGATTGAGCCGCGCAAAACCCTCCTGCCTGCGATAGGGAAAATAGGGATAGGGCGCCGTGACAGTGCTGACCGCGTCGAGCCGTTCGATCTGCTCCCTCGACAGGTTCCAGCCGACCGCGCCGAGGTTCTGCCGGAGCTGCGCCTCGTTGCGGGCGCCGATGATGACGCTCGATACCGTCGGCCGGTTAAGCAGCCAGTTGATGGCGATCTGCGGCACCGTCCGGCCGGTCTCACCTGCGATGGCGTCCAGCACCTCGACGATGTCAAACAGCTTCTCGTCGTCGACGGGCGGGCCGTATTGCGCCGTCTCGTGCAGCCGGCTTGCCTTGGGCAGCGGCTGGCCGCGGCGGATCTTGCCGGTCAGCCGTCCCCAGGCAAGCGGGCTCCAGACGAGGGCTCCCACACCCTGGTCGGCGCCGAGCGGCATCAGCTCCCATTCGTAATCGCGCCCTGCCAGCGAATAATAGACCTGATGGGCGACATAACGCGGATAGCCGTGGCACTCGGCGGCGGCGAGCGACTTCATCAGCTCCCAGCCGGCAAAATTGGAAACGCCGACATAGCGAATCTTGCCTGCGGCGACGAGCCCGTCGAGCGTCGACAGCACCTCCTCGACCGGCGTCGAGGCATCGAAAGCATGAAGCTGCAGGAGGTCGATATAGTCGGTCCCGAGCCGGCGCAGCGCATCCTCGGTCGCGCGGATCAGCCGTGCTCGCGACGTTCCCCAGTCCTGCGGCCCCTCGCCCATTGGCAGCGCCGTCTTCGTCGAGATCAGCACAGCGTCTCGCCGGCCGCGGATCGCCTGGCCGAGCACCTCCTCGGAAGCGCCGGCCGAATAGACGTCGGCGGTGTCGAAGAGATTGACGCCGGCTTCGAGGCAGATATCGACAAGCCGCCGCGCTTCCTCGGCATCGGTATTGCCCCAGGCGCCGAACAGCGGCCCGCTGCCGCCGAATGTGCCCGCGCCGAAGCTCAAGACCGATACTCTGAGGCCGGAGGCACCGAGATTTCTGTAGTCCATGGATCTGTCTCCTTAGGTTTATCCTCAGATAGACCTCAGACGTTCGATGATATAGATTGCCTGAAAGCAAATCATCTGTGACTTGAATTCATTATGAGTCGTCAGGACATCAATCGCTCCGGCGAAATGGAAGTCTTCATTAGTGTCGTCGAGCGCGGCGGTTTTTCCGCCGCCGCCACGGCCCGCCGCATGACGCCGTCGGCTGTCAGCAAGCTCGTCGCCCGGCTTGAGACACGCCTCGGCGTCCGCCTCGTCAACCGCTCTACCCGAAAGCTGCAGCTGACGCCGGAAGGCTGTGCCTTCTACGAGCGCAGCATCGCCATCCTTGCCGATATCGCCGAGGCTGAACGTCAGGCCTCGACAGGTGAACAGGCCTCAGGCCGAATCCGCATCAACACCAGCGGCTCTTTCGGCAATCATGTGCTGGCGCCGCTCGTGCCCGCCTTCATGGCCCTTCATCCGGCCGTGACGCTGGATATTTCACATACCGACAGGATAGTCGACTTGATGGAGGAGCGCGCCGATGTCGCAATCCGCGCCGGCCCCTTGAAAAATTCCAGCTTGATCGCCCGCAAGCTTGGCGCCACCGGCAAGATCATCGTCGCATCGCCGGATTATCTCGCGCGTCATGGCAAACCACGCACGATCGCCGATCTCCGCCGCCATTGCCGCATCGGCTTTTCTTACGCCCGCGCCATCGAGGGCTGGTCGCTGCGCGAAGGTGGCGAAACGGTAACGATCCCGATCACCCCGGGCCTGCAGGTAGGAGACGGCGAAGCCATGCGTCACCTCGCTTTGTCAGGCGCCGGCCTTGCCCGGCTCGCCGCCTTCACCGTGCGCGCCGATATCGATGCCGGGCGCCTGGTGCCGGTGCTCGAAGAGGCCAATCCCGGCGATCTCGAGGAGTTCTACGCCGTCTATATGGGCCAGGGCGGCCAACTGCCGGCGCGTGTACGCGCCCTGCTTGATTTTCTCGCCAGCCACGTGCGTTTCTGACGGTACCCCGCCCAAAATCGTGCGGTGGCTCAGGAGAGCGGCATACATAAAAACAATGACTTAGAGCGGCCGCATGAATCAAATTCGCATTTTAAGACGCTGAGAAGCCAAATTTCGCAATTGACCGCTCGCCTTCCACCCGCCTATACCGGACCCGCGCCAGCCGGCTCTTGTAGCCGGCCTTTCTTCGTCATGCCGGAGCCCCTCCCATCTTCAGCCTCAGGGCTTGGCGCCGGCCAGGAAAGACACGGGGATCATGTCACTCAGCGACGCAAGCCGCCTGCTGCGGGATGCCGGCCTGCCGAAATGGGCGCTGCTGCTGGCACTTTCGACTGCTCTCGTCGTCTTCCTCGAACTCTTCGCCCTGCCGGCCTCGCTGCTGATTGGACCGATGGTCGCGGCAATCGCACTGGCGCTGACCGTCGGCAAGGGAAAGCTTCGCGTGCCCTTCTGGCCGCTGCAGTTCGGCCAGGTCCTCGTCGGCCTGATGATGGCGCGCACCATCACCTCTGACATTCTCGGCACCATGGCGAAGGACGCGCCGCTCTTCCTGCTGTTCATCTTCTCGGTCATTGCCATTGCCACCGGCCTCGGCTGGCTTTTGACGCGCTGGCAGGTGCTGCCGGGGACGACCGCGGTCTGGGGTTCCTCGCCGGGCGGCGCCTCCGCCATGGTCATCATGTCCGAAGCCTATGGCGCCGATGCCCGTCTCGTCGCCTTCATGCAGTATCTGCGCGTCGTCTTCGTCGCCGTCGGCGCCTCTGTGATCTCGCGCCTGTGGGTGGCAGCCGACGGCGCCGAGCCGCCGCCGCTTGTCCTCTTTCCCGAGATCGACTGGCCGGCCTTTGCAGCGACGATGGCTTTTGCGGCCTTTTGTGCCTATGGCGTCTGGCGCCTGCGCCTCCAGGGCGGCACGATCATCGTGCCGCTCTTTCTCGGCGCCTTCCTGCAGGGCATGGGCCTCCTAAAAATTGAGTTACCGATGTGGCTGCTCGCCATCGCCTATGCCCTAGTCGGCTGGAGCATCGGACTGCGTTTCACCCGCTCGATCCTCAAGCACGTGGCGCGCGCCCTGCCGAGGGTATCGGCCTGCATCGTGCTGCTGATGGTGCTCTGCGGCTGCATGGCGGTAGCGCTTCACGTCTTCGCCGGCATAGATCCGCTGACCGCCTATCTCGCCACTAGCCCCGGCGGCGCCGATTCCGTCGCCATCATCGCCGCCTCCAGCGATGTCGACGTGCCCTTCGTCATGGCAATGCAGACCGGCCGTTTCCTGGTGATCCTGATGGTCGGCCCGATGCTCGCCCGTTTCATCGCGCGCCGTTCCGGCCTTGTGGAAAACCCCGTATAGAGTGCGGCGCGGAGTTATGCGCGAGCGCTGCCCACTGGCCAGGCGTCATGCCGTAGGCTTTTTTGAAATGGCGGTTGAGATGGCTCTGGTCGGCAAAGCCGGTCGCCGCCGCCACATCGGAAATCCCCTCGCCCACACCGATCATCGCCCGGGCCCGCTGCAGCCGCCGCATCAGGAGGTAGCGATGCGGGCTGGTGGCAAAGGCCGCCCGGAAATGCCGCGACAGCGCAAAACGATCGAGACCCGTCACCGCCTCAAGCTCGCAGGAATTCACTGCCCGGGTCGCATGCGCCTCAAGATAATCCCGTGCCGCCCGCGCATGCCGCCAGGCGACGAGGCCCAGCGGCCGGCGCGGCATGCGCGCATGCCGTGACAACCCGACCGTCACCCGCGATACGAAATCGTCGACGAAAAGCGCGTCCAGTTCGCGGTCAAGTTCGCCGAGTGCCGCCAGCAGCACGCCCGCCAGCGCAGGATCGCCGATAACGGGTTCATCGACAAAAGGCAGGCCGACGCCATCCGCCTCCAGGCATTCGAGAAGCAGCGACGGCTCCAGATAGAGCATGCGGTATTGCAGCCCATCCTCGGTCCCCGCCCCGCCGTCATGCTCTTCGTCGGGATGCAGCACGATCACCTGCCCCGGCAGGCTGAAGCGCCGCTCGCCGCGATAGCGGAAGGTCTGAACCCCCTTCAGAGTCACGCCGAGTGCATAGGTGTCGTGCCGATGCGGCTCGAAAGCATTGCCTGAGAACTGCGCCTCGATGCGCTCGATGCCGGGAAAGGCCGGCGCAGCCAGGATGGCGTTGCCGGATGGTCCCGCGCACAAACGTTCAAGACCCTCGAAGACCTGCGGATGTAAGTCCTGGTTCAACGCGCCCGATACTCCATAACCCGTAGATAGGTGAAAGACCGTCCGATGTTTGATACCAAAATTGCCGTCGTCCTGCGAAACAATCTTGCCGGCTGGCAGAAGCTGAACGTCACCGCCTTCCTGATGACGGGCATCGCCGGCCGGCATCCCGAGATCATCGGCGAAGCCTACAGGGACCGCGTCGGCAATCTCTACAATCCCCTGTCGATCCAACCGATCATCGTGCTCTCCGCCGACGAGGCGACGATATCAGCCGTTCACCGCCGCGCGCTGGAGCGCGATATCACCAGTTCGCTGTTTATCGAGGAGATGTTTGCGACCGGCCACGACGCGGCCAACCGCGCCGTCTTCGCAGAATTTGCGCCCGAAGATGCCAAGGTTGTCGGCATTGCGCTGCGCGCCGAAAAGAAGATCGTCGACAAGATCACCAAGGGCGCAACGATGCAACACTGACGAAAAAGGCCGGGCATTACCCGGCCTTTCCGCAAACGTTATGAGCCAGAATCAGCCCTGCGTAATTGGCGCGATCTGAATCTCGACGCGGCGGTTCTGCGCACGGCCGGCCTCGCTCGCATTGGAGGCGACGGGTTGGGAAGGGCCGAAACCGACGGCGGAGACTCGGCGCTGGTCGATGCCCTGGCCACCGAGATAATCGGCAACCGACAGCGCGCGGCGCTGCGACAGGTCCTGATTGTGCTGCAGGCTGCCGGTCGAATCCGTATGGCCGTTGACGTCAATCAGCGTGCGGTTGAACTTGCGCAACACGATCGCCACCGAATTCAGCGTCGGATAGAAGCCCGGCTTCACCGCGTCCTGGTCGACGTCGAAGGTGATGTTCGAGGGCATGTTGAGGATGATGTTGTCGCCGTTGCGGGTCACCGAAATGCCGGTGCCTTCGAGCTGGGCGCGAAGCTCGGATTCCTGCTGGTCCATGTAATTGCCGATCGCGCCGCCGGCGAGAGCGCCGACACCTGCGCCGATCAACGCCGCATTGCGCTTGCCGTGGCCGCCGCCGCCGACAGCCACGCCGACGAGAGCGCCTCCGAGGGCGCCAAGAGCAGCACCACCCGCCGTATTGGAAACCTTCTGTTCACCGGTATAGGGATCAGTCGTCGTGCAGGCACTGAGATAGCTTGCGGCAATAGCGAGAAGTACGAATTTTTTGATCATGGACAGGACGGTCTCCGTTCGACTGATCCGAGCAAATGGCAAGGATTGCGGCAAGAAAATGAAGATGTTCTCCTGATACGGCAAATTCGAGCGTCGAAACACAGCCATGTTGCCGGAATGCGCTGATTATCACCAGTTTTGGTGGACGCCGTCCCTGCGCCTCCACGGGAATTTGTGAAAACTCCGCAGCGGGAAGCACTTCCTGCCTGCGGAGTTCGATGTCACGCGTTTCGGATGAAGAGAGTCTGGGCTCAGAAATTCTGGAACAACTGCCGCACGGTATCGTAAGTTGCGTTGGCGATGTTCAGCGATTGCAGGCCGAGTTGCTGCTGCGTCTGCAGCGCCCGCAGCCTGCTCGACTCCTCCTCCATGTCAGCATCGACGAGCTGGCCGATGCCGGCGGTGATGTTGTCGTGCAGTTTCGTCGCGAAGTCGTTCTGCAGATTGATGCGTTTTTCCAGCGCGCCAAAAGCCGAACCGACCGTCGTCAGCTGCGTCAGCGCTGCATCGACGACGCTGATCATTTCGCTGACCTGTCCTTTCGTCGTGCTGGCCGAGAGCGAAATCACCACCTGCCCGGTGGTGGTGCCGTTTTTGCTCTGCATCAGCACGTAGTCCTGCGACGCGCCGAGTTCGGTAGCGAAATAGGCCGATGTCAGCACGCCGTATTCGCCCGAACCGGTGGCGCGATCGTCGATCAGGTAGCGCGCGTCCTTGGAGGTCGTACTCCCGCTCGGCGTCGTGTCGATATGGTAGCTCAGCATGCCAACCGAGATCGTCCCATCGGCATTGCGGATGAAGGAGGCCGGAATCTGGCGCGGCTGCGTCGGTGTCGCATCGTTGTTGAGAACCACCCAGTTGTCGCTATTGAAAGTCGCCGCCTCGGAGACGCTGCGCAAATGCTCTTGCAACTGCTTGATCTCTTCATTGACCTTGTCCTTGTCGACCCCGTCTTCGGTCGCGGCAACCAGCTTGGCCTTGATCTCGGAGACGACATCGATGACGTTCTGGACGCCGGTATAGGCCGTTCCCATCGTCGCCGCCGCCATACCAAGCGCATCCTGGATCGCCGAAACCGCCTTGTTGTCTGTTCGCGCAGTGGTGGCGACCGACCAATAGACGGCATTATCGCTGGCCTTTGCCACACGCATACCGGTCGTGATGTGATTTTGCGTGACCGCCATATTACGGTTGATATCGCGCAGCACATGAAGCGCCGCATCCACCGAGACGCGCTGGTAAATACTCACAGAACTAAACTCCAAAAACACAACACGACGCAAACTGCACAAGAAATGAACCGTCCGCACGGACTGTCATGTCCGGGGTCGCTGGAATTCCAGCGCGTTGCGGCCTTCAAGAAACGAAGAAGACCAGTCGGTTACTGGCAACAATCATTGCCGTTTATGCTTAACAAACGACTAAACTTCAGAAGTAATTTATCTTATTTCGCAAGGTTTCATACACCATAAGAAACGCCGCAGGAGGAGATCCGGCGGCGTTTTCAAACTTGGATGAAAACCTTATTCGGCGGCCTGCAACTGCTCGTCGTCGGGCGCAGTGCGCGGCCGTGTGGCAACCGACATCTCTTCGTGTAGGCGCGCCTCCTCGTGGGCGTGCGGCTTGGCGAAGCGGGCAAGCAGCAGATAGGCGACCGGCGTGATGAACAGCGTCACCAGCGTTGCGAAACCGAGACCGCCGACGATCACCCAGCCGAGCGCAACGCGTGCTTCGGCGCCGGCGCCATGGGCAAAGACCAGTGGCACGCCGCCGAGGATGGTGGCGATCATCGTCATCATCACGGGGCGAAGGCGCAGCGCGCAGGCCTTCTCGATCGAGGACCGCACATCCTCGCCCCGGTCGCGCAGCTGATTGGCGAATTCGACGATCAGGATGCCGTTCTTCGCCATGACGCCGACCAGCAGCACCAGGCCGATCTGGCTGTAGATGTTGAGGCTGGACCCGGTGATAACAAGCGCGAAGACCGCGCAGGCAAGACCAAGCGGCACCGTCGACATGATGATCAGCGAAGACAGCACGCTTTCGAACTGCGCGGCCAGCACCAGGAAGATGATGACGATAGCAAAACCGAAAGTCAGCGCCATGCCGCTCGAATTCTCTTCGAGCGTCGCCGCCTCGGCAAGCGGCAGCAAGCGGGAGCCTGGCGGCAGCAGCGGCTCGGCGAGATCGGTTACCTGCTTGACGGCATCGCCGAGCGACATGCCATTCCTGAGGCCGGCGGTGATCGCCACGGAGGCAAGTTGCTGCTCGCGGTTGAGCTGCGGCGCGACCGAACCCTCCTTCATCGTGGCGATGACCGACATCGGTACGATCTTGCCGTCGCCGGTCTTCAGGAACACGTTCTCAAGATCGGTCGGATCGTCGATCGGCCGCGTCGTCGAGGTCAGAAGCACGGGATAGGATTCGCCGTCGACGAAGACGTCGACCACCGATCGCCCTTCGAGCAGCGATTGGATTGCCGTCGAAAGCCCGGTTATGTCGATGCCCAGATCCGAGGCGCGCTCGCGATCGATCGCCACCGATACCTGCGCTTGGCTGGGCTCGTTGGTGAGGCGCGGCGTATCATACTGGCCGGTGGCCTCGAGCGACTGAACCAGCTTGGCGGCCGCCGCCGTCAGCGCCTCGTGATCATTGCCGATCAGCGCCATCTGCAGACCGCTGCCGGCGCCGCGGATTCGAAGGCTGTTCGATGAGATAGCGTTGCCGCGCAAGGCCGGCACCCTGGAGGCTGCCTGGTTGATATCGCCGACGATTTCCGTCTGCGTCCTGTCACGTTCTCCCCAGGGAGCGAGCGTCAGCACCATGAAGCCGCTGTTCAGCGAACCGCCCTGGCCGGAGATCGAGAAGATATTGCGGATGTCGCCGCTGTCGACCAGCGGCTGCAGATATTCCTCGACGAGCTGCATCTTATCGCGGGTATATTCGAGGCTCGATCCCTGCGGCGTCGTCAGCCGCATCATCACCATCGACCGGTCCTCTTCGGGCGTCAGCTCGCTCTTCACCGTCGAGAAGGCGACGAGTGCCGCACCGGCAAAGATCACCGAGAACAGGATGACCACGAAGGGCGCATTGAGACAGCCGTGCAGCGCCCATTTGTAGAGATCGGCCAGCGCCCCGCCGAAGCGGCCGAGCACGCCGTGATCTTCGAGCATCGGCTTGGTCAGCATGCGCGAAGCGAGCATCGGACACAGCGTCAGCGCCACGATCGACGACAGACCGACCGAGAAGGCGAGCACGAAGCCGAATTCGCGGAAGAGACCACCGACCTGTCCCGGCAGGAAGGAGAGCGGAATGAACACCGCCGCCAACGTCGCCGTCGTGGCGATGACGGCGAAGAACACCTCACGCGTACCGAGCACCGCGGCCGCGCGCGGCCCCATGCCTTCGGCGCGCCGGCGCACGATATTTTCGAGCACCACGATCGCATCGTCGACGACGAGGCCGGTCGCCAGCACGATAGCGAGCAGCGTCAGGATGTTGATCGAGAAGCCGACCATATAGATTGCCGCCAGCGTGCCGATCAGCGCCACCGGCAT
The DNA here is from genome assembly GCF_000769405.2 of Rhizobium brockwellii. NCBI lineage: Bacteria > Pseudomonadati > Pseudomonadota > Alphaproteobacteria > Hyphomicrobiales > Rhizobiaceae > Rhizobium > Rhizobium brockwellii. The sequence goes on from NZ_CP053439.1 coordinate 2,816,386, forward strand.
GCTGACCGCCGGGATCAGCGTCGCCCGCCAATCGCGCAGGAAGAGATAGATGACAGCGGTGACGATGACGGCGGCGAGTATCAGCGCCAGCACCACCTCGTGGATCGCGCCCTGGATGAAGACGGCGTCGTCGCTGGTGATGGCAATCGTCGTGCCCTCGGGCAGTGTCTTGGACAGCTGGTCGACGGCAGCCTTGACGCCGGTCGAGATGTTCAGCGTATTCGACTGCGCCTGGCGGATGATGCCAAGACCGATACCCGGCTTGCCGTTGGAGCGTAGCGCCGTTTCGCCGTCGCGTGGCCCAAGCATCACCGTCGCGACGTCGCCGAGCCGGACGCGATCCTGCAGGATGACATTGGAAAAATCCGCCGGCGTCTGCAGGTTGGCGGTGGCGCGCACTACGATATCCTGCGTATTGCTCTTCAGCGAGCCGGCCGGCACGTCGAGTGCGGCGTTGTCGAGCGCCTTCGTCAGGTCGCCGATGGTCAGTCCGCGGCTGGCAAGCGCGCCCTGATCGACATCGACGCGGAAGACCTTCTCCTGGTCGCCATATTCCTCGACGTCGGCAACGCCGTCGACCGAGGCGAGACGATCGATCACCTCGTTTTCGACGAGCTGGGTCAGGTCGTCCATGTTGAGATTGGTGGAGGTGACGGCAAGGCGCATGATCGCCGAGGAATCCGAATCCGCCTTGACGATCTGCGGCGCATCCGCTTCGTCGGGCAGGTTCTGGGTAATGCGGCCGATCGCGTCGCGCACGTCGTTGGCGGCGACCGAGAGATCGATCGCATCGGAGAATTCCAGCGTCACCCGGCTCTGACCGAAGGAAGAGGTCGACGAAATCGATTTCAGGCCGCTGACGCGCGCGACCGCCCCCTCGATCACCTTGGTCAGTTCCTGGTCGATCGTCTGCGGCGATGCGCCATCGAAGGTGGTGCGCACGGTGACGACGGGACGGTCGACATCCGGCAGTTCGCGCACCTCGACGCCGACATAGGCAGCAAGGCCGGCGACAACCATCAGCGTGTTGAACACTAGCGCCAGAATCGGCCGGCGAACGAAAAGCGCGGTGAAGCTCTGCTTGCCCGAGGCCCTGTCCTGATGAATCTCGGTCACGCTCATTGGGTGGCGACCTCCGCAGCCGCGACATCGGCGCCCACACGCACTGCCCCGCCCTCGCGCACGCGCTGCAGGCCCTGTGTCACGATCACGTCGCCGTCCTTGAGGTCGGCTTTGACGAGCACGAAATCCGGGTTGCGCTGCACGATACTGACCCGCACCTTGTGCGACTTGTCGTCGTTGACCTGCCAGACGAAGGAGCCCTGCGAATCCCACTGCACCGAGACCGGGGCGACGGCCGGATATTTATCGCCGGCAAATTTCATGCTGACGCTGAAGGACATGCCGGCGCGCAGCTCGTCGGAACTGTTGTCGATCTTGGCGCGCAGGCGAAGCGTGCGGCTTGCCGCGTCGATGCGGTTGTCGACGGCTTCGACCACGCCCGAAAACACCTGTCCTGGCCTTGCCACTGACATCGCCTCGACCGGCTGGCCGACCGACACCGTATTGGCGAAGCGCTCCGGCACCCAGTAGTCGACGAGGATTTCCGAACGGTCGTCGAGCGTGACGATCGGGATGCTCGTCGTGACGTTGTCGCCGATATTGACCGGCACGATGCCGACGATACCGTCGATCGGCGCAGTGATATCGCGCCGGGCGAGATTGAGCTCGGCGGCCTGCAGCTGCAGCCGCGCGCCCTGCTCGGCGATCTCGGAATCGAACACGTCCATGCGCGACACGCTGGACTTGATGTTGTGATAGAGGTTGGACTTCTCGACGGCGGCCTTGACCGCCACGTCAGCCTGGCCGCGGGCGATCACCTGCTCCTCGCTGTCGAGCTTGGCGAGCACCTGGCCGGCCTTCACCCTGTCGCCCGACTTGATGAGGATTTCGCGGATTGTGCCCGATGCCTGCGGCGTGACCGCGACCGAACGGATCGCGTCACCCGTGCCGATGGCATTCAGCCGGTCATTGACGATACCTTGGACGACTGCCTGCGTCGCGACGAGAATGGCACTGTTGCGCCCGCCACCATTGCGGCGGTTCTGTCCCTGCCCTTGTCCGTCGCCGCGTTGCTGCCCCTGCGCCCGGGTCGGAGCGTCAGCATCCGCCGTCTCCTCAGCCTTCGGCGCGATCTCGGAAACGATGCTGTCTGGAATCCCTGCATCGCGCATCGTATCGCCGGCGCCGGGCACAAAGAAAACCCACGCGGCAAAGCCGGCAATAATGACGATGAGCGACAGTATAAACTGCTTCCAAAAGGCCATTCACGTCTCCAGAGGGACTCGAGGTTGGACCAGGGTCGGTCGAAAGAGGCGCTGCGGGATCGAGATTCCCGTCTGATGCGACAATATCGCGCGTTTACAGCTTACCGGCAAGCATAAGCAGCCGGCATTACCGATTTGTAATATCAGCAAAGAATGGAAATAACCCGGCCGCTCACTTTTGCTTGAACGAACACTCGCCCGTGTCTTTGACTCCGCCGATTTTCGGGCAGATTTCTGAAGATGCGGGTTGGATGCCTATCGACGCATCGACCACCGCACGCCCATGACAGCCGCAATCCCCAGTATCGGCCACACCGCCCAGAACTGCCCCGTCCAGGTGAAGAGGTTGATGCCGGCAAGGCCAAGTGCCAGGATCGCCAGCGAGGTGATCTTTCGGTTGAACAGGATCTGATCGCGGTTCCAGGCGAGCGCCGCGATGACGGCGAGCGCGAGCACCGGAAACTGCGCCCAGAAGACGCCCTGCCACGACAAGAGATTGATACCGATCAGGACGGCGGCGATGACGCCGAGCACGCCATACAGCCTGCGTCCGCCCGGTGCTGGGGTTGTCTCGGCCTTAGCTGCCGCCATAACCGGCGCTGGCTGCGGCCGCGTGGGGCCGGATAGTTCGGCAGGCGGCGTCTCGTCCCTGGCATCGCCGATCTTTACCGCATAGCTTGGCACGCCTTCATCGACATTCTTCACCATCAGCGGCCCGAGAAACTCGAAACCAACCGCCACCTTGTTGCGGACCTGATCGTAAACGGTACTTGATATGACGATGCCGCCGGCCGCAGCCGACGCCTGCAGCCGCGCGGCAATATTCACGCCGTCGCCATAGATGTCCTCCCCCTCGACGATCACGTCGCCGAGATTGATGCCGATGCGGAAGAGCATGCGACCGTCGGCCGGGCGGCGGGCGTTGAAGCCCGCGAGTTCGTTCTGGGTGTCGACGGCCGTGCGCACCGCCTCAACCACGCTCGGGAAATCGGCGATCAGCCCATCGCCCCAGGTGTTGATGACACGGCCACCATGGCTTTCGATCAGCCGCCCCATCGCCTCCCTGCAGCGCTTCAGCGCCGCAAGCGTCCCCTCCTCGTCGGCGCCCATCAGTCGCGTATAGTCCTGCACGTCAGCACAGAAGATCGTCGTCAGCTTGCGCCGCGTTTCACTCATATCATCTCGTCTCCGCGCTGTCCGCCGTCCCCGGAAGGTCGCAGCAAAGGCTGAATCTGTTTGACTGGAGATCAATATAAGGGATTGCAGTGACAGTGAATTTGTTTTTTCGACTATCGATAATTGCTCGTTTATAGAACCCGTCATGCCGCGTCGACATGACGGCGCCAGCTATTGGACGATCTTGCGCGGGCTCGCTGCGTATTCCCTGGCCACGGTACTCGAACCGTCGATTTCCTGAAGCAATACGTCGTAGCCCCAGAGATCGGCCAGATGCTGCAGGACGAGCCTGGTGTCGGCCTCCTGAAGATGGCAGCCGTTCATGACGATGTGCTGCAGCAGCAGGCGCCGGTCGCCGGCTAGGTCGACATCGACGATGTCGATAACGGGGTCAGTCCAGCCGATATCGTATTCGCGCGAAAGCTGGCGGCGGATGCGCAGATACCCGCGCTCATTGTGGATCGCCGAAACCAGCACACCCTCGGTTTGATCGGGATCGTCGTAGAGATGGAAGAGCCGCAGCTGGCGGATCAGGTTCGGGCTCAGGAACTGGCTGATAAAACTCTCGTCCCGGTAATCGGCCCAGATGCCGCGCAGGACAGCCATCGCATCGCCTCGTCCTGATATATCGGGAAACCATGCACGGTCCTCTTCCGTCGGCTTCGTGACGATCCTCTCGATGTCCTGCATCATCGCAAAGCCGAGCGCATAGGGGTTGAAGCCCGAGAACCGCCGGTCGTCATAGCTCGGCTGGAACACGACATTGGCGTGCGACTTCAGAAATTCGAGGAAGTTTCCGTCGCTGATCTGCCCCCGCTCGTGAAGCCGGTTCATGATCTGATAGTGGACGAACGTGGCCGTTCCCTCGTTCATCACCTTGGTCTGGCGCTGGGGATGGAAATATTGCGCGACATGGCGGACGATGCGAAGGATTTCGCGCTGCCACGGCTGCAGCCGCGGTGCGGATTTCTCGAGAAAATAGAGGATGTTGTCCTGGGGAAGACCAAGGGCGGCGCGGCGTTTTTCCAGGCCGATGTCGCCTCCCTTGCGGGCTTTGCCGACGGGAACCGTGCGCCACAGATCGTTGAACATCTGCTCTTCGTGCGCGCGGCGCTCCTGTTGCCGCTTCTCCTCCTGGCGAAGGTCGACGGTTGTTTTGCCCGCATATCGATGCACCCCGTGCGACATCAGCGCATGGGCTGCGTCAAGCGTCCGCTCTACGGCTGCCTCTCCATAGCGTTCCTCGCAGCGGGTGATGTAACCCTTGGCGAAATCGAGGTAATCGAGGATGCCCTTCGCGTCGGTCCAGAGCTTGAAGAGATAGTTGTTCTTGAAGAAATGATTGTGGCCGAAGGCCGCGTGCGCGGTGACGAGCGTCTGCATCGTCGCCGTATTCTCCTCCATCAGGTAGGAGATGCAGGGCGAGCTGTTGATGACGATCTCGTAGGCGAGGTCGCGCATCCCGCGGCGGTAGAAGGCTTCGTGATGCGCGAAGTGTTTGCCGAAGGACCAATGGCGGTAAAACAGCGGCATGCCGGTCGAGGAATAGGCATCCAGCATCTGCTCCGAGGTGATGACCTCGATCTGGTTCGGATAGACGTCGAGGCCGAGTTCGCCGAGAGCGATCTCCTCGCAGGCGTCGTGGATGCGCTGGAGCGTTGAGAAGTCCCAGTCCGCACCCTCGAACAACAACCGCTCTTTCGGCCTCACCGTCGTGGTCATGGCGTCACCTTCGACTGTCCGTCACGTTTCTGGAAGAGATCATGGAATACCGGGAATATTTCGTTTCGCCGGCAGACCTTGCGTATCGACAGCGGCAGCAGTTCGGAACGGATCCCTTGATAGAGCGTCCAGAGCGGTGAACGGGATGCCGAAGAGTCGCCGCTTTCTTCGCCGACCTCGATATAGGCAAAATACTGGCACTGCGGCAAAATCTCGTGCCGCAGCAATTGCCCGGTCAGGTTTCCGTCCGAATGGGAATTGTCGCCGTCCGAGGCCTGCGCGCCGTAGATATTCCACTCCGTCGGATCGAAACGCGCCGCGATGATCGCGCGCATTGCCGCTAGTGCACTGGATACCAGCGTGCCGCCCGTCGCCGGGCCGTAAAAGAAGGTTTCCTCATCAACCTCCTCTGCCTTGTCGGTATGGCGGATGAAGACGATCTCGACTTTCTTGTAGCGCTTCGACAGGAAAAGGTAGAGCAGCAGATAGAACCGCTTCGCCAGGTCCTTCATGTGTTCCGACATGGAGCCTGAGACGTCCATGAGGCAGAACATCACGGCCTTCGCCACAGGTTTCGGCTCGTTTTCGAAGCGCCGATATCGCACATCGAGCGGATCGATATAGGGAATGCGTCTGGTTTTTTCCGTGAGCGATTTGAGTTTTGCCTCAAGCGCCAGGCGGCTTTTGTCGTCCGTGCACTCCTCGATCTGCCGCTGCAGGGCTTCCAGCTCTTCGGCACGCGGGCGATGAAGTGCGACCCGGCGCATCATCGCAAGCCTCGTCGTGCGGCCGACGGCGATGTTGGACGGCGATCCTGACACGGAGTAGCCGGCCCGTATCGGACTTTCTTCCTCGGTTTCGCTCAGTCGCCGTTTGGCAAGGTCGGGCAGTTCCAGATCGTCCAGAAACACATCGAGGAATTCCTCGCGCGTCAGCACGAAACGGAAGCCATCCTCACCGTCGCCCTCGCCCGCTTCCTTGGGTTTTCCACCGTTCCTGCCAGGCGGCCGCGGAATGATATCGCCTTCGACGAAGGCTCTGTTTCCCGGCAGGATTTGATCGCTGATACCGTCTCCGCCCCTGCGAAGGCTCGGTTCGGCCATTCCATCAATCGGCAGGCTGATCTCACCGCCGTCGAGCACATCACGAATGTTCCGATTCTGCAGCGAACGTTTCACCGCTTGCTGCACGGTTCCCTTCACGCGGCGAAGGAACCGTTGACGATTTTCTAGACTTTTACCGCGCGGATTTAGCCGACGGTCGACAATGTGCATGATGGCTCCCATACATGACCATTAACTTGCCTGCTTGACGCGCATGTACCATTCGACAAGGCGTCTAACCTGCCTCTCGGTGTAGCCCCGCGCGGCCATGCGCGAGACGAATTCGCTGTGCTTCTTTTCGGTCTCGCCATCCTTCTTCGAGCCGAAGGAAATGACCGGCAAAAGATCCTCGACCTGCGAGAACATCCGCTTCTCGATCACTTCCCGAATTTTCTCGTAGCTCGTCCATGACGGATTCTTGCCGCCGTTGCCTGCCCGTGACCTCAGGCAGAACTTGACGATTTCGTTGCGGAAATCCTTCGGATTGGCGATTCCCGCCGGCTTTTCGATCTTCGTTAGTTCCTGGTTGAGGAGCTCGCGGTCGAGAAGCTGTCCTGTATCTGGATCCTTGAAGTCTACATCTTCGATCCAGGCATCGGCATAGTCGACGTAACGGTCGAACAGGTTCTGTCCGTAGTCCGCATAGGACTCAAGATAGGCCTTCTGGATCTCATTGCCAATAAACTCTGCATAGCGCGGCGCAAGATCGGCCTTGATAAACTCCATATAGCGCTTCTCGACATCGTCGGAAAACTGCTCGCGGCGGATCGCCTGCTCCAGCACATACATCAGATGGACTGGATCAGCGCCGATGTCAGTGGTGTCGTGATTGAAGGTCGAGGCAAGCACCTTGAAGGCGAAACGGGTCGATACTCCGTCCATACCTTCATCGATGCCGGCGGCATCCCGATATTCTTGAACGCTGCGCGCGCGCGGATCGGTTTCCTTCAGGCTCTCGCCGTCATAGGTGCGCATTTTCGAGAAGAAGGTCGAGTTTTCGTGTTTGCGCAGGCGTGAAAGCACGGAGAAGCGAGCCAGCATTTCCATCGTTGCCGGGGCGCAGGGCGCATCTATGAGTTCCGATCCCTCGATCAGCTTCTCGTAGATCTTCTGCTCCTCCGTCACCCTGAGGCAATAGGGCACCTTGATCACGCAGATACGGTCGATGAAGGCTTCGTTGTTCTTGTTGGCCTTGAAGCTTTGCCATTCCGCCTCGTTCGAATGCGCAAGAATGATGCCCGAGAAGGGAATGGCGCCGATATTCTCGGTGCCGATATAGTTGCCCTCCTGCGTCGCCGTCAGCAGCGGATGCAGCATCTTGATCGGCGCCTTGAACATCTCGACGAATTCGAGCACGCCTTGGTTGGCGCGGTTGAGCCCGCCTGAATAGCTGTAGGCATCGGGATCGTTCTGGGAGTAAGTCTCCAACCTGCGGATGTCGACCTTGCCGACCAGCGACGAGATATCCTGGTTGTTCTCGTCTCCGGGCTCGGTCTTGGAGATGGCGATCTGGCGCAACCGCGAAGGCTGTATTCTGACCACACGGAAGCGGGAAATATCGCCCCCGAAGTCATCGAGCCGCTTCAGGCACCACGGGCTCATCAGCCCGCTCAGGCGCCGCAAGGGGATGCCGTATTGCTTTAGAAGAAGCTCGCCCATCGTCTCCGGATCGAAGAGGCTGAGCGGACTTTCGAAAACGGGGCTGATCTCGTCGCCGGCCTTCAGCACGTAGATCGGATGAACTTCCATCAGCTGCTTCAGGCGCTCTGCCAGCGACGACTTGCCGCCGCCGACCGGGCCGAGCAGATAGAGGATCTGCTTGCGCTCCTCGAGCCCCTGCGCCGCGTGCCGGAAGAAGGAAACGATACGTTCGATCGTCTCTTCCATGCCGTGGAAGCCGGTAAATGCGGGATAGGTCCGGATGGTTCTGTTCATGAAGATCCGGCCGAGGCGCGAATCCTTGGCTGTGTCGACCATCTGCGGTTCGCCTATCGCGGCGAGCAGACGCTCCGTCGCGTTCGCATAGGCGATCGGTTCTTTCTTGCAGAGATCGAGATATTCCGCGACGGACAAATCCGTCTCGCGACGTGCTTCGTAGCTGCGTGTAAACGCATCAAACACCGATTCACTCAGCATGGGCCCTCCATTCAAGGTTTTGCCGCAGGCTTCTGATCGTCACACCATTAAAATGGCGACGACATTGCTAAGAATCAATAGTTTCGCAGGTATATTCCACGTCCGCGGACTGTTTATTGCAATGCACGAAAACGTGTACGCACCGATACTTTTTTGATTCTGCGAAACTGTTCTGCAGTGTAGTTGAGAAAGGCACCACCCGGGTATCAGCATATTTCGGGACGTGACATGAACTTTAAAAAGGTGTGCTATGTCGCCGGTGATTCGAGCGCTGGGAAACGCGGCAATTCGCGGCCAGCGAGGGCAAACTCGATTTGGCGAAAGCCAATCGGTAGAGGTTATTCACTGAGATCATCTGGTAGAACACGGCCGAACTGACGTTCTGCCCCGGTTTTTCTCAACTGCCAGCCCCTGTTCACATTTCATTGCAGCGCCGTTTATATTCTTGACCTTCAACGGCACGCCGGCGGACGCATTTCGATCATGCGCCCACCTTGGCGATTCAGCCGTTGAACGCTTTCTCCAGCGCGGCGATATCGATCTTGACCATGCCGAGCATCACTTCGGTTACGCGCCTGGCCCGCTCGCGGTTGCTGTCGGCGATCATTTCGGACAGCATGCGCGGCACGATCTGCCAGGAAAGACCCCAGCGGTCCTTCAGCCAGCCGCAGGCCTCCGGCGTGCCTCTATTGGCGAGGAATGCCTCCCATATCCGATCGATCTCGGCCTGGCTTTCCACGAGAATCGCGATCGAGAAGGAATGGTTGAAGCTATCGAGCGGGCCGGCCTTCATCGCCAGGAAGGCCTGGTCGGCGAGCGTGAACTCGATCAGTTCGACACTGCTGGGAGGCCCGCTCGGCGTTTCCGCCGGCAAAATGGTGGTGCGGCCGATCATGTAGTCCGGGATAACAGACACATAGAATTCGACGGCTTCGCGTGCTTCCTCGGCGAACCACAGATTTGAAACGACCTTCGGCATGAAACGGCCTCCTTGTTGACGGTGCTGATCCGGACGGCTGTCCGATGACCCAAGGACGCCCCACCGGCGCTTGTTCCGACAGGCCGCGATCCGAAATTTTTAGCCCCGCTCGCCCGCGTGACGACCATAGCTGCGCTCTGCGGCGGCATTGCTGCCCGCAACCTACCGCCCGGGATAGCGGCGGCTCAGGAATGAAAGCAGAACATCTTTTCTGGTCTTTCCTTCCCGAATCACTACATTACGCGCCATGAGCAATAGTTTCGACGATATGCCCTTCTTCGACGAAGAGCCGGGCGAGATGGCGCGCAAGCCGCAGCCGCCTGCCGCACCCGCCGAAAGGGGGCCTGTCGCCGGTGGCGGCATCGCGGCGCGCGCCATGGCGGCTCGTGACGGCGGCAAGCGGCCGGATTACCTCGCCGGGCTGAACCCCGAGCAGACCGAAGCCGTCGAAACCTTGGAAGGCCCCGTCCTCGTGCTGGCCGGCGCCGGCACCGGCAAGACGCGCGTACTGACGACCCGCATCGCCCATATCCTCAACACCGGCCGTGCCTTCCCCTCGCAGATCCTCGCAGTCACCTTCACCAACAAGGCGGCCCGCGAGATGAAGGAGCGCATCGCGCTGCTCGTCGGTGGCGCCGTCGAAGGCATGCCCTGGCTCGGCACCTTCCATTCGATCGGCGTCAAACTTCTGCGTCGCCACGGCGAGCTCGTCGGCCTGCGCTCCGATTTCACCATTCTCGATACCGACGACGTCGTCCGCCTGATCAAGCAGTTGATCCAGGCCGAAGGCCTCGACGACAAGCGCTGGCCGGCCAAGCAGTTCGCCGGCATGATCGATACCTGGAAGAACAAGGGTCTCGGCCCCGCCGATATCCCCGAGGGCGACGCCCGCGCCTTTGCCAACGGCCGCGGCCGCGATCTCTATGTCGCCTATCAGGCCCGCCTCTCGACACTGAACGCCTGCGATTTCGGCGATCTGCTGATGCACCCGATCGCGATCTTCCGCAAGAACCCGGATCTCCTGAAGGAATATCACGGCCGTTTCCGCTATATCCTCGTCGACGAGTACCAGGATACCAACACAGCCCAGTACATGTGGCTCAGGCTTCTCGCCCAGCGCCCCAAGGGCGAGCTGCAGAATGTCTGCTGCGTCGGCGATGACGACCAGTCGATCTATGGCTGGCGCGGCGCCGAGGTCGACAATATCCTGCGCTTCGAGAAGGACTTCCCCGGCGCCAAGGTCATCAAGCTCGAGCGCAACTACCGTTCGACCGAACATATCCTCGGCGCAGCCGCCCATCTGATCGCCCATAATGAGGGCCGCCTCGGCAAGACGCTGTTCACCGACCGCTCCGACCCCGACGACGCCAAGGTGCAGGTCCACGCCTCCTGGGATTCGGAGGAGGAAGCCCGCGCCATCGGCGAGGAGATCGAGCAGCTCCAGCGCGGCAAGCATCTCTTGAACGACATGGCGATCCTCGTGCGCGCCTCCTTCCAGATGCGTGAATTCGAAGACCGCTTCGTCACCCTCGGCCTCAACTATCGCGTTATCGGCGGCCCGCGCTTCTACGAGCGCCTCGAAATCCGCGATGCCATGGCCTATTTCCGCCTGGTCGCTCAAGCCTCAGACGACCTCGCCTTCGAGCGTATCATCAACACCCCGAAGCGCGGCCTCGGCGATACGACGGTGCGTGCGCTGCACGACTATGCCCGTGCCCGCGATATCCCGATGCTTGCGGCAGCCGCCGACATCATCGAGACGGACGAGCTGAAGCCGAAGGCGCGAAAGGCGCTCTTCGACGTGATTCAATCTTTCCGCCGATGGCAGGAACTGCTTGAAAATACACCGCATACCGAACTTGCCGAGCAGATCCTCGAAGAGTCCGGCTATACCGACATGTGGAAGAACGACAAGAGCGCCGAAGCCCCCGGCCGCCTTGAAAACCTCAAGGAACTGATCCGTTCGATGGAAAGCTTCGAGTCGATGCGCGGCTTCCTCGAACACGTCTCCCTCGTGATGGATGCCGAAACCAACGCGAACCTCGATGCAGTCTCGATCATGACGTTGCACTCGGCCAAGGGCCTCGAATTCGACACCGTCTTCCTGCCCGGCTGGGAGGAAGGCCTCTTCCCGCACCAGCGCTCGCTGGATGAGAGCGGCCGCGCCGGCCTGGAGGAGGAACGCCGCCTCGCCTATGTCGGCATCACCCGCGCCAAGCACCGCTGCCACATCTGGTTCGTCTCCAACCGCCGCATCCACGGTCTCTGGCAATCGACCCTGCCCTCGCGTTTCCTCGACGAACTGCCGGTCACCCATGTCGAGGTCGCCGAAATGGAGCAGAGCTATGGCGGTTACGGCCGCGGCGGCTACGGCCAGTCGCGCTTCGACAAGGCCGAACCCTTCGCCAATTCCTATTCCACACCCGGCTGGAAACGCGCTCAGGCCAACAAGACCGACGCCACACGCGACAACTGGGGCACCCGCTCTGGCCACGCCGTCGAACGCATCGGTTACGGCGAAAGCGGTCCGAAGGGACGCACGATCGAAGGTGAGCTGGTGGTGAAATCCACATCCGCGGAACCGTCGCGCTTCACGCTCGGCGACCGCGTGTTCCACCTGAAATTTGGCAACGGCAACATCACCGGCATCGAAGGCAACAAGCTGACGATCGAGTTCGACCGGGCGGGACAGAAGCGGGTGCTGGATGGGTTCGTCGAGCGCGTGTGACCTCGCGTCAGCACGACGCGAAACGCTCACCCAAGCATCCGCATCCTTCCGAGCCCGAGAATATCGTTGACGAGGGCGATGCCCATTCCCGCAGCGACTATCCCCAATCCGATCAGAAAGAGCCGGCGCGACCGATCATATTTGACGGCGATGAGTGAGTCGCGCGCCAGCAGATCGGCGAAGACCTTCACCTGGATGGCGATGCCGACGACGAGGAACAGCATCGGCAGGATATCGATGCGGCTCCAGTCGTTGGGATTGGAAACCCAGACACTGATAAAATTAAGGGAGAAACCGAGGATGATCCCGGCCGCCGTCAGCGATCCGTTGCGGAACGTCGCATCGATCTTTTCGTCTGGATCTGGCTCGGACATGGCTTCGCTCCGGCTTGCTGCTGAGGCAAGAAAGGCAGAAATCGCGGCAGGGAGCAAGATCGGCTTGGCATAGCGCTTCGCGAAGGCGGACGAAATGCCGCAGCGGCGGAGAGCTGGCATATAGCCCATTGCCCCTTCCGCAAGCCGCGCCGGCGCGATCTCCTGCTATCGCAGGCATGCGCTTCCGCTCGCCGGAACCCATCGATCGCCAAAAAAAGCCAATAATTCCAATGAAACAGTTTTGGTAACCGAAAGGTTAACGTGGGTCGCCACGCGCGGTCAATCGCACTTCTACCCTGTCAAAACGTCGCTTTGACGCCTTCTGCAAATCAGCTTAGCCCAAAGGTTGCCCGCCCATGAAAGGCAGGCTTCCTTCTGCAAATCAGCTTAGCCCAAAGGTTGCCCGCCCATGAAAGGCAGGCTTCACGACGAACTTTTCAAAGGAGGTTCAAGTGACCAGTGTTTCATCTCTCGGCAGCACAGTGACCCAGTACCAGTCTCCGCTTTCCAGCCTCGACAAGAATGGCGACGGCGTCATTTCGGCGGACGAGTTGGCCGCCGCCTCGCAGTCCTCGACATCGGGTACGACGTCGACCGACAGCGACGACAGCAGCACCGACATCGTCAAGAAGATCACCGCCGACATTCTGTCGCTGATGCTGTCCATGCAGAAGACCGACAGCAGCGACGATCAGGGCGACGGCAGCGATCAGAGCGACGACGCTTCCAAGGGCGTCTTCGCAGCGATGGATACCAATGGCGACGGCAAGTTGACCGAGTCCGAATTCCTCGCCGCCGATCCGAACAGCATCAAGACTTCAGGTGATAGCGATCCGCTCCTCACCAAGGTGCTGAGCGATATGCAGACGGCTCTCCAAGCCTATCGCAATACCTACGGCGCTTCCGCCGCAGCAGGTGATTCTGCAGCCGACAACGTGGCGGCGGTCTAGCCGGGAGATCCGGGCTCTGCCGGGGGAGCCTCGATCCATCGATGCCGCACAAAAGCGTCCTACGCGGCAATTGCCGCCGTCGCGGGCTGTGTCTGCGATCAGAAAATCATGCACGAGCCATCCTCATCCCTCCTTTCCATTTCAACACGAGAACCGCCGCTAACTATCGCAATGATTGCATTAGAGCATTCTGTTTCGACGACTTACTACCGCTAGTGCCAGAATTAACACTTGCGCGTCCGCGCCTGGAAATCCACTAGTTGATCCATTCAGTGTGCTTGGCGTCTTACACTGCAATAAAGCGAAGGGATTGGCCTTGATGAAAGCGCTGCTGCTCGTCGATATTCAGAACGGCTTCTGTCCGGGCGGCAATCTGCCGGTGCCTGACGGCGACAAGGTGGTTCCCGTCGCAAACAGGCTGATCGACAGCGGCAAATACGATCTGATCGTCGCTTCGCAGGACTGGCATCCGCCGGGCCACGGCAGCTTTGCCTCCGCCCATCCGGCTGCCGCCCCCTTCGAGATGGGGGAACTGTCGGGCAAGCTGCAGATGATGTGGCCCGACCACTGCATTCAAGGTACGCTCGATGCCGAACTGCATCCCGAACTCAAATCCGAAGAGATCGACCTGATCCAGCAGAAGGGCGAGCATCCCTATATCGATAGCTATTCGGCCTTCCGCGACAATGACCACGATGCCTCGACCGGCCTTTCCGATTTCCTCGAGGATCAGGGCGTCACCGACCTCGACGTCTGCGGGCTGGCGACCGACTATTGCGTCAAGTTCTCCGCGCTCGACGCGCTGGAGATGATGCCTGGTATCCACGTGCGCTTCATAGAGGATGCAAGCCGCGGCATCACGCCCGAAGGCGTCGCCGCCGCCATCGAGGAGATGCGGGCGCATGGCATCGCGATCGTCGACAGCGCCAAGGTCCTGGCCGGCTGATTGAGATCAGCGAGAAAAGACAATGTGGCAGATGTCGGATCGGCACACGTCCATCCGTCCTTGGCTCTGAACGCACCAATCATGGGAGTTGAGAGATGAGAAAGCTTGTTACCGCAGCCTTCGTGAGCTTGGATGGCGTGATTCAGGCGCCGGGCGCACCGCAGGAGGATCCCACCGGCGGCTTCCCCCTTGGCGGCTGGACCGTCAATTACTGGGACGAGCCGATGGGCGGTTTCATGGACGGGATTTTTGTCGACCCCTTCGCGCTGCTGCTCGGCCGCAAGACCTACGAGATCTTCGCAGCGCACTGGCCCTTCGTCGGCAAAGACGATCCCGTCGGAAAAGCCTTCAATGCCGCGACCAAATATGTCGCAACCACCTCGAAAGAGCCGCTCACCTGGGAAAATTCCGTTGCGCTGCGCGGCGATGCCGCCACCGAAATCGCTCGCTTGAAGCAAGAGGACGGTCCCGACCTCCTGACGCAGGGCAGCGGTGGCTTGCTGCAAACCCTGTTGGCGCACGACCTGATCGATGAACTCCGGCTCCTGACCTTCCCGCTCATCCTTGGCCCCGGGAAGCGCTTGTTCGGCAAGGGCGCCAAGCCGGAGGCGCTGAAGCTCACGGCCAACTCGGTATCGACGACCGGCGTCATCATGAGCGTTTACGAGCGCGCCGGCGAGGTCGAAACCGGCAGCTTCGGAATGCCCGAGCCTTCGCAAGCCGAGATCGCACGCAGAGAACGGATGAAGCGCGAGGGCTGAGACGCGCCGGCGCGTTCCTCAGGGATCTGCGTTTCATCGAGGATGCCAGCAGCAACCGCGTGAACGTGTTGCGCAAATACTCTGCTGACTGGCGTCTTATTTCAATACGTAGGCGTCGAACGTCTCATCGCTTCCGGCAACCGGGCCGAAGCGCTTGACGAGGCTTGTCGCGCTCTGGAAAGCAGAAATATCTTCCGGCGTCAGAGACAACCGCCAAACGTAGCTTTCACGCAGGGAAACGGGCGCAGTAATCTGATCAAGCCGCTGCGAAAGAAGAACGACGACAGGCACATGCTCACTCTGTTGCAATCGATGTGCCGTTTGCAGAATATCGGCAAGGCTGAGCGAAAGCCGCGCGTTCCGGGTATATCGCACGATGTCGCCGAACCGCTCCTCCCGCAGAAGATAGGTGCGATTGGAGACGTAATAGGGCAAGGCTTCCACGAGATAGTCGGGATCCGCCATGATGACCGCGTCCTTAAGATCAGGGCGCGACTGCATGAACGCACCGAAATCCTTGCTTCGGCTCAGGGGTATTTCGGCTATGAAGGCCTGATTGATCTTTTCGATACCGGACATGACCTGTAGCGCCAGCAATATCAGGAAGCACAGACGTCCGAACTTTACGATCCCCCCAGCAGCCTCGGCGCCGACAGCGCTCCCCTCGCGCTGAGTATGTGTGGTCAAGGCGGTGATGGCGATCATGAAAACCAGCCAGAGCGCCTGATGTCTGTATCCGCCGGGATAGACAAGCGTAAAAAGCAGCGAAAGCCCTACGAGAACCAGTCCGGCTGCGATCATCGCCGGCCGCCGGTTCGCCAGGGCCAACAGGCTGCCGTAGATGAGCACGGACATCAACGCTGCGAAAATCCGCGAGGCCAGCGGATACGCCACGACCAGTTCGAGGACGCGGCCGGGATAGAATTCCATAAAATGGGAACTGGGCGCGGCAAGAGCACCAAGGGCAAGCAAGGCGAAATTCTTGCCACTGAGGTCGTTCTGCCCCGTATCATTGAAGGTCGGATAGACTGTTACGAAACATAGAACAATTCCAACCGCGGCAATGGCAGTTGCTGTCGCAAAGGCCAGATATTCCGTCAGAGGCGGCCTTGGTCGAGCCAGAATTAAATCGAAAAACCAATAGGCGAGGAAGCCGCCGACGAGGACGACCGAATGGACGTTGGTATTTGCCAGCAAGGCAAACAACAGGCCGAGCAATAGCCCGTTGCGTGTTCCTTTCTCCCAACTCAGGACGATAAGGAAAATAATCAGCATGCTGATGCCGTAATTTCGCGACATCGCGGCATAATCGTAAACCGAAAAGCTGCTGAACAGCGACAGCAGCATAATAGAAAGCGGCAATTTCAGCCTGAAAACAAGAAGATAGGCCGCAGCCGCCGCAATCGTCAGGGCGACGATCTTCAGGACGACAGGCGAACCGACCACGACATAGGCGGCGCGCAGCAGGATATACCAGAGAGCAGGATGACCCTCGCCATGCATCTGGCGAAGCATATCGATGAAATTATCCCCCTGGAGGGCGAGTGACAAAGCACGAACCTCGTCACGCCAGACCGTTTCGGACCGGCAAAGCGCAGACGCCAGCGCAAGCCACACCATAAAGATCAACGCCTTGCCGAGCTTGGCGAATCGAGGTTCATCGATAGTGGAGACAATCACGGCCAAATAACACGCAACCCGGTGAACGAAAGCGTCACGACCATATCGGCGCAGAAATAATTTGGCGTTAAGTGAAACCCCTGTTTGATTTTAGGGCGCTAAAGCATGTCGCGCAAAACTGTGCAGCGATTTTGCGACAACGACATGCGTAACAGCGCGACAAGCGAATCTGAAAGATCGCGACGCGCTTTAGAATTTTTCCTCCCTCTCAAGAAGATGGATATCCTCGGCTACGTCGTCCATTCTCTGCAATAAGGCGGCCTGGGCATCTCTCAGCCCTCGATTGTAGAAGTACGGCCCGATCTCCTCGGCGAAGAAGTCAAGCAGGAATTCAGCCGGCAATGCGCCGATGGGATCGAGTTCCCGGTCGAAATATGCGCGGATGCGCGAAACGATCTCAGCCTTTTCTTCCTTCGAAAATTCGATCTTTTTCATGGTTGCCTCTTTGCGAATGCGATCGGGACTTCGATGGTTCAGCAAAATCGATTGGTCAATCAAGGAAATTCAATTGCGGTCGCAAGCCGCAGACCATAAGGGAAAACTTGAATTCCAACTGGACAAGATCGCATGAATCGCGCCGACTTTGTTGAAGGTTTGCGGGGCGGCTCCGCCGTTGCGCTGGCATCGGCGCCCTTTGGCGCTCTCTTCGGAGCGCTTGCGGTCGAAAACGGCATGTCGCTCTCCGAAGCCGCCTTCATGAGCGCCACCGTCTATGCCGGCGCCAGCCAGATGGTCGGCATCGAACTCTTCGGTCACAATGTCCACGCCTGGCTGATCGTACTGTCGATCCTCGCCGTCAATTTCCGCCACGTGCTCTATTCGGCGGCGCTGGCGCGCTACATCGGGCATTTCACGCCGGTGCAGAAATTCTTCACCTTCTTCCTGCTCGTCGATCCGCAATTCGCCGAAGCGGTAAAGCGCGCCGAGACCGGCCGGCAACTCACCTTCGCTTGGTATTTCGGCTTTGCCATCATCATCTACATTCCCTGGGTGCTGATCAGCGTCGCCGGCGGCATGCTCGGCGGCTTCATCGGCGATCCCAAGGCCATCGGCCTCGACATCCTGCTGCCGGCTTATTTCCTCGGCATCGTCCTCGGCTTCCGCAAGCGAGACAATTTCCTGCCTGTGGCGCTCGTCAGCGCGGTGGCTTCCGTGTTCGCCTACCGTTACGTCGGCTCGCCCTGGCATGTCAGCCTCGGTGCTGCCGCCGGCATCGCGCTCGCCGCCGTGCTGCCTTTGCCGCCGCAAGAGGCTGATCTCGAAGCCGACGCCCTCAAATCTGAAGTGCACGAGGTCTGAGCCATGGAATTCGATCTTCACATGGCGCTCGTCATCCTCGCCGCAGCCGCCGCCACCTTCGCCACCCGCATCGGCGGCTATATCCTCATCACCCGAATGAAGAGCATCCCCCCGCGCATGGAGGCGGCGCTGAATGCCGTGCCGGCCGCCGTGCTGACGACGCTGGTTGCCCCCGCTTTCTTCATCGGCGGCTGGGAATCGAAGCTGGCGCTAATCGTCGCCCTCTTCATCGGCCTGCGCTTCAGCCATACATGGATGCTGGTCGCCGCCTGGATCGTCGTGATGAGCTGGCGCCACACGATCGGCGCTTGAGCACCGGCCCGAAAGCCGGCGCAGAAATTCAAGGCATTACAGCGTCGCCGACGCTGTAATGCTGTTTTCTCAATATTCCAGCGGCAGTGTCGCGTTTTCGAGCCACGCCCTGACATCGTGAACATGGATGAGCGGCATCAGCGCCTCACATGTGCGGCGATGATAATCGTTGAACCAGTGTAGTTCGTCATGGGTCAGAAGCGCCGGAATGACCAGGCTGCGGTCGATCGGGCAGAAAGTCAGCGTCTCGAATCCGAGCATCGGCGCATCGCCGCCCTCGATCTCTTCGGCCCCGCGCACATAGATCAGGTTCTCGATGCGGATGCCGAAGCTGCCGGGCCGATAATAGCCCGGCTCGTTCGAAAGGATCATGCCGGGCAGCAGTTCCTGCGTCGAAAGCCTGGAGATGCGCTGCGGTCCCTCATGCACCGAGAGATAGGAGCCGACGCCGTGGCCTGTGCCGTGAGCGAAATCGGCGCCGGCCCGCCACAGTGCGATGCGCGCCAGCGGATCGAGATCGCAGCCGCGCGTGCCCTTGGGGAAACGCGCGGTGCTGATCTCTATCATCCCCTTCAGCACCAGCGTGAAGAAGCGCCGATGCTCTTCCGAAACTCTGCCGATGCCGACGGTGCGGGTGATGTCGGTCGTGCCGTTGATATATTGGGCGCCCGAATCGATCAGGAAGAGTTCGCCGGCCGCGATCATCCGGTTGGTCTCGGTCGTCACGCGGTAATGCATGATCGCCGCATGTTCGCCGGCGCCCGAAATCGTGTCGAAGGAAATGTCCTTCAGCGGGTTCTGCATGCTCTGGCCGACGCGGGCTCGCGCCGCTTCGAGATGCTCGGCGGCAGCGATCTCGCTCACCGTGCCGGGCTTTCTCTGCGACAGCCAATAGAGGAATTCAACCATCGCCGCGCCGTCCTGCAGATGCGCGGCGGCCGAGCCGTTGATCTCGACGTCGTTCTTCACTGCGCGCGGCAGCTTGGCGGGATCGGTGCCCTCCATCACTTCGCCGCCCGCCTTGCGGATAATCTCGGCCAGCGCATAGGCGGCGATATCGGGGTCGATCAGCACACGGCCGCCATCCATGGAAACGGCGGCGAGCTTTTCTTCCAGCGCCGACGGCGGCAGCTGCGTGGAGATCTGCGCGAGATAGGCCTCGGGCTCGATGCCGGTCTTGCGCTTGTCGAGGAAGATCTCGGCCCGCCCGTCGGCATGGATGATGGCACGCGCCAGCGGATGCGGCGTATGCGGCACGTCGGCGCCGCGGATATTGAAGGTCCAGGCGACCGAAGAGGGATCGGCGATCAACACCGCCGCAAGGTTCTTCTTCGAAAGATCGGCGGCGATCGTCGCGATCTTCTCCCTCGCCAGCACGCCGGCCTGCGCGACGTTCTGGATGCTGACTGCGCCGAGCGGCTCGGCCGGCCGGTCAGCCCAGAGCCTGTCGAGCGGATTGTGCGGCAGGAATATCAGCGTTCCACCGATCTGCGACAGCGCTTTTTCCAGACGGCGCACCTCGGCCCCTGCATGCAGCCAGGGGTCGATGCCGAGCCGCAGGCCATTGCTGCCGTTTGCGGCAAGCCAGACATGCGGCGGCTCATTGACGAGATCGCCGCCCGAAAAGACCGAACCGTCGACCTGTTCGGCAAGCTGCGTCACATAGCGCCCGTCGACGAAGACAATCGCCTGCGTGCGCAGGATGAGCGCAATACCGGCCGAACCGGTAAAGCCCGTCAGCCATGCCAAGCGCTCCGAACATGCGGGAACATATTCGCCGTTGAATTCATCGGCGCGCGGCACGAGGAAGGCGTCGATGCCGAGCGAATCGAAACCGGCGCGCAGCGCCGATACACGATCCCTGCCGAATTGCGGCGTGGAGGTAACCTCGAAAGACTGGAACATGCTGGAAACCCGAATGATTGAAACGAATCCGGTTAATGGGATGCCCGCTATGTTAGCGAAATTTCAACCGATGGGGAGAAAAAGCGACCAAACGGGTCGAAACCCCTGGGGCCGCTCAACATTTTGACGGAACTGTGACGCCAAAAGTTAATTTGGCACGCTTTATGCATTGGCCGCATGGCTCCCATGAGCAAAAACCTCTGCCTCCGCATTTCAGAATAGCTATATAGGCGTCATCGAACGGTTCGTGATGAACCTGTAAACAAAGGAATTCTTGAAATGACCGCCTCTCTCTCGCGCTTCGCATATAGCAGCCCGGTGCAGGCTGGCGAACGCCAGACCGTGCGTCACGTGATCGGCGCCCGCCGCCCGCAGAACGAGGACAGCCTCAAGCTGCTCGGCGCCGGCCAGCGGGCCACGCGCCACAAGGGCGCCCCCAGCTACGCGTTCTAAGCCTGAAAGCCAGTCCGTCTCCTCCCTCCCGGACCGGCCTATTGGAATGCAGTAGAGCCCGCTCGAGCGCTCCTCCCCTTGAGCTCGCGGGCATTGACCGGATAGACCGGTCTAGGGCGGTGCCATCGGCACCGCCTTTTTCTTTTGCCGATTTAGGATCCAATGCATGCCGCCCAAAACTGTGCAGCGGTTTAGGGATAACGGCATTGCATAAAAACAAGGACCTACTCGCGTTGCATGAATCAAATTCTATGCGACGCGCATTAGGGCCGGTCGAAGTGGATGGTCACCCAGCCGTTGCGCCAGATGGTTCTGACATGGCGAAGCCTCGCGCCACTATAGGCGGCAATCACCTTCCAGCGTTGCCCGGCAAGGATGCCGGAGAGAATGACCGATCCGCCAGGCGCAAGATGCGTCGCAAGCTTCGGCGCCATGCGGATCAGCGGCCGGGCGAGAATGTTGGCGATGATGAGATCGAAGGGACCATGCTCGGAAAAGGCCGTCGAATGAAAGCCCGGCGCGGTCCTGGTGACGATGCCCGAGGCGATGCCGTTGCGGCGCACGTTCTCGGCCGCCACCTTCGTCGCGATCGGATCGATGTCGGTCGCCAGCACCGGTATGTTCCTGAGCTTGCGCACCGCAATCGCCAGTACGCCGCTGCCGGTGCCGAGATCGAGCGCGTTGCGGACTAGGCGCGAGCGCACCACGCTATCGATCACCTCGAGGCAGCCGGCCGTCGTGCCGTGATGGCCAGTGCCGAAGGCCTGGCCGGCATCGATCTCGATGGCAATATCGCCGGGGCGGATCTTGTCGCGGTCATGCGAGCCATGCACCAGGAAGCGCCCTGCTCGGACGGGCTTCAGCCCCTCCAGCGATTTCACCACCCAGTCGACCTCGGGGATGACTTCCCGCTCTAGCCGGGCATCAGGGAAAGAGGCCTTCAATGCGTCCTCGACGCGGGATTGCACCTCAGCCTCGTCCTCGGCCATCATGTAGATCGAGGCTTCCCAGATATCCTTCTTCTCATCGATCTCGGTGGTGCCGATGGCAAAGTCTTCTTCACCGAAGACCGCGCTCAGAAGGTCGAGGATCTCTTCGGCCTTGCTTTCGGTCGTCGTCACGTAAAGGCGGATTTCACTCACGATAGGCGGTCTTTCCCGTTTCCGTTGCCCGCCATCGGTCGAGCCAACGCCCCATCACGCTGAAACCATCACCCCTTGTTGACGAGATTCTCCAGCTTCTTTACCGCCGTGTCCGGGTTTTCGCCATAGGCGATTGTTCCGGAAAACCGCCCGGCCGAATCGAGCAGGAAGACCGAGGCGGTGTGATCCATCGTATAGTCGCCGTTCGGATCCTTCTCGTCGACCGGCACTTTCTTGGCGTAGACGCGGAACCCCTTGACGACCTCGGCGATCTTATCAGGCGCGCCTGAAATGCCGGTGATGCGCTTGGAAACATTGGAGACGTATTCGTTCATGATCTCGGGCGTGTCGCGCTCCGGATCGACGGTGACGAAATAGGCCTGCAGCTTGTCGCCCTTCGGATCGACCTTCTCCATCCAGCCGTTCAGCTCGAAAAGCGTCGTCGGGCAGACTTCCGGGCAATGGGTGAAGCCGAAGAACAGCGCCGTCGGCTTGCCGCGTAAAGCCTGCTCGGTGATCGGCTGTCCGCTTTGGGAAATCAGCGTGAAAGGCACGCCGAAGGGAGCCTCCGCCACCACATCCTTCGACTTCGTCAGGTTGAGCGTAAACGCTCCGAGAAACCCGGCCAGTATCAGGACACCGACCCAGACGGCGATGCGGAATGTCTTCATTGGCATGATCCTCGATCCAGGCGGATATCTGCTGCCCACCCTTTGCCCCGCGTGATTATAACCTCGACCGGACGCGCGCAATTCAAGAATATGTTTTCTGACCGGTGATAAATTGTCTCACCGATAGAAACTGCAATGGCAATGAAATCCGACCTCAGGAATCTACGCGGATCAAAAATGGCATGTTTGTGAATAGTTTGCCTTTAGAGCGACGGGTAATCTGAAAATACATATCGTTAGGAAAGACTTAAGCCGTCACATATATATTTAACAGCAGTTCTGCATCGCCTCTCCCGCCGGGGACAACTGGGAAGAATTCTGACCATGAACAACAACAACGCCATCAAGCAGTCGGGCGCTTATCTCGAAATCGTTTCGTTCCACCTGGGCGATCAGGAATTCTGCATCGACATCATGGCCATCCGCGAAATCCGCGGCTGGGCACCAGTGACGCCGATGCCGCACACCCCGCCCTACGTCTTGGGTCTCATCAACCTGCGCGGCGCCGTGATCCCCGTTATCGACATGGCCTGCCGCCTCGGCATGAAGATGACCGAGCCCTCCGAGCGCTCGGCGATCATCGTCACCGACATCGCCGGCAAGCTGGTCGGCCTGCTGGTCGAGCAGGTTTCCGACATGATGACCATCAAGAGCGAAGACCTGCAGCCGCCGCCGGAAATCATCCCGGAAGCCCAGCGCGCCTTCTGCCGCGGCATCGTCGCGCTCGAAAAGACCATGGTGTGCTTCTTGAACCTCGACACGGTCATTGCCGACGAGCTGACGCAGGCCGCCTGAGGAATACTCATATCTGGAATTCGAAGGCCCGGCTCGTCCGGGCCTTTTCGTTTGATGCAGGAGCAAAGCGGGCATAGAATCAGCTTTTAGGAAGCCCCCTCCCCAACCCCTCCCCACAAGGGGGAGGGACTACCCGGAGCGCCCGCCTCGTTCATCTCGAAACGTGCGGCAGTTTAAGCCCCTCCCCTTGTGGGGAGGGGTTTGGGGCGGTGTCTTCAACAATGCGGGGGAAAGCTCCCGGAACCTCCCCGCCTTATTGCGGCTTCCCATTCTTCCAGGTCACGCTCTGCCCATAGAGCGGAATGGTCGAGATCGACATCTTCGCCGAACCGTCGGTCAGTTCGCGCGAATGGGCGAGATAGATAAGCGTGTCGTTCGTCTTGTCGTAGATGCGGTTGACGACCAGCGTCTTCCAGATCAGCGACATGCCCTGGCGGAACACCTCGCTGCCATCCTTGGACAGGTCGATATTTCCGATCTCGATCGGCCCGGTCTGCCGGCAGGCGATGGAATTGTTGGATGGGTCCTCGAACCAGTTGCCGTTCTTGAACCGGTCGATCAGGCTGCGGTCGAAATAGGTGACGTGACAGGTGATGCCCTTGACCTCAGGGTCGGAGACCGCCTCGACAATGATGTCGTTGCCGATCCAGTCGACCCCGACCTTGCCGACGACTTCGGCTGAGGCAGCACCTGCGGAAAGGACGGAGAAGGAAAAGGCGGCTAGGAGAAGATTGCGCAGTCTGGACATGGCGGCTCCCTGAATAATCCGCATTCTAGATAAGCATGCACCCATGCTTTGCAAGAAATGGGGCTCGCGGAAGGGCTCAGCCTTTTCGGCAGGTGCAGGGCTCATAGGCCTGCGCCGTCAGCCGACCTGGCTTCATGCCGATCAACGACGGTATGGCGTGGACGGCATGGGCCTTGACCGCCCTTGCCATCTCGATGGCGGCCGCTGCGCAGACGGCGGCATCTTCGGCGGCGTTGTGGTGCACGAAACGCAGGCCAAGATGCTCGGCGATCAGGTTCAGCCGGTGCGAGAGGAAATGCGGCCAGATCCGCTGCGCCATCTTCAGGCTGCAGAGATAGGTAAGCTCCGGATAGGATTGCCGGTAGAGATCGAGGCTCGCCCGCCAGACGCTGAAATCGAAGGCGGCATTGTGCGCGATCATCGTCGCGCCGCGAAAATCCTCCTCGAACTCATCCATTACCTCGGGAAACTCGGGCGCATCCTCGACATGCTCCGGCCGGATGCCATGGATCGCGATGTTCATGCCTGAAAAGCGCATGTCCCGCGGCCGGATCAGCCGCTCCTCGACGCGCGTCACCCTGCCTTCCTCGATCCAGGCAAGGCCGACGGAACAGGCGCTACCGCGCTGCTCGTTCGCCGTCTCGAAGTCAATCGCGATGGTCTTCAAATCATCAGCCCGAATCGTTTCTTCAGGAACAGGAATACCGCCCCGCTTCCAGCCGCGCAAATTCGACACGACGCCCGATTGACTTTTTAACGCGCATATCGAAACTTGCCGCCATGATCGTTTCCCTAACCATGGCAGCGCTTATCCATCACACCACGACCCTTGAAGGGTACGCGGGAGCGATGGCGCGTTAGCAGCGATCCGATCATCATCCCGAAACCCTGCCGAGGCGAGCAGGGTTTTCGGAAACCGGCTCTCCTCCCGACCCCGATGGAGAGCATGAATGTCCGAAAACGAAGAGAATGAACCTCGCGGCCGAGCGCACCTGCCGGATGGCGTCCTCGTGCGCGCCGTCCGCCTGTCCGATGCGGAGGAGATCACCGATCTCATAAATCTGCCGGGCTACCGGGCCGGCACCTTACGGCCGCCATACCAGAGGATCGAAGAGGTTCGCAAACACATGGAAAATCCGTCGCCCGGCGCGCTCAACCTCGTCGTCACCCTGGACGGCAAAATCGTCGGCAATGCCGGCCTCAACCGTCTCTCCGGCCGCAGGCAGCACGTCGCCAGCATCGGCATGGGTGTGCATGATGACTTCACCGGCCGCGGCTTCGGCCGGATCGTGCTCGGGGCGATGGTCGACGCCGCCGATGACTGGCTCGATATCAAACGGCTGGAACTGACTGTCTACACCGATAACGATGTGGCCATCGGCCTCTACCGGAAATTCGGCTTCGAGCAGGAAGGCCTGCTGAAGGCCTTCGGATATCGCGCCGGTCAATACGTCGATGCCTATACGATGGCGCGGCTCAGGCTTTGAGTAAACGGGCTGGCGGCTTGCCGTCAGCCCCTCACCCGCTGATCAGTGCCAGCCATTCGTCCTCGTCCATCGTCTGCACGCCGAGTTCGCGCGCCTTGTCGAGCTTGGAGCCGGCGCCGGGGCCGGCGACGACGATGTCGGTCTTCTTCGAGACCGATCCCGCCACCTTGGCGCCGAGGCTTTCCGCCCTCGCCTTTGCCTCGTCGCGGGTAAACTTTTCCAGCGAGCCGGTGAAAACCACGGTCTTACCGGCAACCGGGCTGCCTGCCGTCTTCGGTTGTTCGGCCTCCTCGGGCGTCACTTCCTCAAGCAGTCGGTTGATCACCTCGACATTGCGCGGCTCCTTGTAGAATTCGACGATGGCGCGCGCCACGACCTCGCCGATACCTTCGATGGCGTTGAGATCGCTCCAGGCGTCGCCGGAAAGCGCCTCGGCCTCTCGCATCGCGGTTTCAAAGGCCGCATAGGTGCCATAGGAGCGCGCCAAGAGCTTCGCCGTGGTCTCCCCGACATGACGGATGCCGAGCGCGTAGATGAAGCGGTGGAGCGCGATGCTGCGCCGTTCGGTGATCGCCGCATAGAGCTTGCCGACACTGACCTTGCCGAAGCCGTCGATATTCTCCAGCTTGGTCAGCGATTGCTGCTGACGCTTCTCCAGCGTGAAGATATCGGGTGCAGTGCGGATCTGCAGCGACGCGTCCTCGTTTTCGAAAAAGAAGTCGATCTGCTTCGAACCGAGCCCTTCAATATCGAAAGCGTTGCGCGAAACGAAGTGCTTCAAATGCTCCGTCGCCTGCGCCCTGCAGATGAAGCCGCCGGTGCAGCGGGTGACCGAATCGAGCTTGCCGGTCTTCTCATGCCTTTCACGCACGGCATGCGAACCGCAGACCGGGCAGGTCTTCGGAAATTCATAAGGCCTGGCCTCGGCCGGCCGCTTTTCCATGACGACGTCGAGGACCTGCGGTATCACATCGCCTGCGCGCTGTACGATGACGGTATCGCCGATGCGGATATCGTGCTCGTCGTCGCGGATGCGCTCACCGCTATTGCCGATGCCGCTGATGTAATCCGCGTTGTGCAGCGTCGCATTGGTGACGACAACGCCGCCGACCGTGATCGGCGTCAATCGCGCGACAGGGGTCAAAGCGCCGGTGCGGCCAACCTGGATGTCGATATTCTCGACGATCGTGAAGGCCTGTTCGGCAGGAAACTTGTGCGCCGTCGCCCAGCGCGGCGAACGCGAGCGGAAGCCAAGCCGGGCCTGCAGCTCGAGACTGTCGACCTTATAGACGACGCCGTCGATGTCGTAGTCGAGATCCGGGCGCTCGAGGCCGATCTCGTCATAATGCGCCAGGATGTCGGCGACCGAGTTCAACCGTTTCATCAGCGGATTGACCGGGAAACCCCAGTCCTTGAAGGTCTGCACCATGGCAAATTGCGTATCGGCCGGCATCTCCGACATCTCGCCCCAGGCGTAGGCGAAGAATTTCAGCTTGCGGCTCGCCGTCACCTTGGCGTCGAGCTGGCGCAGCGATCCAGCAGCCGTATTGCGCGGATTGACATAGGTCTGCTTGCCCTCCGCCTCCATCTGCCGGTTCAGCGCCAGGAAGTCGCTCTTGGCCATATAGACCTCGCCGCGGACCTCCACGACAGCGGGCACGCCTTTCGGCAGCTCGTTGGGGATCTCGGCGATGGTCCGGATGTTGGCAGTGACGTTCTCCCCCGTCGTGCCGTCGCCACGCGTTGCAGCGGTCACCAGCCTACCGTTTTCATAACGGATCGACATCGAGAGCCCGTCGATCTTCGGCTCGGCGGTAAAGGCGATCGACTGGTCCGGCAGCCGGCCGAGGAAGCGATAGACGCCGGCGACAAAATCCTGCACGTCCTCCTGCGAGAAAGTGTTGTCGAGCGACAGCATCGGCCGCGCGTGGGTGACGGGCGAGAACGTGACGGAGGGCGCCGCACCGACATGCCGCGATGGGCTGTCTTCGCGGATCAACTCAGGAAACCGCACTTCCAGCGCATCATTGCGACGCTTCAGCGCATCGTAATCGGCATCCGAAATCTCCGGCTGGTCCTTGCCGTGATAGAGCGCATCGTGATGCGCAATCTCCTTTGCCAGCCGTTCAAGCTCGGCGGCAGCCTCTTCGATCGTCAACGTGTCGACGGCGGAACCTTCGGTGGACATGGAACATCACTCCAGAGAATCTGCATTGTTTTTTAGAGCAAAATTTCCGGATGAAAAGAGTGGCCGCGGTCCTTCGAAAGGAAGATCGGTTGCCCGGCCTATCCCCAATCCCTGGCATTGCGCAGCCGGATGCCGCTGACATGCAGGCTGGTGTTCCAGAGGTTCTTCAACGGCCGCAGGCTATCGACCACCCTGAGCTCCACCCCGCGCGGCGCAAACTCCTGGTCGAGCCGCAAGATGGTGGTCCTCTCCATGGGAATGACGCGCCCGCGGGCCACCCACATGCCGGCATCACCCAGATCCTCGAAGCCCTCGGCCGGCATCTCCTAACGTTGGATCGTCTCCGCTTCGAGCCTCTCCAGCCAATGACGCTCGACATAGGCAACGGCGCGCCATTCACCGAGCCAATGCCGCCGTTCGGCCTCCGGCGTGTCCGGCGTCGCCCAGAGCAGGATGCGGGGACAATCGCGCGGAAAGAGATACATGAAGTCATGATCGGCATCGATTGCCCAGACGAGCGGACCGTTCAGCCATTCCCGGCCGGGCGCGCGGGCAGACGGGACGCGAACCGGGCGTGGCTCGAACGCCGCGATCTTGGAATCGTCGCTGAAATGGAAAAGTCGCATGGCTTGAGCTCGCCGCCGATCGGGAAGCTTCAGCGCATATCGCGCCGCGGGATGATTGTCATCCCGCCGGCCTAAGCGGAAAGAGCGTCGGAAGAAATATCAGCCGTTGCCGGCCAGCAGCCGCTTAGCCGCAGCCCGCGCCTCTTCGGTGACCGAAGCCCCGGCCAGCATACGGGCGATCTCCTCGGTACGGTCCTTCTGCGCCATCGTCGCGACGCGCGTGGCGATCTTTTCCGAACCGTCGGCCGACGGTCCCTTGGAAATCAAGAGATGCGTCGCCGCCCGCGCCGCGACCTGCGGCGCATGCGTGACCGACAGCACCTGCACCCGCTCCGACAGCCGCTTCAGCCGCTGACCGATCGCATCGGCCACCGCGCCGCCGACGCCGGTGTCAATTTCGTCGAAGACCAGCGTCGGGGCCGATCCGCGATCGGCGAGCGCCACCTTCAACGCCAGCAAGAAACGCGAGAGTTCACCGCCGGAAGCGACCTTCATGATCGAGCCCGGCCGCGTGCCCGGATTGGTCTGGACATGGAACTCGACGACGTCGATGCCTTCGGCCAACGCCTCGCCCGCATCGGTGCTGATCTCGACCATGAAACGGGCGCGTTCGAGTTTCAACGCAGGCAGCTCGGCCATGACAGCCCCAGCCAATGCTGTGCCGGCATGATGGCGCTTGTCTGACAGCGAGCGCGCCGCCGCATCGTAATTTTCCCGCGCCAGGCCGACCTCGGCTTCTAGCCGCGTAAGCCGCTCCTCGCCCGCGTCGAGATCGGCAAGATCGGCGATCATCCGCACGGCAAGCGCCGGCAGCTCGGTGACGGGCACGGAATATTTGCGCGAGGCGGCCCTGAGCGCGAAAAGCCGCTCTTCCACCCGCTCCAGCTCTCTCGGATCGTATTCGGTCTTGCGCAGTGCCGCCTCGACTTCCATCTGCGCGTTGGAAAGCTGATCGAGCGCGGCATCCAGCAGCGTCACGGTGTCTTCGAGCAGTCCCGGCGCCTCATGGCTCTTGCGCTCCAGCCGGCGCACCAGCGAGGCGATATGGGGCACCGGCGAGGCATTGCCGTTCAGGAATTCGGACGCCTCGGCGATATCGCCGGCGATTCGCTCGGCTTTCATCATCTTCTGGCGGCGATCGGCGAGTTCTTCCTCCTCGCCGTCCTGCGGCGAGAGCTTCTCGAGTTCCTCGACCGAAGAGCGCAGATAGTCGGCTTCGCGCGCCGCACTTTCGACCTTCTCGCGGTGCTTCTTCAGCGTCCGCTCACTGTCGCGCCACAGGCGATAGAGCCGGGAGACCTCCGAAACCTCGTCGGTCAGGCCGGCGAAGGCATCGAGCAGCGTGCGGTGGGCATTGGTGTCGACAAGGGCGCGATCGTCGTGCTGTCCGTGGATTTCGACCAGCAACTGACCGGCCTGGCGCATCAGCTGCACGCTGACCGGCTGGTCGTTGACATAGGCCTTGGTGCGCCCGTCCGCCGATTGTTGGCGGCGGAAAATCAGGTCGCCCTCGTCATCGATGCCGTTTTCGCGCAGGAGCGTGCGGGCGCCGTGTTCCATGCCGACGTCGAACACCGCCGTTACCTGGCCTTTGTCCTCGCCATGGCGCACTAGGTCGCCGTCGCCGCGCCCACCAAGCGCCAGCGACAGGCTGTCGAGCAGTATGGATTTGCCCGCCCCGGTCTCGCCCGTGAGCA
The DNA here is from genome assembly GCF_000769405.2 of Rhizobium brockwellii. Taxonomy (NCBI): domain Bacteria; kingdom Pseudomonadati; phylum Pseudomonadota; class Alphaproteobacteria; order Hyphomicrobiales; family Rhizobiaceae; genus Rhizobium; species Rhizobium brockwellii. The sequence continues at coordinate 2,846,591 of NZ_CP053439.1, forward strand.
CGGAGAGGCCGGTCTCGAAGGCAAGATCCAGCCGCTCGATCAGGACGATATCGCGGATCGAAAGCTGGATCAGCATTGGCCTCAGGAACCGAGAAGAAGTTTCTTGCCCGCTGCCGCGATCCACGAGCCCTTGTTTTCACGCGGCTCGGCACCGCCGCTCTGCAGCAGCTTGTAGGAATCAGCATACCACTGGCTGTCGGGATAATTGTGACCGAGAACGGCAGCGGCTGTCTGCGCCTCGTCGACGATGCCCATGGCGTAGTAAGCTTCGACGAGACGCGCCAGCGCCTCTTCGATCTGGTTGGTATTCGGATATTTCTCGACGACGATGCGGAAGCGCGAGATCGCGGCGAGATATTCCTTCCGCTCCATGTAGTAGCGGCCGATCTGCATTTCCTTGCCGGCCAGCTGATCGCGCGCAAAGCGGATCTTCGCCTGTGCGTCGTCGACATATTCGGAGTTCGGATAATTGTCGATGACGGCCTGCATCGACTCGATCGTCTTGGCCGAGGCGCGCTGGTCCTGCGTCACGTCCACGATCTGCTTGGAATAGGTGAGACCGATGAGATATTGCACATAGGCAGCATCCTGGGACTTCGGATATTGCGACATGTAGCGGTTGCCGGAAGCAAGCGCATCGTCCAAACGGCCCTGGCGGTATTTGACGAAGGTGCTCATCACAAGCGCCTTGCGCGCCCATTCGGAGAACGGGTTTTCGCGGTCGATCGCGTCGAACTTGCGCGCCGCTTCCGCCATGTTGCCAGCCTTCATATTGGCAAGGCCCTGGGTGTAGAGCACGTCAGGCGGATCGGTTTCGAGTCCGAGCTTGGTGATGTCGATATCGGGATCCGACTGGCAACCGGAGATCGAGGCGCCTGCGCTGAGCACCAGAAGCGATGCGAACAAAGCGCGCGCTGTCTTCATCATACCTTCAGATCCTGCATAACCCATTCGAAAGAACCCCACTGCTGCCGCTCTCTCCACGGCAGCCACGCCTCGCTGGCGTTTCTAGCCACAAATGTGCATCAAGAGCAACGCAATGATAAGGCATTAACGCATTTTTGTGGCAGCAGCCGCAGAATGATCGGCTTTTCAACTTCTTCCCGACCTGTGGCGGCCAAGCATCGGTCTATCGCCGCAGACACGGCCGGACATAAAAAAACCGCCTCCGGGAAAGAGGCGGCCTGGTCTTGAGAATATGCTGGAGGTCATGCCGACCAGGGAGCGAATTCCGAAGCGCTGACTGCAATCAGTTCGCGGGCAGCGACACGCTGGCGCGGCGTCGACGTCTCCACAACCTCGTAGGCGGAGGGATCGGCGAGCAACGCCTTCAGCGCATTGGCATTCATCTTGTGACCGCCGCGATAGGAACGGTAGCAACCGATGAACTGGACGCCGGCAAGAGACAGATCGCCGACGGCATCGAGCGTCTTGTGGCGGACGAATTCATCCTTGGCGTAACGCAGCCCTTCGACGTTGATGACGGTGTTGTCGTCCGAGATGACGACGGAATTTTCAAGCGAGGAGCCGAGCGCGTGACCCGACGCCCAGAGACGCTCGACATCGCGCATGAACCCGAAGGTGCGGGCGCGGGAAAGCTCGGCCTTGAAGACGGCGGCGGTCATGTCACCGGCCCACTTCTGTCGGCCGATCAGCGGGCAGTCGAAATCGATCTCGACTTCGAAGCGCATACCGTCATAGGGGCGGAATTCGCTCCATGAGCCGCCATGCTCGATGCGCACCGGCTTGGTGATACGGATATAACGGCGCTTGACGCCCAACGAGACGAGACCGACCTGCTCGATCGCCTCGACGAAAGGCAGCGAGCTGCCGTCCATGATCGGCATTTCGGAGCCCTGCACCTCGATCACCACATTGTCGAGGCCAAGCGCATATACAGCAGCCATGACATGCTCGATCGTCGCGACAGAATGGGCGGGTGAGAAGCCGAGTACGGTGCAGAGGTCAGTATTGCCGACCTGCGAAGAGACGGCCTTGAGTTCGGTGATGTCGCCATTGTCATGCAGGCGCTGGAAAACGACTCCGGTGTCCGATTCGGCCGGGTTCAGGGTGATCGAGACTTCTGCGCCCGAATGCACTCCGATGCCCGAAAGCGTCACGGGACGCGATACCGTCGTTTGAAAACCCAGCAAGCCAATTGCCATAAATTCTGCCTTTTATTCTTCCGTACCGGCGGCATGTCCGATCGGCGCGGTCATCGTTCATTCTGCGGAAGGAGCTGTTGAAAGCCTCCTAGCGCAGTTTTCTTGCACCATACTTACGTGCGCCGGCGCTCCAATCCAAATCACTGTTTCTTTCGCTTTGTTACGAAGTCAGACGATTGAAATCGCTTGCGAATCACAGGCTAAAAAACAGCAATGCCCGGGACCTTGATCCCGGGCATGAACGGTGCCGAAGCACGCACTCAGTTCGACTGGCGACGCAGGAATGCCGGGATTTCCAGCTGGTCGTCTTCCTGCATCATCCGGGCCTGCGGAACTGCGCGGCCCTGGTCATCGAGGTTGCCGCGGCGCGGTGCGTAGAGGCTTGCCTCCGGCGACAGCGGACGGCGCTGCTGCGAAGCGGCCGGCGGTGCTGCGGTCATATCGGCGGCGACGGCGTCGTCGTCGCGGCGGCCAAGCGAATTGGTGATTCGCTTAAGCAGGCCCATCGGACCGCGCTCCTCCGCCGCATGGGCGGAAGCCGGCTGCGTGCGGTGGTCGAGTTCGGCCTGGACGACCGGCGGAAAATCCTCGACCTTCGGCATACGCATTGGTTCGGGCGCCTGGCGGATGGTCGGTTCGTGCCGGACCGGCTGCTGCTGGACCGGCTGGCTTATGACCGGCTGGCTCATAACGGGCGCGGGAGCCTGCTGCTGAACGGGGGCCGGACGCATTGCCGGAGCTTCCGGCGCAGGCGCGAAGATCTTGCTCTGCGGACGGAAGGTCTCCTGCTGTGGAGCCGGCTGCTGCAGCGGTGCGGCAGCACGCGGGGCCGAAATTTCGAGCTCGCGTTCCATCTCGGCTTCGCGGATGGTCTGCGCGATCGGATCCATGGCCTTCGGTGCCTGCATCACGGGGGCAGGCTGAACTGCGGCCGCTGCCGGAGCAACAGCCGCGGAGGGACGGATAACAGGCCTTGCTGCCGGCTGGAGGTTCCGTTCGGCGGCTTCGTTCATCGCCCGGTCGATGCCGGTTGCGACGACCGAGACGCGAATGATGCCTTCGAGCGATTCGTCGAAGGTAGCGCCGAGGATGATGTTGGCGTCCGGATCGACTTCCTCGCGGATGCGGGTCGCGGCTTCGTCGACTTCGAAGAGGGTGAGGTCACGACCGCCGGTGATGGAGATCAGCAACCCTTGAGCGCCCTTCATCGAGGTTTCATCGAGCAGCGGGTTGGCGATCGCAGCCTCTGCGGCCTGCAGCGCGCGGCCGGAGCCGGAAGCTTCGCCGGTGCCCATCATCGCCCGGCCCATCTCGCGCATCACCGAGCGGACGTCGGCGAAGTCGAGGTTGATGAGGCCTTCCTTGACCATCAGGTCGGTGATGCAGGCAACGCCCGAATAGAGAACCTGGTCAGCCATGGCGAAGGCATCGGCGAAGGTCGTCTTGTCGTTGGCAATGCGGAAGAGGTTCTGGTTCGGAATGACGATCAGCGTATCGACAGACTTCTGCAGTTCCTGGATGCCCATCTCGGCCAGGCGCATGCGGCGCCCGCCTTCGAAATGGAACGGCTTGGTGACGACGCCGACCGTCAGGATGCCCTTGTTGCGGGCCGCCTGTGCGACAACCGGAGCAGCACCCGTGCCGGTGCCGCCGCCCATGCCGGCGGTGACGAAGCACATATGCGTGCCGTTCAGGTGATCGACGATCTCGTCGATGCACTCCTCGGCGGCCGCGCGGCCGACTTCCGGCTGCGAGCCGGCGCCGAGGCCTTCGGTGACGTTGACGCCGAGCTGGATGATGCGCTCAGCCTTCGTCATCGTCAGCGCCTGCGCATCCGTGTTGGCGACGACGAAGTCGACGCCCTGGAGGCCGGCGGTGATCATGTTGTTGACGGCATTGCCGCCTCCGCCGCCAACGCCGAACACGGTGATGCGCGGCTTCAGCTCTGTGATGTCAGGCTTTTGCAGCTTGATGGTCATGGTACCTGTTCCTTCTCTCTCTGGCCGCATCGCCACGCCGGCCAATTACGCAATTTCAGAAGCTTTCCTTCAGCCACTGGCCCATACGGGCAATGCGGCTGTTATTTCCTCCAAGCGACATGAGCAGACCGCTCTGTGACGCATGTGTCTCCATGTCCGCGACCTGCGGATAGATCATCAGGCCGACGGCCGTCGAAAAGGCCGGGCCCTTGGCCGCTGTCGGCAACCCCGAGACGCCCATCGGACGGCCGATGCGGACGTTGCGGGCGAGGATACGCCGCGCCACGTCGGCAAGGCCGGTCAGCTGGCTCGCCCCGCCGGTCAGCACGACGCGCTTGCCGACGATCGGGCTGAAGCCTGAGCGCTGGATACGGTCGCGGATCAGTTCCATCGTCTCTTCGATACGGGCCGAGACGATGCGCGAAACCAGTGCCCGCGGCACCTGTGACGGCTGGTCGCGATCGTCCTCGCCGATCGGCGGGATCGAGATCAGCTCGCGCTCGTCTGAGGAATTCGAAAGGGCCGAGGCATGCACGACCTTCAGCCGCTCCGCATCCTCGATGCGGGTCGAAAGACCGCGCGCCAGGTCGGTGGTGACGTGATGGCCGCCGAGGCCGACGGCATCCGTATGAACGAGCTTGCCCTCGGCAAAGACCGAGATCGTCGTCGTGCCGCCGCCCAAGTCGATCGCCGCGCAGCCGAGCTCGACCTCATCGTCGACGAGGGCCGCAAGGCCCGATGCATAGGGCGTCGCAACGATGCCCTCGACCGACAGATGAGCACGATTGACGCTAAGCTCGAGATTCTTCAGCGCCGAACGCTCCGCCGTCACCACATGCATGTCGACGCCGAGCGCATCGCCATACATCGCCAGCGGGTCGCGGATGCCGCGCTCGCCGTCGAGCGAAAAGCCGGTCGCCAGCGAATGCAGCACCGAGCGGTCCTGGCGCAGCGACTGCTGGCAAGCTGCCGACAGCACCTTCTTCAGATCGTTGAGCTCGACTTCCTGGCCGCCGAGGTCGATCGTCGCTGTGTAGATGTCGCTGCCGAGCCGGCCGGCCGTCAGGTTGACGATCAGGCTTTCTACAGTCAGCCCGGCCATGCGCTCGGCCGCGTCGACGGCAAGGCGGATGACGCCTTCCAGCGCATCAAGATCGGCGATGACGCCGGTCTTGATGCCACGGGAACGCTGGTGGCCGATGCCGATGATCTCGATATTGTGCGTGCGGCCCGGCAGGATCTGGCTTTCCTCGCGCGGCGTCAGCCGGCCGATCATGCAGACGACCTTGGTCGAACCGATGTCGAGCACCGAAACGACATGTGACCGCTTCGACGAAAGCGGCTTCAGGCGCGGCAATCCGAAATGGGATGAACCGAACAAGCTCATATATTCTGCCCCGCCTTCTTCAATTCTTTCGTACGCTCCGTCACTGCCGTCTGCCTGCGGACCGCCGCCTCCGGCGTCAGCTGGATCGCGGTTCTGTCGGACAGTCTGAGATCGACTGCGGCAATGTCCCGCTCCAGGAGCTGGTGCTCCTTGTCGAACTTCGAAAGCGTCGCCAGTGCCTGGTCGATACCGTCTTCCGGCAGCTTGACGACGACGCCGTTGTCCATGTGCAGGTCCCAGCGGCGGCCGGATATCCAGACATAAGCCTTCACGCGGGCCTTCACGTCAGGCCACTTCGAGAAGGCGTCGTCGAGCGAAGCCGCCGCCGTTTCGGCATCGCGGCCGACGACGAGCGGCAGCGCCGAAAACTTGTTGTCGCGTAGCGGCGCAATGACGCTGCCGTTCTTCTCGATCAGGGAAAGCTCCTGCCCGTGCTGCCAGATCGCATAGGCCTGGCGCTCCTTGAGCTTCACCTCGATCGTCTTCGGATAAATCTTGCGGACCTCGACATTCTCGACCCAGGGAAGCTGTGCGATCTTCCGGCGGGCGGCATCGACGTCGAGGGCAACCAGCGAGGTCGTGCCGTCAAGGCCGATCAGCTGCAGGATTTCGATTTCGGAGGTTTCCGAATTGCCGGAGACCTTCACGTCCTCGATCGCAAAACCCGCGGCCGTCGTTGTCGCCTGCGCGACGGCTTCGGTGTGACCGCCGAGCGACATGCCGTAAAGCCCCGTCGCGCCCAAGAAAGCGAGCGCCGAGACCGTGCCGGTATGAACAGGAATGTAAATGCGGCCGCTGCAGAGACTGATCAGAAAGCGCGTGACCCGGCGCAGCGGACGCGGCAGTACGAACCGCTCTTCGGCTTCCATGATCGGAAGCACGGCATGATGGCTGGGGCGCCCTATCTTTTTGACTGTCAACGCAAACAAGACGCGTCCTCCACCATCCACCGGAGAAACTGACCAAACGAATAGCCGGCATGACCGGCCATTTCGGGCACGAGCGAGGTTGGGGTCATACCTGGCTGGGTATTGACTTCCAGCCAGATGATTTCGCCGTCTTCGGAGAAACGATCGTCGTAACGAAAGTCGGACCGACTGACGCCGCGACAACCGATTGCCTGATGCGCCCTTAGGGACAATGTTTGTATTTTTTGGTAAATATTCGGTGAAATTCTCGCGGGGATGACGTGTTTTGAACCGCCTGCCGCATACTTGGAGTCGTAATCATAAAAATTGTGTCCCTGCGGCACCACTTCCGTGACACCAAGCGGAGTTTCGCCCATCACACCGCAGGTGAGTTCGCGACCGTAGACATAGCGCTCGACGATCACCTCTTCGCCGTAACGCCATTCGGGCGAGCTGACGATCTGTGGCGGATGCGCCTGATCTTCCGTGACGATAACGACGCCGAAGCTCGACCCTTCGCGGACGGGTTTCACCACATATGGCGGCTTCATCGGATGCGTCGAGGGAAAGGCGAAACGGTTGACCACCTGCGATTCGGCGACCGGAATGCCGGCGGCGGCGGCAACGAGCTTCGCCTTGTCCTTGTCCATCGCCAGCGCCGAGGCAAGCACGCCCGAATGCGTATAGGGGATTTCCAGATATTCGAGGATGCCCTGAATGGTGCCGTCCTCACCGAACGGGCCATGAAGCGCATTGAAGACGACATCGGGCTTCAGCGCAGCGAGTTTTTCGGAAACGTTACGCGCCACGTCGATGCGCGTCACGTCGAAGCCCTCCGCCTCGAGGGCTTCTGCGCAAGCCTTTCCCGAGGAAAGGCTGACAGGCCTTTCCGAGGAAAATCCGCCCATCAGGACAGCGACATGCTTGCGACTCATCAACACCCCCAAAAAATAACTTCCATTTTCGAAATCGACGCTTGCGCGAAGCTGTCTGCGCCGTTTCGGGCCTTTGTCCGACCTGGGTGCATTAGAGCATCATTATGGTTAATGAAGTGTTTACTTTCGTTAACTTCGTATTGCCGCGTCCTTGATTTTTTAACCTTCTCTTCTTCGGGATTGTGCGATCGAAGACGCCGTCGATCCGCGAAAACAAAAAAACCCGCACGGAAAAACCGCGCGGGCTCAATGGGATAGCTCGTTCTCTTGCAGTCAGTCGGCGTCGTCGAGGAATTTCCATACGAGCCCGCCGAGCGCTCCACCCGCAAGCGGCGCAATCCAGAACAGCCAGAGCTGCTGCAACGCCCAGCCGCCGACAAAAAGCGCCTGGCCGGTGGAACGCGCTGGATTGACCGAGGTATTCGTCACAGGGATAGAAACGAGATGGATCAGCGTCAGTCCGAGGCCGATCGCAAGCGGCGCGAAGCCGGCAGGCACGCGACTGCTGGTCGATCCCAGGATGATGATCAGAAAGAACATGGTGAGCAGCACTTCGATCAGCAGCGCCGAAAGCAGTGAATAACCGCCCGGAGAATGATCGCCATATCCGTTGGCGGCAAACCCGCCGAGTTCGAAACCCGCCTTGCCGCTGGCGATGAGATAAAGCAGCGCCGCCGCGGCGATGGCGCCGATAACCTGCACGACGATATAGGGAACGAGGCGCGCCGCGGGAAACCGTCCGGCAACTGTAAGGCCAAGCGAGACCGCCGGATTGAAATGACCGCCCGAAATCCCGCCCACGGCATAGGCCATGGTGAGCACCGTCAGACCGAACGCAAAGGCCACGCCGACAAAACCAATTCCAAGCTCGGGATAGGCCGCGGCCAGCACGGCACTGCCGCATCCGCCGAAGACCAGCCAGAACGTGCCGAGAAATTCGGCAACAAGACTCTTTTGCATGGATATCTCCTCTGCCCTCAACCAGAGGGTTAGCAATGAATCTGTTACAATTCGATTCCGGTCAAGCACGCGGGCAACGCCACGGCAAGCCTCACGCAAGGAAGGAAAACCCAAGGATTTGAGATGACGCCGGGGGACGCGAGCCGGTAATGCATGCGGGGCCGCGTCCCCTGTAAACACTCCATGTTTTGACGTTTTCAGGGACCTGAAATAGCGTTAAAACCCGCCGGCCTCCCACGGCGATTCACAAAAATACTGATTGGAATGAAAATGTCTGACGCGATCTCCGCATCGCCGACTCCTGCCTCGAACAGCACGCAAGTCAATTCTCCGGCCCGCGTCCTTATCGCCAGCCTTGTCGGCACCACCATCGAATTCTTCGACTTCTACGTCTACGCGACAGCAGCCGTCCTCGTCTTCCCGCATCTCTTCTTCCCGGCAAGCGATTCGAACGCCGCAACGCTGCAGTCGCTCGTCACCTTCTCGATCGCCTTTTTCGCCCGCCCCATCGGCGCCGTCATTTTCGGTCATTTCGGCGACCGCATCGGCCGCAAGGCGACGCTCGTCGCCGCACTGATGACGATGGGGCTTTCGACCGTGCTGATCGGCATGCTGCCGGGCTATGATGCGATCGGCATCGCCGCACCCTTGTTGCTGGCGCTTTGCCGCTTCGGTCAGGGCCTCGGCCTTGGCGGCGAATGGGGCGGCGCCGTTCTGCTTGCCACCGAAAACGCTCCTCCCGGCAAGCGCAGCTGGTACGCCATGTTCCCGCAGCTCGGAGCGCCTATCGGCTTCATCCTCTCCTCCGGCTTCTTCCTCATCCTGGCGGAAACGATGAGCAACGAGGATTTCCTCGACTACGGATGGCGCATTCCCTTCATCGCCAGCCTCGCCCTCGTCGCCGTCGGCCTCTATGTCCGCCTGAAGATTGCCGAGACGCCGGAATTCCGCAAAGCCGTCGAAAAGCACGAGCGCGTTGCCGTGCCGATCGAGGTCGTCTTCCGCAACCATCTGCGCAGCCTGATCCTCGGCACCTTCATCGCCGTCGCGACCTTCGTGCTGTTTTACCTGATGACAGTCTTCACGCTCTCCTGGGGTACGACACCTATGGAAAAAGGTGGGCTCGGTTATACGAGAGAGCAGTTCCTGGTCGTCCAGCTTGTCGGCGTCGTCTTCTTCGGCCTGACGATCCCGCTCTCCGGCTGGCTCTCCGATCTCTATTCGCGCCGCATCATCCTGACGCTGACGACGATTGCCATCGCTATCTTCGGCTTCTTCTACGCGACGCTGTTGACCAGCGGTCTCGCAGGCGCCTTCCTGTGCTCGATCATCGGCCTCGCCCTGATGGGCTTCACCTATGGTCCGATCGGCGCTGCCCTGGCCGCCCCCTTTCCGACCACGGTGCGCTATACCGGCGCCTCGATGACCTTCAACCTCGGCGGCATCTTCGGCGCTTCGCTCGCCCCTTATATCGCCACCTGGCTCGCCACCCATTATAGTCTGGACTATGTCGGCTACTACCTCGCCGCCTCGGCCGTGATCTCGCTGGTCTGCATCCGGCTGTCGGGCCGCGAAGAAGTCTGAAACTCGAGCAACAAGTGAACAACAAGCCGCGGCGGCCACGTCGCGGCTTTTTTATTGATGCGGCGAGCACTTCCGGTTAACCGGAGCACTCACGGTAAAACGGGGAACAGATCATGCGATGCCTCATTACCGGCGCAGCCGGCTTTGTCGGTGGGCCTCTCGTCGAAAGACTGCATAGAGAGCGGATATGCGAGCTTGCGGTGACGACGCGATCTGCAGCCGCCAGCTTCCCGACATCTGTGCGGCATTTCCCCATCGAGATAACAAGCGAAACCGATTGGACAGCGGTTCTCGAGGGTATTGATGTCATCGTCCATCTCGCCGCTCGTGTTCACATCATGAACGACCGCGCAGCCGATCCGCTAGCGGAATTTCGTCAGATCAACACCGCCGCCACGTTGAACCTCGCCGAGCAGGCCGCCCGCGCCGGCGTAAGAAGGTTCGTCTTCATCAGCAGCATCAAGGTCAATGGCGAGGAGAACGATCGGCCCTTCCGGCATGACGATACGCCGATGCCGATCGATCCCTATGGCATTTCGAAGCTGGAAACTGAAATCGGGCTGCGTGAAATCGCCGCCCGAACAGGCATGGAAATCGTCGTCATTCGCCCGCCGCTCGTCTACGGACCTGGCGCAAGGGGCAACTTCGCCCTGCTCGTCGGACTTATCATGAAGAAAATACCGCTCCCCTTCGCGTCGCTGAAGAACCGCCGGACCCTGGTCGCCCTTCCAAATCTCGTCGATCTGATCATCACCGGGATGAAGCATCCGGGTGCTGCCGGAGAGACCTTTCTCGCAGGCGATGGAGAAGATCTTTCGACTCCAGGGCTTATCGAAGGGATTGCCGCAGGGCTGGGTGTCAAGCCGATGCTGCTCCCCTTCCCGCCTGCCTTGTTGCAGATGGGCGCGAGGGTCACCGGAAAGGCCGCCGTCTACCAGCGTCTTTGCGGTTCCCTGCAGGTCGATATATCCCATGCCCGCGACGTGCTTGGCTGGTCGCCCGTCGTCACGCCGCGCGAGGGCCTGAAGCTTGCGGCGAAGTAACCGTTACTCGCTCGTCACGCCGTGGAACGGACGCACTTCGCGGCCGGGCATGAAGACGCCGAGGCGTTTGATTTCCCATTCGAGCTTGATGCCGTCTTTTTCGAAGACCTCGCGACGCACCTGTTCGCCGAGATATTCCAGATCGTAGCCGGTTGCCTGCCCCATGTTGATCATGAAGTTGCAGTGAAGCGACGACATCTGCGCTCCGCCGATGACAAGGCCGCGGCAGCCTGCCTCGTCGATCAGTTTCCAGGCCGAATGGCCGGCGGGGTTCTTGAAGGTCGACCCGCCGGTCTTTTCACGCACCGGCTGCACCGTCTCGCGATGATTGCGCACGGCGTCCATCTCGGCGCGAATCTGAGCGCGCTCTTCCGGATAACCCTCGAACAGCACGGAGGTGAAGATCAGATCCGTCGATGCGGTCGAATGCCGGTAGGAATAGCCCATCTCGGCATTGGAAAGCACATGCTTGTCGCCCTTGCGGTCGACCGCATGGACTTCGATCAGCCGCTCGCGCGTCTCGACGCCGTTGGCGCCGGCATTCATGCGCGCCGCGCCGCCGATGCCGCCGGGGATGCCGTAGAAGAAATGGAAGCCGCCGATGCCGTTGTCCATCGCCATCGCCGCCACATGTTTGTCAGGGCAGATGGCGCCGGCCAGGATGCGGTTTTCGCCGGCAAGCTCGACGAAGCCGAACCCCTTGGCCGACAGGCGCAGCACGACGCCGGGAATGCCGCCGTCGCGCACCAGGATGTTGGAGCCGACGCCGACCACCGTCAGCGGCACCTCTTCCGGCAATATCTTCAGGAAGGCGACGAGATCGTCGATGTCATGCGGCTGAAACATCAGCTCGGCTAGGCCACCGGCCCTGAACCAGGTGACACGGTCCATTGGGGCATCCGGCGTGATACGGCCGCGGATATCCTTTACACCCTCTCCGAGAGACGCGAGAAGCTTTTCCCCATTCACCTGTTTCATACGGACTTTCCCGATAGGCCTTCCAGTTGCTTGGGCAGCGCCGCCGCCCAGGATGTGATGCTCCCAGCCCCCAACAAAACCACGAAATCGCCAGGCTTTGCAACCTCCGCGACCATCTGCGGCAGAAGCTCCGCCGAGCTTAGAAAGCGGGCGTCGCGATGGCCGCCGGATTTTATGCGCGAGACCAGCGACACGGAATCGATACCCTCGATCGGATCCTCGCCTGCTGCATAGACGGGTGCCAGGAAGATGCTGTCGGCATCGTTGAAGCAGGCGGCGAATTCCTCGAACAGGCTCGCAAGACGGCTAAAGCGATGCGGCTGGTGGACGGCGATGACACGCCCCTTGCAGGATTCTCGGGCGGCGCGCAGCACCGCCTTGATCTCGACGGGATGGTGGCCGTAATCGTCGAAGATCTGCACCCCGTTCCATTCGCCCGTCAGCGTGAAGCGGCGCTTGACGCCGCCGAAGGAGGCAAGCCCCTTGGCGATATCGGCGCTCGATATGCCGAGCCGGTTGGCAACGGCGATCGCCGCCGTTGCGTTGGAGATATTATGCCGTCCGGGCATCGGCATGACCAGCCCCTTGAGCTCGATCACCTGGCCGGTGCGGCGGCGGCGGATTTCGACGTCGAAGATCGAGCGCGTGCCGTCGATGCGCACATTCATGAAACGCACGTCGGCTTGCGGGTTTTCGCCGTAGGTGATGATCTTGCGGTCCTCGATGCGGCCGACCAGGGACTGCACCTCGGGATGGTCGAGGCACATGACGCCGAAGCCGTAGAACGGCACATTCTCGACGAATTGCCGGAAGGCGGCGCGCACAGCGTCGAAATTGCCGTAATGGTCGAGATGTTCCGGGTCGATATTGGTGATGACGGCGACATCGGCCGGAAGCTTCAGGAAGGTGCCGTCCGATTCATCGGCCTCGACCACCATCCACTCGCCCTCGCCCATGCGAGCATTGGTGCCGTAGGCATTGATGATGCCGCCATTGATGACGGTCGGGTCAAGCCCGCCGGCTTCGAGCAGTGTGGCGACCAGCGAGGTGGTTGTCGTCTTGCCGTGCGTGCCGCCGATGGCGATCGCATTGCGGAAGCGCATCAGCTCGGCCAGCATTTCGGCACGGCGCACCACCGGCAGCAGCTTTTCGCGCGCGGCGATGAGTTCCGGATTGCTCTTCTTGATCGCCGTCGAGACGACGACGACTTCCGCCTCACCCAGGTTTTCTGCCCGGTGACCGACGAACACTTCGATGCCCTTGTCACGCAGACGCTGGACATTGGCGCTGTCGGCCTGGTCGGATCCCTGCACCTTGTGGCCGAGATTGTGCAGCACCTCGGCAATACCGCTCATGCCGATGCCGCCGATGCCGATGAAATGGACGAGACCGATCGTCTTCGGCAGTTTCATGCGCGTGTCCTCTTGAATTCCGCAATTGTCCGTCTGGCGGCAATAGCCTCAACCATGTCGGCAAGCAAGTTCGCGGCATCAGGTTTCCCGGCGAGTTTCGCCGCCGCCGCCATGTGCGAAAGCTTTTCCGGATCGTTCATCACAGCCGTCAGGATTGCCGCGATCTTCTCCGGCGAAAGCTCCGACTGGGCGATCACCTTCGCCCCGCCGGTCGCAGCGAGCGCCGCCGCATTCGCCGCCTGGTCGTGATCGAGAGCGTGTGGGTAAGGCACGAGCACGGCCGGACGGCCGATGACGGAGATTTCCGAAACCGTCGAGGCGCCCGAACGGCAGATGACGAGATGCGCCCTCGCCAGCCTCTCGGCCATGTCGGTAAAGAAGGGGGCGATATCGGCTCCCATCTCCAGCTTGGCGACGCAGCCGCTGACCATCTCCATATCCTCGGGACGCACCTGCTGGGTGATGCGCAGGCGCACGCGAAGCGCGTCGTCGAGCAGGCTGATCGCCGTCGGCAGCGCCTTGGAGAAATATTGCGCGCCCTGGCTGCCACCGAAGACGACGAGGTTGAAGGCCTCACCGGGATGCGACGGTGTGTAAGGCACCTCGGCCGCGGCGACGATTGCCGGGCGGACCGGATTGCCTGTCGTCACCGTCTTGTCCGGAAAGGCCGCCCCCCCCTCCGGTAGGAAACCGCCGGCGATGGCCTGCACGCGGGTTGCCAAGGCCTTGTTGGCGCGGCCCATCACCGCATTCTGCTCGTGGATCATCGACGGCACGCCAAGCCGGGTCGCTGCAAGCAGCGGCGGCACGGTGGGATAACCGCCGAAACCGACGACGATGACCGGCCGCAGCCGCTGGATCAGCTTCTTTGCAGTCCGCATGCCGCTCCAGAGTGTCCATAGCGAGCGGGCGACGGCAACCGGGTTCTTCGAGCCGATCGTCGCCGACGGTACGACATGGATCTCCTCGGCCGGGAACTTGCCGGCATACCGTTCGGCTCGGCTGTCCGTGACGAGATGCACCGAGTAGCCGCGCTCCTTCAGCTTGAAGGCCAGCGCCTCCGCCGGGAACACATGGCCGCCGGTTCCCCCGGCGGCAAGCAGCACGATGCCTTTGCTCATGGTCTTCTACTCCGCCGGCATGCCGTGCGGGACGCGGAAAAGGCTCCGGTCCTGCGCGCGTTTTTCCGGTCGATGGCGGGTCAGCGCCAGAATGAAGCCGGCGGTGACGCAGATCGCCACCATGGACGAGCCGCCATAGGAAATCAGCGGCAGCGTCATGCCCTTCGCCGGCAGCAGTTCGAGATTGACGCCGATATTGATGATCGACTGGATGCCCATCTGCAGCACCAGGCCGGCGACGGCGAAGCGGTTGAAGTCATTCCGTTCGCGATAGGCATGCGAGAGGCCGCGTAGCACCAGCACGGTAAACAGCGCAACGAGCGCCATGCAGAAGACGATGCCGAATTCCTCGGCCGCGACCGAGAAGATGAAGTCGGTATGCGCATCCGGGATGATGCGCTTGACGATGCCCTCGCCCGGCCCCTGGCCGAACCAGCTGCCGCGAATGATCGCCTCGCGCGCCGTATCGATCTGGAAAGTATCGCCCTCGCCGGTCATGAACTTGTCGATGCGCAACGCAACGTGCGGGAAAACGTAATAGGCGCCGAGCAAGCCGCCGGCGCCGCCGATGCCGAGCAGCATGATCCAGATCCATGGCATGCCGGCCATGAAGAACATTCCGCCCCAGACGGCCGTGGTCAGGATAGTCTGGCCGAGGTCCGGCTGCGCGACGAGAAGGGCCGCGACGATGCCGAACAGAATGATGGCAAAGAGATTGCCGGGAATCTCCGGCTGGCGCGCATGTTCGGCAAACAGCCAGGCGCAGACCACGACGAAAGCAGGCTTCATGAATTCCGACGGCTGGATGGAAAGGCCGGCGATCCAGATCCAGCGCCTGCCACCCTTGACCTCCTGCCCGACGAACAGCACCAGCACCATCATGGCGACCGAGATGATCAGGATCAGAATTGCGGTTCGCCGCACCTGGCGTGGTGTCAGGAACGATAGCCCGAGCATGACGCCGATCGAAGGGATCATGAAGGCGGCATGGCGCTTGACGAAGTGGAAAGGCTCGAGCCCGATACGTTCGGCGACCGCGGGAGATGCCGCAAAGGACAGCATGAAGCCGATGCCCATCAGGAAGATGAACATCGCCAGAAAGAAGCGGTCGATGGTCCAGAACCAATCGGCCAGAGGCCCACGTTCCGCGCGGCTTACCATGTCATTTCTCTCCTGTTGCCGGACCGATCAGCATCGTAATCCCGTCAAGCGCTGCCACCTGGCCGACGAAGGCTTCGCCCCTGACTTCGAAGTTCTTATACTGGTCGAAGCTTGCGCAAGCCGGGGATAACATCACGGCCGAAGCAGCGCTCTCGTCGCGTTCGGCATCGGCGGCCGCATGCGCGACGGCGCGCTCCAGCGTGCCCGAGATCTCGTAAGGCACGGCCTCGCCGAGCGTCGCGGCGAATTCCGCCGCCGCCTCACCGATCAGATAGGCCTTGGCAATACGCGGAAAATAGGGAGCGAGCGTCGTGATGCCGCCAGCCTTCGGCAGGCCGCCGGCGATCCAATAGATGCGATCATAGCTCGAAAGAGCCGGTGCTGCGGCATCGGCATTGGTCGCCTTGGAATCGTTGACGAAAACGACACGGCCACGCTGACCGACCGGCTGCATGCGATGCTTCAGTCCGGGAAACGAGGCTAGGCCGGCGCGGATGTGGTCGGCGGAAATCCCGACGGCAAGGCAGGCGGCAACGGCGGCGGCGGCGTTCTGCGCATTATGGCTGCCGCGCAGCGTCTGGATGCCGTCGAGATCGGCGAAGGGCAGCATGGCGCCGCCGGCGGCCTGGATGAGTTTCGTGCCCTCGGCATAGATGCCGTCGGCCAGCACGCTGCGGCGCGAAATACGGATCACCTTGACGCCTGCCCGCTCGACGCGGTCGGCGATCAGGGCCGAATGGCTATCGTCGACGCCGACGATCGCGACATCGCTGCCGGCGACCAGCCGTTCCTTGATATCGGCATAATGCTGCATCGTGCCGTGACGGTCGAGATGATCGGGCGTGAGGTTGAGCAGGATGCCGGCAGACGGGTCCAGCGTCGGCGCCAGATCGATCTGGTAGGAGGAGCATTCGACGACGTAATAACGCTCGGCCTTCGGCGGCTCGAGCGTCAGTACGGCCGTGCCGATATTGCCGCCGAGCTGCGTGTCGTAGCCGGCGGATTTCAGGATATGGGCGATCAGCGCCGTCGTGGTCGACTTGCCGTTGGTGCCGGTTATGGCGATGAAAGGGCAATCCGGCGCATAGGCGCGGCGCTCGCGCACAAAGAGTTCGACGTCGCCGACGATATCGACGCCGGCCGCGCGGGCAAGATCGACGGTCCAGTGCGGCTTCGGATGGGTGAGCGGCACGCCGGGCGACAGCACGAACAGCGCCTGCTGGCTCCAGTCGATGTTGTGCAGGTCTTCCGTCCTGATGCCTTCGGCCTCGGCCTTGGCGACACTGTCGGGATTATCGTCCCAGGCGGTCACCTCGGCACCGCCTGATATCAGCGCCCGGGCGGTGGCAAAGCCGGAGCCGCCAAGCCCGAAGAGCGCGACCTTCCTGTCTTTGAGCGTCGTGACCGGGATCATCGCTGCCTCACCGGAGCTTCAGCGTCGAAAGGCCGAGCATGGCAAGGCCGACGGCGACGATCCAGAAGCGGATCACCACCTGGCTCTCGGTCCAGCCCTTCTTCTCGAAGTGATGATGGATCGGCGCCATCAGGAAGACGCGCCGGCCGGTCATCTTGAAGAAACCGACCTGAATGATGACCGACAGCGTCTCGATGACGAAGAGGCCGCCGATGATCGCCATGACGATCTCGTGCTTGGTGGCGACGGCGACGGTGCCGATCGTGCCGCCGAGTGCCAGCGACCCCGTATCGCCCATGAAGATGGCGGCCGGCGGCGCGTTGAACCAGAGAAAGCCGAGGCCGGCACCGATGACGGCGCCAAGCACGACGGCGAGTTCGCCGGTGCCGGGCACGAAATTGATCTGCAGGTAGTTGGCAAACACCACGTTGCCGGCGAGATAGGCGATGACGCCGAAGGAGGCGGCGGCGATCATCACAGGCACGATGGCAAGCCCGTCGAGACCGTCAGTCAGATTGACGGCATTGCCGGCGCCGACGATGACGAAGCCGCCGAAGACGACGAACATGATGCCGATATTGATCATGAAGTCCTTGAAGAAAGGGAAGGCGATCGAGGAGCCGAAGGTCGAACCGGCAATCCCCGAGGCAAGGGCGGTGCGCATCATGAAATAGACGGCGATGCCGGCGATGACGAATTCGATGCCAAGACGCGCCTTGCCGGAAAAGCCCATGTGGCTCTGCTTCGTTACCTTGAGATAATCGTCGTAGAAGCCGATCGCACCGAAGCCCAGCGTCACCAGCAGCGTGGCGACGACATAGACGTTGGAAAGATCGGCCCAGAGTAGCGACGCGCCGACGATGCCGGCGAGGATCATCAGCCCGCCCATGGTCGGCGTGCCGGCCTTTTTGAAATGCGTCTGCGGCCCGTCGGCGCGGATCGGTTGGCCCTTGCCCTGCCTGATGCGCAGCGAATTGATAATCGTCGGCCCGAACAGGAAGACGATCAGTGCTGAGGTGAAGAGAGCAGCCCCCGTGCGGAAGGTAATATATCTGAACAGGTTCAGAAATTTGAAATATTCCGACAGTTCGACAAGCCAGATCAGCATTCAGGGCCCCTTGTTTACCCGATCAAAATTCGCGTTGCGTGTCGGCAAATGCCGGGAACTTGTCAAGGAGCGCGGCGACGATCTTGCCGAAACCGATGCCCAGAGACGATTTCACCATCAACACGTCGCCTGGCGCGACCGAGTTCAATACATAATCCGTCAATTCGTCCGTGTTCTCGCGATATTCGACATGGACGCTTTCCGGCAGCGATTCCTTGAGCGCAGCCATCTCGGCTCCTGCGAGCCAGACATGTTCGATGCCGGCAGCAAGCAGCGGCACGGCAAGGTCGGTATGGACCTTTTGCGCATACTCGCCCATCTCCAGCATGTCGCCGAGCACGGCGATACGGCGTCCGCGGCCGGTCGGCTCGGAGGCCGCCAGCAGTGCGATCGCCGCCCGCATCGAGGCCGGATTGGCGTTGTAGCTCTCGTCGATCAGCGTGAAGCTGCCGCCGCCGATCACAAGCCGGTGGCGTTTACCCCTGCCCTTTTCCGGCCTCAGCGTCGCAAGCGCTTCGATTGCCTTCTGCATATCGGCGCCGACGATCCTGACGACGCCGAGCGCTGCGAGCGCATTCTCGGCGATATGGCGGCCCGGCGCGCCGAGCGCGACCTCCAGGGTCTCGCCACCAATCGTCAGCCACAGCGTCGAATTCTCGTCGGAGCCATTGAATTCTGCGAGCCGGAACTCGGCCTTGGCATGCTGGCCGAAGGAATGGATATGCTCGATGCCGAGCGATTGCGCCGTGCGATCGAGGAAATTGAACTGGTCGTTGTCGCGGTTGAGCACGACATGGCCGCCGGGTTCGAGCCCCTCGAAGATCTCGGCCTTGGCGGCGGCGATTTCCTTGATGTTCTTGAAATTGCCGAGATGCGCCGGCGCGATCGTCGTGATGATGGCGACATCGGGACGGATCATCGCCACCAGCGGCCGGATCTCGCCGGGATGGTTCATTCCGACTTCGAAGACGCCGTAATCCGTATCCTCAGGCATGCGCGCCAGCGTCAGCGGCACGCCCCAATGATTGTTGAAGGAGGCGACGGAGGCGTGCACTTTGCCGGAGGGCGCCAGCACATGCCGCAGCATTTCCTTGGTCGTCGTCTTTCCCACAGATCCGGTCACTGCGATGATCTGGGCCTGCGAGCGCTCGCGCGAGGCAAGGCCGAGCCGGCCAAGTGCCGCGAGCACGTCTTCCACGACGATCATCGGCACCGTCAGGCGGCCCATGGCGGGAAGTCTCGCCTCGCTGACAACGAGAAGCGAAGCGCCATTCGCCGTCGCCATCGATGCGTAGTCGTGACCGTCGACACGGTCGCCCTTGATTGCGAAGAAGGCTTCGCCTGGGGTAATCGAGCGGCTGTCGATGGAAATACCGGTGATGCCGTCGGGCGGAGTGCCGAAGGGGCGCCCCGCCATCACTGCGATCATGTCTTCGGTCGTCCAGAGCCAGCTCAAGATTTCAGGTCCTCCAAGGCCTTGCGCACCTCCGCATGATCGGAAAACGGCAGGGTGACGCCGCCGATCGTCTGCCCTTCCTCATGCCCCTTGCCGGCGACGATCAGCGTATCGCCGGATCTCAGCATGCCCACAGCCTCGCGGATCGCCGTGGCGCGGTCGGCGATTTCCGAGGCGCAGCCTGCTGCCGCCATGATCTCCGCCCGGATCGAGGCCGGCTCCTCCGAACGCGGATTATCGTCGGTGACGATGACGACGTCGGCAAGTCGGCAGGCAATTTCGCCCATGATCGGCCGTTTGCCGCGGTCACGGTCGCCGCCGCAGCCGAAGACGACGATGACGCGGCCTGTCGTGAAGGGTCTGACCGAGCCCAGCACATTTTCCAACGCATCCGGCTTGTGGGCGTAGTCGACATAGGCGAGCGCGCCGTCTTTCGTATGGCCGACGAGTTCGAGACGGCCGGACGCGCCGACGAGCTTCTCGAGCGCGGCCATTGCAACCCTCGCCTCAACACCGGTCGACATGGCAAGCCCTGCTGCGACCAGCGCATTGGCCACCTGAAAATCGCCGGCCAGCGGAATGTCCACCTCGAAGATCTCGCCGCCGATATGGATCTCGGCCATCTGCTTGTGGCGGAAGTGCTCGACGCGTTTCAAGGAGAGGTAATCGCCCTTTCGCCCGACGGTACGAACGTCGTGACCGGCATCGGTCGCCGCCTTGATCGCCTGCGCCGACCATGGATCGTCGGCAAAGATCACCGCCGGCGATCCCTTCGGCAACAGCGTATCGAAAAGCCGCATCTTGGCGGCCATATAGGCCTCGATCGTCGGATGATAATCCATGTGGTCCCGGCCGAGATTGGTAAAGGCGGCGGCCGCAAGCTTCACGCCGTCGAGCCGGCACTGGTCGAGGCCGTGGCTGGACGCCTCCATCGCGGCATGCGTCACGCCTTCTCCAGCGAGTTCCGCCAGTAGCGCGTGCAGAGACACCGGATCGGGCGTCGTCAGCGAGCCATATTCGTTGCGCGTCGGCGAAACGACGCCCGTCGTGCCGATCATCGCGGCCGCGTGGCCCGCATGCGCCCAGATCTGCCGGGTGAAAGAAGCGACGGAGGTTTTGCCCGCCGTGCCGGTAACGGCGACCATGGTATCGGGCTGCTTGCCGTGGAAACGCGCGGCGGCGATGGAAAGGAAACGGCGCGGCTCCTTAACCGCAAGCACTGGGATCGAAGCATCGACGGCTTGCGAGGCGATCACGACGGCAGCGCCACGGCTTGCGGCATCCGCGATGAAGCGCGCACCGTCCGCCTTGGTGCCGGCGACCGCGACGAAGGCATTGCCCGGCGTCACCTTGCGGCTATCCGAAGACAGACCTGAAATATCAAGCAAGCCTGCCGGGCCTTCGAGCTGTGCTTCAAGTTCCGGAAACTGATCTCCGGCCAGGTCTCGCAATTTCATCGAACGCACTTTTCTCTCTTGAAGCCGGTTCACCCCTCGCGAATCGGCGTCGATATTCATTCACACTCAATAAGACACCAGCAAGGCCGATCCGCCCTCCCCGAATTTCGGCTCGATGCCGAGAATGGGGGCCGCACGGCTGATGATCTCGCGGGCGATCGGGCCGGCGGTACCGGCGGAGATCGTCCCGCCATAGGCCTTTTCGCCGGTCTTCGGCTCGTCGCAGAAAGTGATCACGGCGTATCTCGGATCGTTGATCGGGAATGCGGCGATGAAGGAATTGAAATTCAGGGTTGCCGAATAGCGCCCGTTCACCACCTTGTCGGCCGTGCCGGTCTTGCTGCCGACGGAAAAGCCCGGCACGCGGGCGACACGCCCAGATCCCTTGTAGCCGTTGAAGTCAAGCAGATAGCGAATCTCGTCGCTGGTCGACTTCTTGATCACCTGCGTGGCGATCTCATCGGCCTGTTCGCGCGTGCGCGGCAAAAATGTCGGCTCGATCAGCTTGCCGCCGTTGACGAGAGCGGCAGCCGCCACCCCTGTCTGCAGCGCCGTCGTCGAGACGCCATGGCCGAAGGAAATCGTGATCGAATTGATCTTCTTCCAGACGCGCGGCTGGCTGGGCATCTTCACTTCGGGCAGCTCGGTCTGCATCTTCGTCAACAGGCCGAACTTGGTCAGATAGTCCTTCTGCGCATCGATGCCGACGATGTCGATGACGCGCGCCGTACCGATATTCGAAGAATATTGGAAAATCTCGGGAACGGTCAGCCAGCGGCGCTGCCCGTGAAAATCGTGGATGGTGAAGCCGCCGATATAGATCGATTTGCTGGCATCGAAACTGTCGGTCATCTTCACCTTGCCGCTATCGAGCGCCATGGCCAGCGAAAAGGTCTTGAAAGTCGAGCCCATTTCGAAGGTGCCGTTGGTCATCCGGTTGAGCCAACCCTCCTTGGCGCCTTCCTGCGGATCGTTCGGATCGAAATCCGGCGCCGATGCCATCGCCAGCACTTCTCCCGTATGCACGTCGATGACCGCGGCACCGGCGCCCTTGGACTGGAAGTTGTTGACGGCGTTGACAACCGCGTCCCGGACGATGTTCTGCACGCGCAGGTCGATCGATAGCCGCACCGGCTCGAGCGGCTGGTCGCTGGTCATGCCGACGGAGGCGAGATCGGCCAGCCCCTGGTCGTCGATAAATTTCTCCATGCCGGCGACACCGCGGTTGTCGATGTTGACGTAACCGAGGATATGGGCGGCGGTCGAGCCGCCCGGATAGAAGCGGCGCTTCTCCGGCCGGAAGCCGATGCCGGGAATGCCGAGCGCCAAGATCTGGCTCTGCTGCTTAGGCGTCAGCTGCCGGCGCAGCCAGGCGAAATGCGAGGTCTTGACCGAGAGTTTCTTATAGGTGTCCTTGACGTCGAGTTCGGGCAGCACCGTCGCAAGCTTCTCGACCGCCTCGTCGGCGTCGACGATCTTGTTCGGTTCGGCAAACAGCGAGACGGTGCGGATGTCGGTCGCCAGCACCTCGCCGTTGCGGTCGAGAATGTCGGGGCGCGAGGCCATCAGCCGGTCGGGCGGCAGAATGCTGGAGACGACCTCCTGATCCTTCATCGCATATTCGACGAGACGGCCGCCGATGACGGCGTAGACACCCATGAAGCCAAGGATCAGCAGGCCGACGCGGCTTTTTGCCTGCCCCGATTTCTTCTTGCGCGATCCCTCGATCGCCAGGCCGGCGGGGGAAGGACCGCCGAACCGGTTATAGACGCCGGCGGAGAAATGCGCCTGGCTCTTCAAAACCATGATGCGGGAAAGAAACGACATTATTCCTCCACCGATCCGGTTTCGATCTGATCTGCATCCTCTGCCTCGCCGCGTGGCGCAGGCATCGGAATGGGCTGCGCCTTGGCGGCGGCTTGGGCGCCCTTGGCGGCGTCCGGCGCGCCTTTGGCGCTAGCCACGGTCGCACTCTTGGCGCTGGCCACGGTCGCGCTTTTGGCGCTGGCCTCGGTCGCGCTTTTGGCGCTGGCCTTGGCCTCCGTCACGTCAGGCACGGGAACCTCGGATTTCAGCATCGGCAATTCCTTGGCATGCACGAGCGCCGTCGATTCCGTCGGCTGCAGCTTCAATTCGTCATTATAGGCCTTGACCAGCCGCTCCAGCCGGTTCGGCTGCGATTGCAGCGCCCAGTCGGCCTTGAGAAGGTCGATCGTATCCTTCTCGAGCTTGATCTCGGCTTCGAGGCGATGAACCTCCTCGAGCTTCAATTCAGCGCGGTGCTTGATCGTGTAGGTCACGGCGGCGGTGGCCGTCATGACGCCGATGAGCACGAGATCGAACGTTTTCAGCATATCAACCACCAAGCTTTCCGAGACTGGCAAGATTGGGAAACCCGAAGAGCGACATATCCGCGGCTTCGGCGGCGGCGTCCGTCCTCTGGCCGGCGCGCAGCTTGGCGGAGCGGGCGCGCGGATTGATCTCGGCCTCCGCCTCGCTTGCCGAAACCATCGGCTTGCCGATAGCCGCAAAGGTTGCCGCTCGCTCATGCGCGACCGGCAGATGCCGCGAACCCGACGCCTTGCCGGCGCGGTCGGAGAAGAATTTCTTGACGATGCGGTCTTCGAGCGAATGAAAGGTGACGACGACAAGCCGCCCGCCCGGCTTCAGCGCCGTTTCCGCCGCAAACAGCGCCTGCGCCAGTTCGCCGAGCTCGTCGTTGACGAAGATGCGCAATGCCTGGAAGACGCGCGTTGCCGGATGGATCTTGTCCTTCATCTTGCGCGGCGTAACGAGCTCGATGAGACCGGCGAGATCGCGTGTCGTTTCAAATGGCTTTTCGGCGCGACGCTTCTCGATCGCATGCGCGATGCGCGGCGCCTGGCTTTCCTCGCCGAGAAAATGGAAGATGCGGATGAGATCGGCGACCTTGGCGCGGTTGACGACATCGGCGGCCGACACACCGTCGACCGACATGCGCATGTCGAGCGGTCCATTCTTCTGGAAGGAGAAGCCGCGCTCGGCCTCGTCGATCTGCATGGAGGAGACGCCGATATCGAGCACGACACCATCGAGCCCGCCCTGCGGCGCATGATCGGCGAGATGCGAGAATTGCGAATGAACGAGCTTGAGACGACCACCGTGGGTGGCGACCATCGCCTGCCCCGATGCAATCGCCGTCGGATCGCGGTCGAGCGCAATCACCTCGGCGCCGGCCGCAAGGATGGCCGAGCTGTAACCGCCCGCACCGAATGTACCATCGAGGATGAGTTTGCCGGGCGCGGGCGCCAGCGCCGCAATGACTTCTTCGAGAAGAACAGGAATGTGACGAACCGGTCCGCCACCGGCATCAGTTGAACCTCCGCCAGGATTCGCCACCATTCCATTCCCTCGTTCTTTCAGGAACGCTTGCCCGCCAGCTTGCGCTCCCCTCGTGCTTGCGCCTGTGCGGCCACAAAAGCCTGCGGCTGCCAGAGCTGAAAATGATCCGCCCGACCGACGAAGGTCACTTCGTCCGAGATACCGGTGAAGCCGCGAATGAAATCCGTGACCATCAGCCGCCCCTCGGCGTCGAGCTTCATGAAGACCCCGCCTCCATGAATGAGAAGCGACATCTCGTTCGCATCCGGCGAAAACGGATCCTCCGCAGCAATCTGCCGTTCGAATCTTTCGAGAAGATCCGGACCGCCGATGCTGATCGCCGGAAACACAAAGTCCTGGAAGCAATAGAGCTCCTGAACATTGCGCTGCGCCAGCACGGAACGGAACGCCGAAGGCACGGAAACCCTGCCCTTGGCATCGATCCTGTTGGTCGCGTTCGAAAGGAAGCGGTTCATGACACGAAACATCCGTTCCCGCAGGGATCCGGACCAAAAGACGCCCGAAACTCCCGATATCAGGCACAGCTTCGCAAGCCGGATGAGCAAAAACCCCTCCGACGCTTCCGGAGAGGAAGGCGCCTTTGCTTTGCGATGAATGGGCAGGTGATTGCCCTGGTGCAGTGCGCATTTGGGATAGCATGGGACCATATGGGCGTCAATGGGATACGCCCATTTTGCAACGGACGCATGATCAAAAATTTATAAGCCGTTAAGTTTAACAAAGGGTTAGCATCGCCATCTTACAAACGACACGTACTGGTGGCTCTGCAATAAAAATCCACCCGGGGATGCATGAACATCCGCTTGATAACAGTCGGTTTCAGCGACTTACGGTGAAAATCCGGCCGACGCGCCGCAAGATATTAATCGCCAGTTGGCCTGTAAGCCGGGTTCTGTAAGGCTCCGGCGTGAACCGGAACGTGGCAGCCATTCCTCTGGGACAGCGTTCGCACGCTGCCTCGCGCAACCCACCCGGATGACTGGCCTGGAAACCGGCCGGAAGGCCTTTCGGCCCGCCACGTCATCCCTATTCGGTCTTGCTCCCGGTGGGGTTTACCGTGCCATTTCCGTTGCCGGAGATGCGGTGGGCTCTTACCCCACCCTTTCACCCTTACCTGTCATGACAGGCGGTTTGCTTTCTGTGGCACTTTCCCTAAGGTCGCCCTCGCCGGACGTTATCCGGCACCGTGTTTCCGTGGAGCCCGGACTTTCCTCACCCTACCGCCTTTCGGCATTGGTAAAGCGCGGCTGCCCAGCCAACTGGCAGGGCTCCCATAAACGAGAGAGATCGCAATTGCTATAGAAATAAATGATATCGCTTAGAGCAATTCCAGCAAAACTGCGCAGCGGTTTTGCGTACGCAATTGCGTAAGAACAAAAACAGGGAGCACTTCCGTGATTCGGAGAAAAACGGAAATGCTCTAGCGAAATTGCGGTGTGAAATCCGTCGAGTAGCCCTGCTCGCTGATTCCGCCTGACAAAAGCAGCTCGGCCCCAAGCCGGCCGATTTCGTCCGAACTCTTGGCCGAGGTGCCGGCACAGCCCGTCAGCACCGCGATCTCGGGCGATGAGCTATAGCCAATCATCGGATAGCCGCTTTCCGTATGCGACACGACGCAGGCCGCCGTCGAAATCGAAAGCGGCACGATATTAGGCACGAGACCTTCAACGATGCGTTTGAGATGCGCGCGCACCGTATCGCGCCCCTCGGTCTTGAACCAGGCGCGCATCTCCGCGTCGTCGCTGAGCACCAGATCGTCAGGATCGCCGCCGATCTTCAGGTAGAATTTGCCGTCGGGATACCGGATCGGCGGCAGCAGGTAGATATCGATGCCGGGCGCCCTGAGGATGAGCGACGGCATCGCGGCCAGGCGCACCGCGTCGGCCTCGCTTACTTCAAAGAGCGTCACGGTCCGGGCGTAAACCGTCATGGCAACGGGCCGCGGCAACAGATTCTTAGCAATGGAAAATCCGCCCGCTGCCAGCAGCACCTTTTCACCGCGATAAGTGCGGCCACCTGATGTCTTGACGGCAACCGATCCACCTTCGCTGCGGATCGAAACGACATGATCGCGGATGACCGTGGCGCCTGCCTTTTCCGCCAGCAGCGATTGGGCTCTCACAAGCTTGCGCGGACTGATGTGGCCGGCCCCCCTCGCCTCGAAGACGCCCGCACCACCATCAGGAAAGGCGAAGAAGGGAAAGGCGGCCTTCAGCCCAGCCACGTCGAGCAGGCTGGTCTCGACGTCGAGCGAAATGGCGGCCCGCCGGGTCTTCTCGATATAATCGCCTCCCGTCGGCGCGACGACGACGCAGCCGACCTCCCGATAGAAATCGATACCGCTGTCGCGGGCGATCTCGCCATAACGTCCGATCGAACGGTTGGCGAGCAGCGCCCAATTGCGGTCTGGATCGATGGTACGAGTGATGCGCCCCTCGTCGTAATGGCTGGCGAAGACGCCCTGATGGGCCTTGCGGTCCGTAGGCTCATCCGGGCCGATCACCGCGACACCATCCGCTTGCCGTGCCAGATGCCGCGCCGCCGCCGCCCCCATCAGCCCACGGCCGACGACAATATATTTGAAATCGACTGCCATGCAGCCTCCTCTAAACAATACAGTGCATCTTTTCAGACGCGCAAAAGACGCTGTAACACTCTGAATTGCTGAATAATTCCTGAAATAAATCCGATTTAAGGAATCATGCAGCAGCGAAGACCGGCGTCAGTGAGCCACCAAAATCCTCATCACCGAGCCGTCCTTCAGCAAGAAGCACCGCTCCCAACCGCCCGAGTTCGTCGGAGGATTTGGCCGCGACGAAATTGCCGCCGGTCAGCACCGCGATGCGCGGCGACTGCGTAAATCCCGCATAGGGATAACCGGTCGGCGTGAAATTCGCCACACAGGGCGCCGATGTGACAGGGCAGCCGGCAAGCTCCGGCATCAGCTGCAAGGCGATGCGCGACAGATGATCGCGCTCGGCAGCACTGCCGTCGGAACGGAACCACGCACCGGCATCCTCCAATCGCTCGAAAGAAAGCGCCTCGGTGTCGCCACCGAGCTTCAGATAGGTCTTGCCGTCGGGATAACGCACCGGCGGCAGGATATAGATGTGATCCTCTTCCCGGTCACCGAGCACAATCGTCGACGGCATGCCGCCGAAAACCGCCATCTCGCGCTCGCCGAGTTCGTAGAATGCGACCGTGCGCGCCATAACCCTGGTATCGACCGCACGCGGCAGCAGGGCATGGAAATTGCTGAATCCGCCGGCGGCCACCAGCACACGTTCGGCGCTGTAGCTCCTGCCGCCGGCCGTCACCTCGACATGGGAACCGCCATCACGCACCGATGTTGCTGTTGCCTCAATCAGCGTGACGCCGCCCTGTTCGGCGAGCGTCGCCTGCGCGCGCACCAGCGCCCGCGGGTTGATGTGACCGGCGCGCTTGCGCTCGAAATATCCCGTGGAATCAGGATCGACGGAAAGATAGGGGAAACGTTGGCCGAGTTCCGACCGCGCGATGGTCTCGATATCGCTGCCGAGTGTCCGGCTGACGGTCAGCGCCCTTTTGATATAGTCCTGCTCGCCCTTCTCAGGAACGGCAAAGAGGCAGCCGACCTCCGAATAGAAGGAAATGCCGCTCCTTGCCTCGATCTCGCGGTAGCGGTCGAGCGAGCGGGCGGCGAAGGTTCCCCAGGCAAGATTGCCGTCGAAGGTGCGGGTGATGCGCGCTTCGTCGTAGTGGCTGGCGAAGACCCCGTGATGAGCTTGGCGCTCCTCAGGCTCGCGCGAGCCGATCAGCGCGATGCCGTCGGCCATCGAGGAGAGATGCCGGGCGGCGGCGGCACCCATCATGCCGCCGCCGATGATAATGAACCTGAAATCGACTGCCATATCCCACCTCGCTAAATTCCAGCGATACCATGGCAATCATCTTGAATCATCCCGCTCTTGTCAGGGATAATCGCTTCAGGCTCAGAGCATTGCCAGAACCTTGCCGCAATAGGACTTGGACACCGGGTTCATGCGCGTGGCGCCATGGCCGGCATTGTATTTGAGGATGGTGTTGCAGGTCTCGCCACCACCGAGATCATGGGCGGCAGCCAGATATTTCATGCCGTACTTGATGTTGGTTTCCGGATCGAACAGGCCCTTGGCGCTGCCGGAATAGCCCATCATGCGGGCAGTTGCAGGCTTTATCTGCATCAGGCCGATTTCACCGTGGCTACCCCGCGCATTCGGATTGAAATTGCTTTCGATGCGGATGACCGCGGTCGCAAGCGCAACCGGTACCTCATATTGGTTCGCATATTTGCTGATCAGTGCGGAATAGGAATTGCCGGAAACATTGGCGACGGAATAACCGCTCTGGCGCTCGACCGTCTTCAGCGGGCGTTCCGCCGTCTTGAGCGGACGCTTCGCCGACTTGACCGAACGCTCCGCTTTCTTCAACGGACGCTCTGTCTTCTTCGAAGGACGTTCGACTTTCTTCACCGACGCATCGGCTCGCACACCCCAATCATTCGCAAAGGCAAAGCTATTTCCCGCCAGCACCATGCCAACGCATGTTGCAGCAACAACAATCAGTTTTCTCATGTAGTCTTGAACACTCCGACCCAAAGAATTTCCGGACGGCGCGCCTCGCTGTCATAATGAATACCAGATCAAGTACCGATCTGGATTCGCGGTAATTCTTATCGTTTCACATAGCGCCCGTGGTTTAACTCGAAAACAACCCCGAGCACCGCTTGGCGGACGTTCTTAGACCATCGCAATGAGGAGATAATAGGGAAATGATGTGGCAGGCCGAATTTCGTGCTGCAGTGCGAAATTCGGCGTTTCGGTAATTGTCGAGGAATCAGGAATAACGCGGCAAAGCCGACAGCAGCCGGTGCAACGTGTCGATCGTCGAGAAATCGGCGATGCCATCTATCCGTTCGGGTCGAAAATGCCGCTGGAAAGCTTCCACGTCGCCTGCCGTTTTTTCGGAGAATTCACCCGTGATTTCAGTGCCGTAACCATAGAGCGACAGCATCGACTGAAGCGCCTCGACAGGCTCGCCTGTGTCGCCGCTCTGGAAGAAGCGCCCGCCGGTGATCGTTGCCGGCTCGACCCAGTGCCCGACGCCAGCCAGATGGAGCTCGGCCCAGGGAAATTTCTCGCCCGGATCGACCTTGCGGATCGGGGCGACATCGGAATGCCCGAGCACCCGTTCCGGCACGATCGACCAACGTTTGACACAGTCGCGACACAATTCGATGACCGCGGCGATCTGCTCCTTCGGATAATCAGGAAGCCCGCCGGGATGGCCGGCATTGGCGATCTCAATGCCGATCGACAGAGAATTGATGTCCCTCTCGCCGTGCCAGCTGCTTTTCCCCGCATGCCAGGCACGCCGTGTTTCCGGCACGAGCTGCACCACCTCGCCGTTTTCATGCACAAAGTAGTGGCTGGAAACCTGGCTTTCGGCGCGACAGAGCCAGTCGAGCGCGCCATCTGCCGTCGGCATGCCGGTATAGTGCAGCAAGATCATATCGGGATGGCGCCCGTCCGCCCGCTCGCCATGGTTCGGCGAAGGCTGCACGCGAGCGCTGTTGCAGTCGGCCTCGAAAGAGGTCATGCGGCGCGGCGTTCCTTCTCGATCGCCTCATAGGCCGCGTTCAGCGCCGCCATGCGCTCATTGGCGATCACATGGAATTCCTTCGGCACGCCACGCGAGATCAACCGATCGGGATGATGTTCGCTGACGAGGCCGTGGTAACGGCGGCGGATGGTCGGGAAATCATCCGAAGGCGAGACGCCGAGCACCTTGTAGGGATCGCCGCCGGACGAGACGTGGCGGGCGGCAATCTGCTCGAAGCGGGTCTCGCTCATCTGAAAGATCTCGCCGATATGGCGCAGGAAATTCAGTTCCTTTTCGTGGATCAGCCCGTCGGCCTTGGCGATGTGGAAGAGGCCGTCGAGCACGTCTTCCAGCACTGGGCAATTGGCCGCACAGGTAACGCAGAGCGTGGAGAGCCGTTCGGCATAAGCTTCGTAGCCGGCGACGTCCTGCCGCGCGAGGTTGTAAAGCCTCGCGACGTTCTTCGCCTGATCCTGCGGAAACTCAAAGATTTCGCGGAAGGCTTCGACCTCCTTCTCGCTGACGATGCCGTCGGCCTTGGCCATCTTGGCCGACAGAGCGATGATCGCCACGGAGAAAGCCACCTTACGCCGGGTCTCGGGATCGCCTTCAAAAACCGTGCGGATAGCCTCGACCACCGCAGACAGCGCATTGCCTGCGGTATTGCCAATGGCATTCAACAGTTTTTCCCAGAAGGACATCGAAAATCTCACACACTTGTCAACTTATAGAGAAACAGCTTGACCAAAGAATCGTAGCCTTTGCAAGGCGACTATTGGTCGTAGAGCCGAACACAGTTTTCACGATTTGGTAATTGTCGCACCGCAGCAAACGATTCATCACGCCCACTTTCATCTCGCATGAGGGCATGGCCGGCGGTCGCCGGCATTGCCCTGGTACCTGGTTCCGGAGCGCGCTACGGAAATTTCCACGGGAATTCCCGTCGCGTAGACCGCGCCTGAAACGATTATATCAGCACTTCCCGTCGCCTTTGCGGTCCGACACGGCAGAGTGGCGCATTTTTCGTAAATTCTTTACTTTACAGGGCCCTTTCCCTGCCGCATCCATGCGCTAGCTAACGCTGCCGCACCGAAACACCGTAGGAGGGATCATGGCCAAACAGAAAGTCGCAATGCTGACCGCCGGAGGCCTGGCGCCCTGTCTTTCATCCGCCGTCGGCGGCCTCATCGAACGCTACAGCGACGTCGCACCCGATCTCGACATCGTCGCCTACAAGTCCGGCTACCAAGGTGTGCTCATCGGCGACAGTCTCGAGATCACCCGCGAGATACGCGAAAAGGCGCCGCTGCTGCACCGCTACGGCGGCTCGCCGATCGGCAATAGCCGCGTTAAGCTCACCAATGCCGCCGACTGCGTCAAGCGCGGCCTGGTGAAGGAAGGCGACAACCCACTGCGGGTTGCCGCCGAACGCCTTGCCAATGACGGCATCACCATTCTCCACACGATCGGCGGCGACGACACCAATACCACGGCCGCCGACCTTGCCGCCTACCTCGCCGCCAACGGCTACGATCTCACCGTCGTCGGCCTGCCGAAGACTGTCGACAATGACGTCGTGCCGATCCGCCAGTCGCTCGGCGCCTGGACGGCCGCCGAAGTCGGCGCACATTTCTTCGACAATGTCAGCAACGAGCAGACTGCCGCCCCCCGCACCCTCGTCATCCACGAGGTCATGGGCCGCCATTGCGGCTGGCTGACGGCCGCCACCGCCCGCGCCTATCTCCAGCGCACCAGCCACAACCAGTATGTCGATGGCTTGATGATGGACGCGCATCTGAAGAGCATCGACGCCGTCTACCTGCCTGAGATGGCCTTCGACCTCGACGCCGAGGCCGCCCGCCTAAGGGAAAGCATGGACCGCAACGGCCATGCCACGGTCTTTGTCTCGGAAGGCGCGTGCCTCGACGCCATCGTCGCCGAGCGCGAAGCCGCCGGCGAAACCGTCAAGCGCGATGCCTTCGGCCATGTGAAGATCGACACCATTAATGTCGGCGCATGGTTCCAGAGGCAGTTCGCCAATCTCTTGAACGCCGAGCGTTCCCTCGTGCAGAAATCAGGCTATTTCGCCCGCTCCGCGCCTGCCAACGGCGATGACCTCAGGCTGATCCAGAGCATGGTCGATCTCGCCGTCGAAAGCGCGCTCAATAAAGTCTCCGGCGTTACCGGCCATGATGAAGGCCAGAACGGTAAATTGCGCACTATAGAATTCCCGCGCATCAAGGGCGGCAAGGCTTTTGACCTATCGACGGCATGGTTTGCCGAAGTCATGGACAATATAGGCCAGAAATACAAAGAAGCGTGATTGACGGATGGTTAATATGATGTCTTTGCTTGTTCCCGAGGAATAGGAGGAGACACCATGTCACTTGAAGCTTGGCTCGCTTTTGCGGCGGCATCCGCCATCATGCTGGCCATACCGGGGCCGACGATACTGCTCGTCGTTTCCTATGCGCTTGGTCATGGACGCAGGACGGCGTTTGCAACGGTAGGCGGCGTGGCGCTCGGTGACTTCACCGCGATGACGGCTTCTCTCTTCGGTCTCGGTGCCGTTCTGGCCGCCTCCGCGACCCTCTTCACCGTGTTGAAGTGGATCGGCGGCGCCTATCTGATCTGGCTGGGAATCAAGCTCTGGCGGGCTCCCATCATCGGCGAACCGATTGCCGACAACGACAATCTGCCAGAGGAGAAGTCGCTCAAGATCTTCCTCCACGCTTATGTCGTCACCGCCCTCAATCCGAAGAGCATCATTTTCTTCGTCGCCTTCGTGCCTCAGTTCCTCAATCCGGCTCTGCCCTTTCTCGGTCAGATGGCGATCATGGAAGCGACCTTCCTCGTGCTGGCGATCCTCAACGCTTCCACCTACGCGTTTCTCGCCCATGCCGCGCGCGGACTGATTCGCAAGGCGAGCATCCAGCGCGCCGTGAACCGAACCGGAGGGACTCTGCTGATCGCTGCAGGTGCCGTAACGGCCGGGTATCGCCGTATTGCAGCCTAGTAATATTCCGTGGTTGCCGGAATGCCACGAATAGGTTAATGGGGTCGCCAGGGTTTAAGGATTTTGGTAACTTTTATACGCTGCCGGGGCGGCGCGATTTCACGAAAGTGGCGGAATGGTAGCGATCGGATTGTCCGGCCTGAAACGCAGTCTTGTCGTTTCCACGATACTCTGCGGCGTGATGACGGGATGCACGAGCGTCGAATACACGTCCCAGGCCGAACTGACAGCCGCCCAGACCGTCGTACCGATGCCGAAGCCGGGCGAAGATGCAACGCTCGCCGCGATCCCGACAGCCGAAGGCGCAGCTGTTGCTGGCGCCACCATTCCCCAGGCATCATCCACTTCCCTGACCGCAACGGCGATGCCGGCTGTGGCAACCTCTCAGCCTGCGGATCTCGCCATGCAGGCAGGCATACAGCCGGCAGCCTACGCGCAGATTCCGCTGACGCCCGAGATGACGGCGATCCAGTCCGTCGTGCCGACGCCGCGTCCGGGAACGCCGGCACAGCCGACGACGCAGCTTGCCTTTGCCGCGACACCGCAAAACAGCGCGCTTGCAGCACTTGCCGCAGTCGACACCACGCCGCGTGCCAGGATGGATTACGGTTTCGACGAATCCGGGCCGAGCGATCCGCCGACCGCCCCCCCGATGTTCAGCGACGACGACAAGGACGATGCGCCGACGGTCGAGAAGAGCTTCGTCACCAAGCTCATCGCCAAATATTCGAAGGTCTACGAGATTCCCGAGACGCTGCTCCACCGCATCGTCCATCGCGAGAGCCGCTATAATCCGAAGGCCTACAACAAGCGCGGCTATTTCGGCCTCATGCAGATCAAATACAACACCGCAAAGTCCATGGGCTATGACGGTGCCCCGGGCGGCCTCTTCGATGCCGAGACCAATATCAAATATGCCGCGAAATATCTGCGCGGCGCATGGCTCGTCTCCGACAGTCGGGAAGACGATGCCGTCCGCCTCTATGCGCGCGGCTATTATTACGACGCCAAGCGCAAGGGCATGACCGACATCGCCCAAGGTAACTATTGAAACCGGCTGAAACTACAGCCGTCCCTTGAACATGCAGTAGAGATAATGGCTGAATAAGCCCCAGCCTATGGCTGCGGCTGTGTCTGCCGTTGCGATCCGGCCTGCTGTTGCTGCTCTCCCGGTTTCGGCAATGCCGCCAGGATCGCCTTCAGCAGTGTCTGCGGCTGATAGCCGAGCCGGCTCGGCGTCAGGCCAAGCCTGACGACCACCAGATTGGCGGAAGGCACGATTGCCATGCTCTGCCCGTCGTGCCCCGTCAGCCAGAACGTATCCTCAGGTAACCCGGCCTCAGCGCTGGAGCCGCCGCCGGGTGCCAGCCAGGCCTGAGCCTGCGTATAGCGCCCGTTCGACGCCGCCGTCGGGGTGCGCATCGCGCCGACGAAGCCCTCCGGCAACAATCGCTGGCCGTTCCACACACCATCCTGCAGCAGAAACTGCCCGAAGCGCGCCCAGTCATGCGCCGTCGCATAAAGATAAGAGCTTCCGGCAAACGTGCCGCGGGCATCGAGTTCGAACACCGCGCTCGTCATGCCGAGCGGCGAAAACAACGCATCGTGCGGATAGGAAAAAGCCGCCTGCGCATTGCCGACCCTGTCCATCCAGATGCGCGACAGCAGCACGGCCGTGCCGCTCGAATAGCGGAAGCGTTGGCCGGGTGCCGCCTCCATCGGAGCATTGGCCGGCAGCGATACCATGTCGGGATCGAGATAGAGCATGCGCGTCACATCGGCGACGTCACCATAATCCTCGTTGAAGGCAAGGCCGCTCTCCATGCCGAGCAGGTCGGAAACCTTGATTCTGGCGCGCGCATCGTTCTTCCACTGCGCCAACAGATTATCATCGTCGAAGGAGATCTTGCCGCCGAGCATCAGCCGGCCGAGGACCGCCGCATTCACTGTCTTCGTCATCGACCAACCGATTAGCGGCGTCTTTGTCGAGAAGCCAGGGCCATAGGCCTCAGTGACGATGCGGCCATTGCGCACCACGACGATCGCCCGCATTGCCGGGCCGGCAACTCCGGCATCGGCAAGCAGCGCAGCGACCTTCCCGTCCGCCGGATTGCCGGTGCCCTCGCCCTCCGGCCACAAGGCGTCATTCGCCAGCATCTTGGCCGGCGGATCGAAGGGAGCTGCCTTTGCGGCCGCCTCGAAATTGCCGTCCGGCACGCTCGTGCAGCCGAAAGCACCGCGATAGAGCGCATAACTCGGTGCAAACAGTCCCATGAAGCGCGCCGTCACGCGGTCGTTGTCGGGGTCGACGCTGACACGCACCAGCCGCAGTAGCGGATTTCCAGGCGCCTGGACGTCGTCATGGAGCACATCCTCCGCCTCCCGGCCGGCGATGAACACGTTGGAGCAGACGATCTTGGCGGCATAACCGTCGCCGACGCTGAGCAGTTCCGGTGGCCGGATGAACAGCCAGCCGGCCGCGGCGACGATGATGACTACGAGAAGGAGAGCAAGCGCCTTCAGGATACGCAGGACAAATCGCATGGCATTCCTCCATGCCGGGAGAGAAGCAGGAATCACACGCGCCGGAAAGGGGCCGAAGCGAAGAAGAATCATCGTCCCGATCACTTTCCGAGGAGAGCCATCCCGGTCGCTCGCCCGAGGAGGTCGAAGTCTCCCAGGAATGGCGCCTCCCACAGCCCGCGTCATCAAACTGTAGCAGAGGCGCGCTACACGCCCTGAACGCTAAAAAGGTGACAGACTCATGTCAGAATTTGCACCGGATGCCGGCTTCCGCAAGAACCGGAAACTCAAGGACGCCCTTCTTCGCCATAAGGCTTTTTCGAAGGATGGCTTTTCCGAGCGTCTCTTCGGCCTTCTCTTCTCCGGCCTCGTCTATCCGCAGATATGGGAGGATCCGGATCTCGACATGCAGGCGATGGAGCTGAAGCCCAACCATCGCATCGTCACCATCGGCTCCGGCGGCTGCAACATGCTCGCCTATCTCTCCAAGACGCCGGCCTCGATCGACGTCGTCGATCTCAACCCGCACCACATCGCGCTGAACCGCCTGAAGCTTGCCGCCTTCAAGCATCTTCCCGGCCATGCCGATCTCGTCCGCTTCCTGGCGATGCCGAACGAGAAGTCGAACAGCCGCGCTTACGACCAGCATCTCGCCGCCCGCCTCGATGAGGCGACCCGCAGCTACTGGAACGGCCGCAAGTTCGGCCGCCGCCGCGTCACTGTCTTCGACCGCAACATTTACGAAACCGGCCTGCTCGGCCGCTTCATCGGCGCCGCTCACCTTCTTGCCCGCCTGCATGGCGTCAAGCTGCGCGAGATGACCAAGACCCGCTCGATCCGCGAGCAGCGCCAGTTCTTCGACGAGCAGATCGCACCGCTCTTCGAAAAGCCGGTCGTGCGCTGGATCACCGGTCGCAAGAGCTCGCTCTTCGGCCTCGGGATTCCGCCGCAGCAATATGATGAACTTGCAAGCCTTGCCGCTGATCATTCGATCGCGCCGGTGCTGAAGCACCGCCTGGAAAAGCTCGCCTGTCATTTCCCGATGAGCGACAATTATTTCGCCTGGCAGGCCTTCGGCCGCCGCTACGGCACCGAAGCGGAAGGCCCGCTGCCGACCTATTTGAAGTCGGAGCACTATCAGGTGATCCGCGCCAATGTCGACCGCGTCAACGTCCACCACGCAAGCTTCACCGAGCTTCTGGCCCGCGAGCCGGCCGCCTCGCGCGACCGCTACATCCTCCTCGACGCACAGGACTGGATGACGGATGAGCAGTTGAACAACGTTTGGACGGAAATCACCCGCACGGCGCGTGAAGGGGCCTGCGTGATCTTCCGCACCGCCGCCGAAAAAAGCATTATCGAAGGCCGTCTGGCGCCTGTGATCCGCGACCAGTGGGATTACTTCGAGGAGAAGTCGTTTGAACTGACCGCGCTCGATCGCTCGGCAATCTACGGCGGCTTCCACATTTACGGGAAGAAGGCGTGAGCAAGGTCGACACTGAGGCGGCAGGAAAGAGCGATGAACATGCCAGCCTCATGGATGGCATGTACCGCTACCAGCGGCACATCTACGACCTGACCCGCAAATATTATCTTCTCGGCCGCGACAGCACGATCCGCAATCTCGACGTGGCCGAAGGCGGCAGCCTTCTGGAAGTCGGCTGCGGCACCGGGCGCAACATGGCCTTCGCCCACAGGCATTTCCCGACCGCCAAGCTGTTCGGCCTCGACATTTCCCAGGAGATGCTGATTTCGGCACGCAAGACCTTCGCCACCAAGGCGACGATCCCGGAATTCCGCGTCGCCGACGCCACGGCATTCACACCGCGTGAATTCGGCGTCAGCGGCTTCGACCGCATCCTGATCTCCTATGCCTTGTCGATGATCCCGGAC